>CAZBXY010000381.1:0-7320 GCA_964495365.1 uncultured Frigoriglobus sp. | reverse complement strand
GGCCTCGGCGACGGCTACACCTACACTCTGGAGGAAGTGGGCCGCATCTTCAAGGTGACCCGCGAGCGTGTGCGCCAGATCGAGGCGAAGGCGGTCCGCAAGCTGCAACACCCGGTCCGCAGCCGGCAACTGGAGGGCTTCCTCGACGGGCTGAAGAACGCCAAGACGTAGCCGCCTGGCGAACGGCCGGTGTGAGCCGGCCGGTGGGCGAGCCCGAGTGCGCGGCGGGGCCAACCCGCACCACCCACGACCCGCGTCGGTCGAGTGCACCTCCCACCGGCCGGCTCACACCGGCCGTTCGCCTTTGATACAATTCCCCCAAAGGGGAACCCATGTCATCCGTCACGTCCGCGCTGCGCGAGTGTCACCGGCTCCGCGTTCACCTCCGCAATCTCCAGGCCGAGATCGACCGCGGGCCGCGCGTCCTCCAGGAGCACCAGGAAGAACTGGATGCCGAGCGCGCCGCGCACAAGGCTCACCACGACGCGATCACGCACCTCAAGCTCAAGCAGCGCGAGGACGAGGGCACCCTGAAGCAGACCGAGGCCCGGCTCGTGAAGCTCGAAGACCAGCTCACCGGGATCAGCGTCCAGAAGGAGTACGCGGCGAAGGAGTTGGAGATCCTGCACGCGAAGGAAAAAAAAGGCGAACTCGAAGACGCGATCCTCGCGACGATCACCGAGCTCGAAGAGAAGACCGCGGCGGTCCCGGCCGTGGAAGAAAAGTGGAAACAGGCCCAGGCGGAATTTGTCCAGTTTCAGACGGAGGCCGCCGAGCGCCTGGAGCGGCTGCGGGCCGACACCGAGGTGACCCGGGCGGACCTGGCGAAGGCGGAATCGGCGCTCCCGGCCGACGCGAAGCGGACCTACGACACGATCGTGAAGGCGAAGGGGCCAGACGCGTTCGCGGTGGCGAAGAACCGCGTGTGCCAGGGGTGCCGCACCACCATGACTGAAACGCACTTCTCGGACCTGCGCGGCGGCGCGTTCCATACCTGTACCTGTGGCCGGATGCTGTACCCCGTGGAGTGAGCCAAAGTAGTAGGCACACTCCGTGTGCCGTCGCTACTCCTCTCGTGAAGCAACGGCACACGGAGTGTGCCTACTACTTTTGTGAGGCTCCCATGACCAAGTGGCAGTACACGACGGCGCAGTTCATCACCCGCGGGTTGGGCGACGACTCCGGGGCCGGCGACCTCGAGGCCGCGCTCAACCAGCTCGGCACCGACGGCTGGGAGCTAGTATCGAGTACCGTTTACCACAACGTCGAGGCCCAACAGGACGTGCTGCTGCTCGTCTTCAAGCGCCCGGCGCCGGCGTAAACGTTACAACCCGTCCGAACTACTGACCGGGCGCCGCGGGTCACCGACTCACCTTCACCTGCCCGCCGGCGGAGCGTACCATTGCGGTATGCTCCGCGAACTGGCCGTCCAAAACCTCGCGCTGATCGAAGACGTGCGGGTCGAACTGCACGCGGGATTCTGCGCCTGGACCGGCGAAACCGGGGCCGGCAAATCCCTCCTCCTCGGCGCCCTCGGACTCTTGCTCGGCGAGCGCGGCAGCGCCGAACTCATCAGAACCGGGGCCGACGAACTCCGCGTCAGCGGCCGGTTCGACCTCACCCGCCCCGGACAGCGCGAGGCCGCCTCCGCGATCCTCCCGGTGCCGGTCGAAGAGGACGAACTCATCCTGACGCGGCGCCTGTCGCGGAGCGGGCGGAGTTCGGCGCTGGTCAACGACATGCCGGTTGCGGTGTCCACGCTCAAGCGCATCGGCGAAATGCTGGTCGATGTCCACGGCCAGCGCGAGAGTTACTCGCTGCTCCAGCCCGCGTACCAACTGGAGTTGCTCGACGCCTTCGGCAAGCTCACCGACCTGCGCGAAAAGTACACCGCGAAGGCCGCCCGCGTCCGCGAGCTGCGTTCACAGTTCAAGGCCCTTTCCGACGCCAAGGCCAACCGACAGCGCGAGTTATCGCTCGTGCGGTTCGAGCGCGAAGACCTCGACAACGCCAAACTGACACCGGGCGAACTCCCGTTGTTGGTGAAGGAACGCGAACGCCTCGTTCACGCCCAGAGCCTGGCGCTGTTCACCTCCACCGTTTCGGCCCGGCTCGTGGACGACGACGGGGCCGTGTCCGAGGTGCTCGCGAAGCTCATCAAGGACGCGAACAAGTGGGCATCGTTCGACCCGAAACTCGCGGAGGTGTGTCAGCGGCTCGAAGCGCTGCGCCCGGAGGTCGAAGACCTCGCCGACACCTGCCGCGACCTCGCCGAGCGGTTCGAGGCCGACCCGGACCGGCTGGAGGAAGTGGAAAAGCGGATCGCGCTCCTCAAAAAGCTCCAGCAGCGGTACGGCAAGACGCCCGACGAGTTGATCGCTTACCGCGACACGCTCGACGCGAAGGAATCGGCACTTCAAAAGCAGGAGGACGACCTCTCCGGTATCGACGCGACTTTGCGCGCGGCCTGGAGTGAGATGAAAGTCGCGGCAGACGTGTTGAGCAAGGCGCGGGCGAAGGTGGCGAAGAAGCTCGCGGCCGACGCGCAGAAGCACCTCGCCGATCTGGGGATGCCGAACGCGAAGTTGGACGCTTCGCTGGAGCAAATCTCGCTGCCGGCCGACCCGACCGCCGGCGACGTGCCCGCGGCCGGGATCGATCAACTCGAACTCATCCTGACCGCCAACCCCGGCGAGCCGCCGCGCGCGTTGCGGAAGGTTGCAAGTGGCGGCGAACTGTCGCGCACGATGCTGGCTCTGAAGACCGTTCTCGCGGCCCACGACCCGGTGCGCACGCTCGTCGTGTTCGATGAGATCGACGCGAACGTCGGCGGGCGGCTCGGCGACGTACTCGGGCAGAAGCTCGCGGCCCTGGGCCGTTCGCACCAGGTTCTGTGCGTCACGCACCTGCCGCAGGTGGCGAGCTACGCGGCGTACCAGTGGACGATCCGCAAGGCCAGTACCGCGAAGCGCACCGCGACGACGATCACCCCGCTGACGTCCGACGACGCCCGCGTGGAGGAACTGGCGCTGATGCTGCGGGGCGAGTCGCGCAGCGAAACGACCCGCAAGGAGGCCGCGGAGATGCTCAAGACGGCCGAGAAGGATCGCGGGGGGTGACAGAAAGCAGATTGGCCACAAAAAAGCACAAAGGGCACAAAAAGAAGGCAGTAGACGAGGAACAGAGCGAATTCAAAACGCTTCTTGGTCTTGGTTCTCTTGTATGTCCTTTGTGCTTTTTTGTGGCCAATCTCTCTTCTTCCGATCCGGCGCGCGGTATGCTCGCAGTTCCGTCGCCCTCCCTTCTTCCCGACGGAGCTTCCCCATGTGCGACCGGCACCGTAGCCCAACCCTCGGCACCGAACCCACTTCCGACGAGACCCGGCGCGAGTTCATGCAGACCGCCGGCGTCGCCACGGCCGGAGCCGTCGCGTTCGGCACGGTCTCCGCAGCTCAGGAGAAGAAGCCCGGTGAAGGAATCCCGACGCGCCCGCTCGGCAAAACCGGCGTGAACGTCTCGATCCTGTGCCTCGGCGGGTGGCACATCGGCTCGATCAAGGATAAGGACGGGGCCGTCAAGATCATGCACGCGGCCATCGACGAGGGCGTTACGTTCTTCGACAACTGTTGGGACTATCACGACGGCGGCAGCGAAGAGATCATGGGCAAGGCGCTGTCGGCCGATGGCGGCAAGTGGCGGAAGAAGTGCTTTCTCATGACGAAGGTGTGCGCCCGCGACGCGAAGGGCGTCCGCGCGATGATCGACGAGAGCCTGAAGCGACTGAATACCGACGTGATCGACCTGATGCAGATGCACGAGATCAACTGGGACAACGACCCGGAATGGGTGGTCGAACAGGGTGGGTTACAAGCGCTGCTCGCAGCCCAGAAGGCCGGCAAGGTGCGGTTCGTCGGTTACACGGGCCACAAGCACCCCGCGATTCACCTGAAGATGCTCCCCGTCCACAAGTGGGACACGGTCCAGTGCCCGATCAACGTGTGCGACCACTTCTACCGCAGTTTCGCGAAGGAACTGATCCCGGCCGCGAAGAAGCACGGTATCGGCGTCATCGGGATGAAGAGCCTCGGCGGCGGTGACGGGAAGATCGTGAAGGCCGGCGTCGCGACCGCGGAGGAGTGCATCCGGTTCGCGCTGTCGCAGGACATCGCGTCCGTCGTCAGCGGAATGGTCTCGATGGACGACCTGAAGAAGAACGTCGCGACCGCTCGGAACTTCAAGCCGATGGAGGGCGAGGAACTGACGAAACTGCTCGCGAAGGTGAAACCGCACGCGGGCGACGGCCGGCACGAGCGGTTCAAGAGCACGATCGACTTCGACGGCCCGTACCACCGCAAACAGCACGGGTTCGACGAACCACCGAAGTGAGCAGGCCGCAAGCGGTGGGCGGATCAGAGGGCGACAGATGACCGAAGCGGAATGGCTGGCGTGCAAAGAGCCGGGGCAATTTCTCACCCACTTGGGGCGCAAAGCGCACGACCGGAAGCGGCGTCTGTTCGCGTGTGCATGTTGTTATCGAATTTGGTCGCTCCTTTCGAGCGAGGCCAGCCGCGCGGCCGTTGTCGCCGCCGAGCGATTTGCCGACGGACAAATCGACTGGGTTGAACTCGAACTCCGTGAGCGAGCGGCAAAGCGGACCGCCTGGGAGCGGTTCGATCAGGCTTGGGCCAAGAGCGCGGCCGACGCATGCTCATTCGTAGCGGCCGAGCGAGCCAGCAGTGCAGTCAACGCCCACCAGTCCGCCGGGTATGCAAAGATGTGGCTCGCGGTTGAACAGAGGGGGACCAACCCAGAGCGGCCCGACTTCAAAGAGATCAGCGAAGCGGCGGAGGCCGAAGAAGTCGCTCAGCAAGTCGTGATCCTTCGCGACATCTTCGGCAACCCGTTCCGCCGCGTCGCCTTCCCTCCTGAGTGGCGCACCGACACCGCTGTTAACCTCGCGCGGCAGATGTACGACGCTCGGGACTTCTTCGCGATGCCGATTCTGGCGGACGCGCTTCAAGACGCCGGGTGCGATAACGACGACATCTTGAACCATTGCCGAAACCCCGGCGAACACGTCCGGGGCTGTTGGGTTGTCGATTTGGTACTCGGCAAGGAATGACACCGCGCGTCATTCGGGAACTGTTAGCACCTTGATCTTCGGGTCGCCGTCGCACATCGGGATCACCGTCGCGAGTAGCGTTTGCGTGTGCTTCTCCTTCAGGTGCGATTCCAGCGCCGCGATGCTCTTGAAATGTTCGTACATGATGTAGTTCGCCGGTTCGTCGGGGTCGCGGTTCAGGAAGTACGCCACGCACCCGGCTTCTTTGCGGGTCGCGATCAGGCACGGGGCGAACGCTTCCTCGAACTTCTTCTCGTTGCCCGCCTTCACCTTGAACGTGACCAACAGCGCGAACGGCTTCTTCTCGTCCTTGATCTTCGACTTGATGAGCTTGACGAACGGGTTTTCTTCCTGGGCCGGGGCGGTTCCGACCGAGACCAGCGCGGCCAGCGGCACCGCGAGCAACAGCGCGCGAAACATGGGTGAATCTCCGTGTGGGGAATGGGCCGAGCTATCGAACCACACGCGGGCGGCGAATGCACGCGGAAAACAAAGTAGTAGGCACACTCCGTGTGCCGTCGCTGTTCCTCTGGTGAAGCGACGGCACACGGAGTGTGCCTACTACTCTGAAAGCACGCGGAAAACTGCGGTTGCCTCCCCGCGTATCATTCAGACACAATTGGGCGCCCACTGCTGGCCTCACGGCCCATGTGCCGGGAAGGAACCCCATGCGCTCACTTCACGTTGCCGTACTCGACGAGGAACTGCCGTTCCCGCTCACGTCGGGAAAGCGGATTCGGACCTATAACCTGCTCGCCCGGCTCACGGCGCGGCACCGCGTCACGATCCTGTGCCACCGGAACCCAGACCGGCGCGAGCAGCTCGTCGCGGAGGACGCGTTCCGCGAACTCGGCGTCGAAACGGTCGTCGTCGATCGCACCGTTCCGCCAAAGGCCGGGGCGGGCTTCTACGCCCGGCTCGCCGGCAATCTGCTCTCGCCGCTGCCGTACTCAGTCGCGACCCACGCCAGCCCGCAGCTCGCGGAAGCGGTGAGGCGGCACGCGGCCAATAACCCCGTCGATGTGTGGCACTGCGAGTGGACTCCCTACGCCCAGGTGCTGCGGGACGCCCTCGGCGAGCGGCTCGCGGAGGTGAAGTGGAGCGTGATGGCCCACAACGTCGAATCGCTCATCTGGCGCCGGTACACCGAAACCGCCGACAACTCGATGAAGCGGTGGTACATCCGGCAGCAGCTGCGGAAGTTCGAGACGTTCGAGCGCTGGGCGTATTCCGCCGCGACGGCCCCCATCGCGGTCAGCCGCGAGGACGCCGCGCTCATGCGCGACGAGTTCAGTGCGACCCGCGTCAGCGTCGTGGACAACGGCGTGGACGTCGATTACTTCCGCCCCCAACGGGACGTCGAACGCGATCCGGCGCGGATGCTCTTGATGGGCAGCCTCGACTGGCGCCCGAACCTCGACGCGGCGAACATCTTGCTGTCCGACGTTCTGCCGGCCGTTCGCGCCGCGGAGCCGACCGCCACCGCGGTTCTGGTCGGCCGGCGCCCGCCGGACTGGCTCCGGGCGAAGGTCGCGGCCACACTCGGGGCGGAACTGCACGCCGACGTGCCCGACGTGCGCCCGTTCCTGGCCCGGTGCGGGTTCCTCGTCGTTCCGCTGCGCATCGGCGGCGGGTCGCGGTTGAAGATTCTGGAGGCGCTCGCGGCCGGGACACCGGTCGTCAGCACGCGGGTAGGGGCCGAAGGGCTGGACCTCGCCCCCGGGCGCGACCTGTTGCTCGCCGATACCTGTGAGGAACTGGTGAGTACGGCTCTGGCCGCGATCCGGCGCCCGGAGGAACTCTCCGACACCGCGGAGAGCGGGCGGCGGCGCGTTTTGTCGCGATATTCCTGGGATTTGCTGGCGAAACGGCTCAATGACGTGTGGCTGGACGCGAGCGGCCACTCGACACGAACCGGCCGCTCTCAACGTTCGGCCACAGGGGTGTAAAATCGCCGAACGAGCAAGCCGGGGCGGCACTTGCGTCGTCGGTATAGTGGGCCGCATTACTCGTAGGGGAACTCTCCATGTTGAAGAAACTGTTGTGGGGCGCGTTGGTACTGGGTGCGGTGAGTACGGGTGTGTGGCTGGACACGCTGTGGGCGGCGGGCGAGGCGAAACAGGACCTCAAGCCGGCGACGAGCCTGCCGATCACGCGGGTGGTGCTGTTCAACAGCGGCGTGGGGTACTTCTCGCGCT
>CAZBXY010000380.1:0-7337 GCA_964495365.1 uncultured Frigoriglobus sp. | reverse complement strand
TTACATCCGCGAGGCGGGGATTACGCTGCTCGTCGAGAAGATGGGCAAGGGGAGCGTCGGGTAGAATGTACCATCGTGGGATGTCCGGGCCGGGGTTGTGGCGGTAGTAACCACATCTTCGCAACCCGGACATCCCACGCCTATCTCCTGGCCACGACGCAACTTCCCACTCCGGGAAGTGCCATTCGGGCTGATGAGTAACCATGCGGTGTCGGCGCAAGTGTACTGATAATAACAACTTGCGCGGTCATTGATGAGAAACAGATCAGCCCGATTTGGTATCACTCGGACACCGAGACGGACCCGAACTCGCTCAAACCGCCGCCACGTCGCGCACCCTGTTACCTCACGAAACGCTGGAAATCTTAGGGCTTGGCGGCGGTCGGGCGGAGTACTCTCGCGCCCGGAACCGCGCGCGATTTCGAGGAGTGTTCGGTTCGAGAAGCCGTACGTCCGGGGTGCTCCGGGCCGGACAAACCGATCCGCCCGGACGCGAGCGACGGCCGCGCTACCGCGGTGCCCCGCTCATGACGAACGCGGCCCACAGAGCGGGGTGCGTGCGCCCCTGAATCTTTCCGCCGTCGGGCAGTTCCTTTTCCGCCCCGAGCTTGAGCCCGCGCTTGGCGACTTCGGCCGCGAGTGACTTCCGTCGGTCGGCTACCCGGTCCGGACTGGCGAGTACGGCCAACTGCGCCCGCCGGAGCGCCTCCGCTGGCGGTAACTTCTTCTCCCATAGGTTGCCGTAGAACTCCTCCATCAGCAAACTGGTCGCCGCGTCGTCCACCTTCCACAAACTGGCCACCACCGTTCGCGCGCCGGCCGAGTGAAACGCTCGCTGAAGCCCGAGCACGGCCTCACCACCGGCCGTCTCCCCAAGCCCCGTCTCGCACGCCGAGAGGACCACCAGCTCGGTTCCCCGCAGGTTCATCCCGTTCAACTCCTCCGCCGTCAGATATCCGTCCTCGACCGGGGCCTGCGGTCCGGGGGCCGGGCGCGCGAGAACCAACCCGGACAGGAGAAACGGACTGTACCCGGCGACCCGCGGGGTCGGGGTCGCGTTCGCGGGCGCCTGACCGGACCGGAGCAGGGAGACGACGTCCGGCGGGGCGAAGAACCCGTGGGTGGCGAAGTGAACCACCGCCGGGCCGCGGGCGAGTTCGGCCTTCACCCGTGCCTCGGTCGTGTCCCCACCGCGCAAGACGGTGGCCGGCCGGTCGGCGAATGCCTTGCGGAACCGGCCGGCCACCGCGTCCACCTCGATTTCCGAACCGGGGAGCGGGCCGAACGCACCCGCGGGCGGGCGCGGGAGACCGGGCGGCCCGGCGATCGGGCCCTTCGCGGGCGGCTCGTAGCTCACACCGCCGATCGCCAGCAGCCCCGCGCCAGCGCCCGGAGCCGCGCCGAAGTCGCGGATCTGACGGGCCGAGGTGACGGACACGAACGCCCGCTCTTCGAGCAGGTACGACCCCGGTTTCGCGCCGGGCAGCGCCGCGAACGGCACCCGACAGAGCACGCCGTCCGGGGCGACGAAGACCGTTTTGGCTTCCCCGACGTGGGCCTTGATCGGCGCCCAGACGAGCTTGGCGAGCTGGTCGCCGGCGTGACCGAGCGTCGGCCCGTCGCCCTCTTGCGCCGCCTTCCGCCACATCTCGACCGCCGCGGCAACCGGTTGGGCCGGACCCAGGTCCACTTGCCGGAGCGGGTGCCCCTTGCGGACGACGAACGCGGTGATCCGCGGCGCAACCTTTCCGTCGGCGCCCCGCGCCTGATATTCGAGCACGTCGATCAGCACCGAGTCCGTGGGCAGCGCCGCGGTCAGTTCGGCGAGACTGAGGTCCGGGGCGTACTTCCCCTTGCGCAGCTCGACGCCCTGGGCGGCCAGTTCGCCCTCCAGGTCTTCTTTCTGGTTGCGCAGCGCGGTCAACTGCTTCTCCCACGCCTCCTGCTCGCCGGGTGGCGGGGTGGCGAACGCGAGCCGGGCGTAGCGGGCCCGCAGCTCGTTCAGTTTCTCGACCCCGGCCCTGAGCTTCGGGTGATCGGAGAGTATGATGTCGGACGCCAGCCGCGACGCCACCGCCCCCTTCCAGAACAGGACGTGCGTATACGCCTCGCCGGGCGCGGCGGTCGGCGACAGGCTGAGATACCCGTCGAGGGTGGGCCGCATCGTGGCGAGGAGGGTCAGTCGCTGGCGGTCCGCCTGGGCGTTGAACGTCTCACGGAGGAACCGCTCGCGGACCTCCAGGGCCTGACGGAGGAGGTCACGGGCGGCGGCCGAATCGCCCCGCTCCCGCTTGACCGCGGCCAGGTTGGTCAGCATCAGGGCGTTATGGAAGTGGTCCTTGCTGCGGACCGCCCGGAGTACCTCCAGGGCCTCGGTAACGGTCCGCTCGGCGGCGTCCAGCTCCTTTCGCCGCAAGTGCAGATTGGCAATCTGGTTAAGTAGGATCGCGTAGTCGTCTGACCGGCGGTTGGATCCCTTTTCCATGACTTCGCGAGCCGTCGTCAGGTGCTTTTGGGCCTCGTCCAGCTTACCTATGCGGATGTACAGAACCCCTAGCGCCTCCGCCGCGCTGGCGGTTCGGTGATGGTCCGGCCCGTACGCCCGGCGGAACACCTCAAGTACCTTCAGGTGGATCGCCTCGGCCTCGCCGAACCTCTCAAGCGCCTCGTAGACCCGGGCCAGATTCAGTCGGAAGAGGGCGCAATCCGGGTGCCCCTCCCCGAGCGCGGCCTTGATGATGTCCGCGGCGATGGTGAACGCCTGCTCGGCCCGGGCATGATCCCCGAGCGCCTCGAACACGGTCCCGAGCCCGTTCACCCCTTTGGCGAACGCGGGGTGAGCTTCGCCGAACACCCGGGCCAGCCCCTCCACGGCCGCCCGTTTCCAGGCCAGCGCGGCGGCGAGGTCGCCCTCGTCCAGATAGATGCCTCCCAGGTTGCTGGCCGCGAGGGCCTCGTTCTCCGGGTCGGCTAGCCCGAGTTGCCGCACCCGCTGGTTCTCCTTCTGGATCCGCTTGAGAACTTCCTCGGCCCTGCGGGTGTCACCCATCGCGCTGTAGATACCCGCCAGGAGGAACCAGTTCTGGACATCGGCGGTGTCCTCACCCTCCCGTTTGCGGAACAGCTCGTTCGCCTTCCGCGCTTGAACCTCGGCGTCGGCCAGTCGGCCCATGGACTTGTACAGGGTGGCCAGGTTGGAGACCGCGGTGGTGTAGTGCGGGTGGACCTCCCCGAGGATCTTCCCCTGGACCTCCAGCGACCTCCGCAGGAGGGGTTCGGCCTCGCGGTAGTCCTCCATGTCCTGGAGGGTCGCGGCCAGGTTGTTGAGCGCCACCGCGTATTCGGCGGAGTCCGGGCCGAACAGATCCTTGGCCAATCCCTCGGCCCGCCGGGCCTGAGCGAGGGCGTCGCGATACCGACCGGCCGCCATCAACAGCTTGTTGTCCGCTTGTAGTCGCGTCAGCTCCCGGTACTTGTCCCGCCGGTCGGGCGGGAAGGCGAGGACGGCGCGGCACCGGGCCAGCCGCAACCGGGCGTCGGTGACCTGCCACTGGTCCTTCGGCCCGAAGAGCTTGGGCCCATCCCGGACCACCGCCTCCAGAACTGCGATCGCGGCCGGGAGATCGTCGGCGTCCTCGTAGACGTTGGCCAGCGACGGGAGCAGGCCGAACGAGGTCGAGGCCGACTCGCCGAACAGTTCCCGGTTGATGGCGATGATCCGCTGGAGCGGCGCGATGGCTTCTTTGTGCGATCCCTTGTCCCGCAACTTCTGGTACTCGCCGGCCGCGTTCCGCATGTGATCGACCAGCCGGCTCTGCTCGTCGGTGAGCTTGTTGCCCTGCTTCTTTCGGTCGATCCGGTAAGTACCGTCGCCGAGTTTCAGCCCGCCGACCGTCTGGTGGTAGAACGCGTCCCATTTGGGCGGGTCGGCCGCCGGCGTCGAACAACAGTTAAGGACGATCAGGACAGCGGCCACGGTAAAACGGGACATGCTACTCCTCCGGGCTCTGGGGTGACTCAACGGGCGAACGCCGACCCGACGTCGGGTCGGCATAACCACCCTCGACCGCTCGTCGCGGCCGGACTAATTCCCCTCGTGAGCGAACCGGACCGCCTTGACCAGCTCGAACCGCCCACGGAGCCGTTCGAGCAACTGAAGGATCGGTTCGTCGATCTGCCGGGACTCCTGGACGTTCAGCCCGCGGTGCAGACCTCGCGCTTGCTCGGCGACCTTCGCGCCCGGCCGGACTTCGAGCCAAGCCACCTCCTGTGGGTGGGAGAACCGGCTCGGAGCCACCCGGCCGACGAGCGATTGCCAGTCGAGGTCGCTCGGCAACGGTTCACGGCGTGCGAGCAGGACGGCGGTCTCCAGTCCGGACGGCCCGTCCACCTCCCAACCCCGATCGACCCGCTCCGGGCTGTGGACCCCGGACCGGGCCGGCAGCGCGGGCGGGCGGTCGAGCGGGCTCGGGGGCTTCCACGGGTAGAGCGGCTGGACCTGCCCGTCGCTGCTGATCCACAGCACGTAGATGTAGGCCGCCTCGTCGAGCCGGGCTTCCAGGTGGATTTGTTCGCCGTTTCGGACAGGTAGCGCCCCGGACTCATCGACCCTCAGCCCCCGCTTTCCTTCCGCCGACCACACTCGAACGATCAGCTCTCCGGTGAGCGGGCGGACCGCGGGCGCCGGCGCGACCGGGTTCGGGGTTGTCGGTTCGGGCGGAACCGTCCCGGCACTGTCCGGTGACGTGAAGTAAGCAACCGCCCCGAGCGCGATCGCGCTCGCGAGTACGATCACGGCCGCGCCCGCCCGAGCCCGGCGCCGATCGGGCGGCGTGGCAGCCATTTGAGTGGTGACGACGTCCCGAGGCGCCGCGGCCGTCGTGCGGCCGGCGAGCCACTCCCGGAGGGCCGCCGCGAGTTCGTTCGCGTCGCGATACCGGTTCTCCGACCGCGTCGCCATCGCCCGGCGCACGACCGCGTCCAGGCCGGGGTCGAGCCCGGGCGTGAGGCTCGACGGCGGGGGCGGTTCCTCGTGTCCAAGTCGGCGCAAGACGCTCAGCGGTGGGCCGATGAACGGCACTCGACCGGTCAACAGCTCGTAGAGGATGACCCCGAGGGCGTACACATCGGTCGGCGGACCGGCCGCGGCACGGTTCCCCTCGGCCTGCTCCGGGGCCATGTACGCGGGCGTGCCCAGCACCGCACCGGTCGCGGTCAGAACGTCGTCGGACGCGAGATCACGGGCCAGCCCGAAGTCGGACACCTTTGGCTCGCCGTCGGCGGCGAACAGGACGTTGTGCGGCTTCAGATCACGGTGGACCAGCCCGCCGGCGTGGGCGGCCCCGACCCCGCGGGCGATCTTCTCGACCAGGGCAGCCGCATCCCGGTGCGACAGTGGGGCGCGTCGGGCGCGCTCGGCGAGCGTCCCTCCCGGACAGAACTCCATGCTGATGAACGGCCGGCCGTCGGCCTCGCCGACCTCGAACACCTGGACGACGTGGGCGTGCTGGAGCCGGGCCGCCGAACGGGCTTCCAGGACGAACCTGGCGCGCTCGACCGGGGTCACCGCGTCGCCGAGAATCATCTTGAGCGCCACCGGCCGGTTCAGACTCTGCTGGGTGGCCCGATAGATCACGCCCATGCCGCCGCGCCCGAGAATCTCCGAGATGTCGTACCCCGGGACCACCGGGAGCGGTCCGGCCGGGTTCGGAGTCACCCCGCTGGGAGCGGTGTCCGCCGGCCCGGGATTTGTCGAGTCCTCGCTGGTGACGCGCGAGACGGTCCGGACTTCGCTGTCGGAGGGTGGAACGTTCGTCGATTCGGGCATGACGGACGGGTCCGTTGGCGGAACGGAGACACGGAAAACTGAGGGGGATTGTACCAGCGCCCGCCGCACACGGGAATCACCGGATTCTGACCGGCTCTGACGGACCGGTAGCAGCAAACGTGTCAACCGCGACCCGAGAGGAGAATATCCAGCAATCAGGCGACTTATAGGATCGGACCGCGTGATGGAGTCGGGCTACGGTCCGCCCGTGCGCGGCGTCATCGGGATTGAGACGGAACACAACTTGTGGTTTCCAGCCAACAACCCGTGCGTCCGCGAATCGCTCGATCCGGTTACGAGTGCGAACAGCGGCTCGAGCAATCGGGTTCGTTCCGTCGCCAGCCCGGTGCCCGTTCGCTGATATTTCAGGAGCGGCCAGCATATTTGTCCCGCGCTTGCCGCGTCGCGCGCCGCTCCGTCGCACGGCACCCGCAGCGCGATCGGTCCAGCGGCCGCGCCGGTCGCGGGGCGCCGCGTTGCGACCGACCCGAGCCGGCATTATTCCCGCTGGCGTGGGTCGAGCGTTGTTAACTCGCGGGTGCGTCCGTTTTTCCGACCGCACATCGGAACCCGCGGATTTAATGTTCAACTTTATCACGTGTAGACCGCATCGCACACGATCGGTTGCACCGGCTGCTTTCCCGTCCGGGAACGTCCGTGGAGTCGATCACGAAGAGATTCGGGGCGGTGCTGCGTCGGCGGCGCGAGGCGGCCACGGTATCGCAGGAGGCGCTGGCAGCGAAGTCCGAGTTGCACCGCAACTACGTCGGGCTGCTGGAGCGGGGCAAACAGGTCCCGTCGATCCTGGTGGTCGAGAAATTGGCCGCTGCGCTTGGCACCACCGTGTCGTCGCTCATGCGAGAAGTGGCGAAGGCGACCGAAGCGCAACCGGCCTTACGAGCTGACCTCCTTCAAGTCCGATGCCCCGGTGGTCAACGGGTTCAGGGGCACCCGGACCCGTTCACGTGCCCGCTCCGAGGTCGAAGCGGTCCAGGTTCATCACCTTGACCCATGCCGCCACGAAGTCGCGCACGAACTTCGCCCGCGCGTCGTTGCAGGCGTAGACCTCCGCGACGGCCCGGAGCTGCGAGTTCGATCCGAACACGAGGTCCACGGCGGTGCCGGTCCACTGGACCGCACCCGTCTTGCTGTCGATCCCCTCGTAGAAGTGCTCGCACACCGCCGACTTCCGCCACGCGGTGTTCATGTCGAGCAGGTTCACGAAGAAGTCGTTCGTCAGCGCTCCGGGTTGCCTGGTGAAGACGCCGAGCGCGGACGACCCGACGTTCGTGTTCAGCACCCGCAGCCCGCCGAGCAGCACCGTCATCTCGGGGGCGGACAGCGTCAAGAGGTGCGCCCGCTCCACCAGCAGCACGAGCTGCTCCTCGACCGTCCGGTTGTCCCCCTTGCGGACGTAGTTGCGGAACCCGTCGGCGGTCAGTTCGAGCACCTCGAACGATTCCGCGTCGGTCATCTCCTGCGTCGCGTCGGTGCGCCCCGGCGAGAACGG
>CAZBXY010000379.1:0-7341 GCA_964495365.1 uncultured Frigoriglobus sp. | reverse complement strand
CGGCACGCTACCACCGCTGCCAGAAAAATGCCGTTCAGAAGCCTGAAGGGTTACGCGGGCAGAAGTCCTTGAACCCGCGGACCAGTTCGCGCACCGCGGGCGTCCCCAGGTTGTTGTCGTCGAGGTCGAGGTACCAGAGGGTGCGGAGCCGCGGGCACCGGGCCAGCCCGCGGACGTCGGGCGTGCGGAACCGCGAGCCGTGCGCGTGGAGCATCCGCAGCCCGCCGGGCGCGGCCGCCGCGAGCCGCTTGGCGTCCACCCCGCCGCACGGGTTCGCTTCCAGCCCCAGGAACGCGACGTTGGCCAGGTGCGGCGAGCACAGGAGCGCGGTCACCCCGCGCCCGGTGATGGTGCTGTGGCCCAGGTCGAGGGTGCGGAGCGTCGCGAACGGCGGGCACGCGGCCAACCGCTCGGCCGCGTCGTCGTCCAGGTCCGCCCCCGCGATCTGGAGGGAGACGAGTTCGGTGAACCCGCCGGCGGTCAGCGCGGTGATCGCGTCCGGCGTCCAGTCGTACACGCGAACCCGCAGGCGCCTCAGCCCGCGCAGGTGCGGGGCGCGGAACAGCGCCTCGGCGTCGGGGCCGTAAACCGTTGTGTGCGACAGGTCGAGCGCCCGCAGACCGGTCCAGTGCGGCGCGTCGGCCAGGGCCGAAACGACCTCGGCGGACGTGCCGTAGCGGACCGTGAGCGCCCGCACGCCGGCGGTCTCGCGGTGGTGCCCGAGCGCGCGCAACCCGGCCGCGGAGTCGCCGCTCACCTCCAGCCCGGCGATCCACCCGAGCAGCCCCGCGTCGGCCAGCCGCTCGACGGACCCGGCCGTGAAGTCGCCCGCAACGAGCGTGACCGCGGGAGCGGCCCGGCACAACCGCTCCGCGCCCGCGCCGAGCTTCCGCGGGTCGTTCAGCACGACCCGGTGGGCGAACCCGCGGTGGAAGTCGTAGGACTGCCCCTCGCGCTCCCCGTCCGACACCTGACCCCACTCGACCTCGTACTTCTTGGGTAACTTCGGCAGCCACTCCCCAGCGTGCCGTTTGAGCAGGTCGCGGGCGCGGACCGCCAGCGCGATGCGCCGGTGGATGCCGGCGTCGATCCGTGTCCAGTCGGCCGACGGGCGGGTGACGTAGTCGCGGTCGCGGAGGAACTCGTAGACGGCCTGGCTGTCGCTGGCGTCGTCGTCGAGCCGGGCGCGTTCGACCTGGAGCCGGACGAACTCGGCGCGGTCGGGGTCGCTGTGTTCGTCGAGCCAATCGGCGAACATGAGCCGCGGGGTGTCCTCTTCCGGGTTGGCCCGGATGGCGGCAAACAGCGCGTCGCGGTCGGAGAGCATGGGGAGCCTGTGAGAGTAGTTCGCTCCTTTATGGTAACAGGCGACGCACACGTTCCCCAGGGTGCGCTCGCAAAGCCTCGCGACCCTGGGCTGTGAGATGCAACCCCTTCGGGGTATAGAGAAACCAGACGGTCACTTCAGCCACTTGTCGGCGAACTGAATGTACACCTTCCAGTCGGCGGGCGTCATGCTGTGCTTGCCGGCGCGGATGAAGTACCCCAATCGAGTGTCGCTCAGCTTCCCTTGCTCCGGCATCTGCGCCGCGACCGGCTTCTCGTCGCCGTAGAGCTTGTACGCGGGCGCCGCGGCACTCAAGACGTCGAACTGGCCCGACGGGTTCGCCCACTGGTCCTCCTCCGCGTTGGTCATCAGCACCGGGCGCGGGGCACAAATCGCCACGAGGCTGTGCTGGTCGAAGGGAATCTTCGTCGTGTCGTCGCCGAACGCGCTGAAGTGGCCGCAAAACCAGTGCGGGAAAGCCGTTGTGATGCGTTTCACCGTTTCCGCCTTCGGGTTCTTCGACCGGCTCGGGCCGGCCCCGCCGCAGCCCGACTGGTGCGGGATCACCACCGCGATGCGGTCGTCGAACGCGCCCGCCAAAAGCGCCGTCTTGCCCAACCGCGAGTGCCCGACCACCGCGAGCCGGCTGCCGTCGATGAAGGTGTCCGTTTTGAGGAAATCGACGCACCGGTGAATGCCCCACGCCCACCACATGATAGTCGCGGTCTCGTCTCCGCGCTGTCCGCCCTCCGCCGGCGGCAGCGTCGCGCGCATCCCCTCGCGCACCGTATGGCGGTCGGGCTGGATGTCGCCGCAGTAAAAGGTCGCGACCGCGTAACCGGCCTCCACTACCTGCTGGAGCGGCCACGTGTCGGCCTGCTTGCCGCGGCCCTCGGCGGTGGCCCTGTTCGTGCCCTTTTCGACGCCCGGATAGTTCGCGGGCACCCACACCGTCGGGATGCGGACCTTCTCGTGCGTGGTCAGCAGGTGGTTACCGCCGAAGTTCGGGCCGACGAAGCACGCGACCGGCGCCTTCCCGTTGGGCGTCGCGACCAGGAGATAAATCTTCGGCCACTCCGGCGGGCCGAACGTGAGTTCGAACTCGCGGAGCGTACCCTTGCCGCCCAGCGCGTTCGCGTCCGCGAACAGTGCCCGCACGTGAACCTTGTCCTTGTCCGGCTTCGCCGGGAACCGGCCGTACATGTAGGTCTGGAACAACTCCTTCAGTTCCGGCCGGCGCTTGGCTTCCCAGTCCTGTTTCGTGGTCACTGTGGTCCCGTCGCGCATGGTGAGTACGTCCGGGAACTCCGCGATCGCCGGCAGCTTGTCGGGCGGCGGCAGATCGGCGGGCGTGGCGGCGAGCGTCATGACGAGGGTTCCGAGTGCGGCGAGGGAGAGTCGCATGGAGGCTGCTCCGGGAGTGAGGGAACTGAGGTGTAGTGTAATCGAAGACGGACACAGGCTGGAAAGCCTGTGCCACGAAGAAATGCCAATTTGGCTTTGTGGCACAGGCTTTCCAGCCTGTGCGCCGCCTCACTCGTACTGGAGCGCATCCGGAATGCGGGTCTGGATCGCACGCCACGCAGGGACGAGGCCGGCCAGCGTCGCCAGCGCGATCGACACGGCCGCGATCCCCAGCGTCGCCTTCCACGGGATCAACATGTCCAGGTTGAAGCCCGATTCGTCCACGAACATCACCTTCAGCACGTACCACTCCATCGGCAGCCCGATCAGGATGCCCAGCACCGTGCCGAACAGGCCCATCAGGAACGCTTCGGCCAGGACCGAGCGCAACACCTGACCCGGAGTTGCGCCGACCGCTAACAGCAACCCGAGTTCGCGCTTCCGCTGCAACACCGAGATGAGCAGCGCCGTCACCACGCCCAGCGCCGCGACCACGCCCACCAGGAGTTGCTGCATGTACGCCAGCACGTAGACGCGGTTGATGAGTTCCGACAGGAACTGGCGCAGCGAGTCGCGGTCGGTGAGGAACAACCCCTTGTCGGCCGTGTACCGCTCCAATCCGGCATCGGCGCTCGGCGCCCGGTCGGTGCGGAGGAACACGTGACAGATGTCGATGAGTTCGTCACCGAACAGCTTCGCGTACCGGGCGCGGTCCATGAAGATCGTCCCGCGGCTCCACGAGAAGTCGCGCACGGTTCCGATGATGCGAAGGTGGACCGGGCCGTTCGGACCGGCGATCGTGATCGTGTCGCCCACCTTCGCGCGGTGCCGGGCGGCGAAGTTCTCACTGACCAAAATGTCGTCGGTGTTCGGGAGTTCGAGGAACTTCTCCAGGTCGGGCAGCCCGCGCGGGACGCGGGCGCGGGTCGCGCGGGCGTACTCGGTCGCGTCGAGGGCGACGAGGTAAACGATCGTCCCGTTGTACTCCGGGCGCGCGTAGCGGATCGTCATCACGCGATCGACTCCCGGCAGCGCGCGGAGGTCGCGGGCGACGGTCGCGACCATCGGGCTGTTCGAGCTGTTCGCCGCGGTCATGTTGCCGCTGAACACAAAGTGGTCCGCCTGAACGACTTGCGTGATCCAGGTAACGACCGGCTCCTCGTTGCTGCGACCCACGCCGGCGGTCTGGAACATGAGCGCGACCCCCGCGCCGAGCGCGCCGATGACCACGCCCGTTCGCCCGGGCGCGCGGGAAAGGTTGTCGCACGCGAGCCGGATCGAGAACGGGCACGTCGCCCGGACGAGCGGCTGGAGGAGCGAGACGAACAGCCCCACGAAGATCGGGGCCGACAGCAGCAGGCCGACGAGGACGGTCATCATTCCGCCGACGCCGCCGAGCCGGTGCGGCAGTTCCTGGCGGAAGAGAATCATCGCGAACCCGCCGATCACCAAGATCGCACACGCCGAGCGGTGAATCAGCCGCCACACGCCCTTCGCGCCGCTGCTGGTGCGCCGGACGACGTGCGCCGGGTCGTCGTTGGCGGCCTGGATCGCCGGGACCAGCGCGGCGAACACCGCGGTGGTGACCCCGGCCACCACCGCCAGCACCGCGTTCCGCCACGACAGGTGCGCGGGGTTGACTTCCGGGTTGAGGAACATCGACTCCAGTTCGGCGCGGAACTGGCTGAGGGTGAATTCCGCCAGCAGAATACCGAGCGGGACGCCCAGAACGGCACCGATGAGGCCGAGGAACGCCGCCGCGGCGGCGAACAGCGCGATCACCTGAAGGCGCGTGGCGCCCAGCGAGCGCAAGACGCCGATGTCCGCGCGGCGCTCGGCGACGGTCACAGCCATTGCGTTGTACACGAGGAACAGCCCGACGATCATCGCACCGAGCGAGCACATCAGCACGCCGATTTGCAGCCCGGCGACGACCTCCTGCGTGCTGCGGCGCTGGGCGTCGGGGGTGCGGACTTCCGCGCGCCGGCCGACGAGTTTGGCCAACTCCGCCTGCACCGTGGCGCGGTCGGCGCCGGGTTCGAGGAACAGGTCGATGCGGTTCACCTTCGGCGGGGCAAACGTTTCGGCCGCGATCTCGCCCAGCCCGCCGCCAACCGCCGCGAGCGGGGGCGTCGGGCGCACCACTTGGGCCGCCTGCCCGACGCTCATGCCGATGAAGTTCTTACCGAGCGGCGCGAGCGGCGAGTCCGGGTCGAACTCGACGACGCCGACGGGCAGGCACTCGACGTCGCGGGTGGCGTAGCGGACGACGAACGGCTTGTTCCCGCCGGTGCGGCGCATCCACTCGTCGTACACCGACCGCGACACCATCACGAGTCGCCCCGGGATGCGGTCCCAGAGCTGCCCGGCCTTCGTAAAGTCGCCCTCCAGGACCGCGGCCTGCACCGGGGCGAGGTGCAACAGCGCTGGAGTGCGCAGCGGCTCGACCTTCGCCTTGAGCGCGTTGTCGTTAGTCAAGAGTTGCGTCGATACTTCCGCGCCGACGAGTACCGCGACGCGGCCGTCGAGGTCCGGGAGCGTGACGCGGTCGTAGATGAGCGGTTGAACCGATTTCACGCCGGCGACGCGCGCGGCCCGCAGCTCGTCCGCGACCGACCGCAGAACCCCGGCCTCGCCGTTGGTGACCGACAACTCGGCGCTGGCCCCGGGCGTGGTGGTGTCCTGCGCCGCGGCCTCGATGCACTGGTTGAGGATCCGCGCCGAGACGAGCGTGGCGACGCCCAGCGCGATGCTGAGGACGATCAGCATCCCGCGGTCCCACCGCTGGAGCAGGTAGCGCAGGGCCAGCAACCGATACATTCCGCACTCCGTGCGGAGTGTGAGTGCGAGTGTGAGTGTGAGGAAAGACAGAACCCTCTGGTTTTCTGTCTTTCCTCACACTCACACTCGCACTCACACTCCTTTTCTGTTTTTCCTCACACTCACACTCGCACTCACACTATTTGCGAACGGGTTCATCCGACTCGATCAGCCCGTCACGAATGCGGACCAAGCGCGTGCCGTAGGATGCGCCGGTCGGGTCGTGGGTGACCATGATGACCGCGCGCTTGCCGGGTTCGGGGAGCTTCGAGAGCAGCGTGAGGATCTCGCGGCTGGTGCTGGTGTCGAGGTTGCCCGTCGGTTCGTCGCACAACACCGCTTCGGGGTCGGCGACCAGCGCCCGCGCGACCGCGACGCGCTGCATCTCGCCGCCGGACATTTCGTCCGGAAAATGGTCTGCGCGGTGAGCCATGTTCACGCGCTCCAGGCACTCCGCGGCGCGGGTGAGGGCCGTTCGGCGCCCGGTGCCGCCCAGGAGGAGCGGAAGGGCGACGTTTTCGGCCCCGGTGAGGGTGGGGAGCAAGTTGAATGCCTGAAACACGAACCCGATCCGGTCGCGGCGAAGCAGTGACCGCTGCCGGTCGGACATCATTTGCAGATCCTGGCCGTGGAACACCGCACGCCCGCCGCTGGGCGTGTCGAGCGCACCCATGAGGTGCATGAGGGTCGATTTGCCCGATCCCGACGGCCCCATGATGGTGACGAACTCGCCGGTGGCGACGCGGAGCGTCACCCCGCGCACCGCGTTGACGGTCCGCCGGCCCTGGGTGTAGGTTTTGACGGCGTCGAGAAGTTCGATCATTGAGGGTCGGGTGTTGTTGGGTGTGTTCCGTCTCGTTCGTCTTCCGCTTCCCACCTGTCGATCATCGCCCAAGCTTCATCACCGAGCCGTTCCCACGCATCGAACTCGGCCTGTTCGTCAGCCGTGAAAACATGTCGCGTGACAGTGAATTCGACTTCCGTTCCATCAGGAAGCGACCACGGTGCCTCGAACACGATGACGCCGTGGCGCACAACGCCTTTCAGAACCGGATTGGCAGACACGAGGATTCTCCGGTGTGTTCGGCGTTTCAGCCCTCGCCAAGGAGTTCTTCCCGAGTCTGGTATTCACCGTACTCGTTCACGCCCAAAACCCGAAATCCGAATGCTTCGGCCAAAGCAATGAACGGGCCGACCCCGCCATACGGGTACGCGTGTGGGTCGATCCGCATCTCCGCAACGCCCTCCTCAACCAGTTCGCAAGACAGGAGCGTGTATTCGCTCTCTTCGATCGCTTCAAACACGCGGTCGAAGACCCATACACCGCCGAGTTGGTCTGCCGGTTCCGGAATCGCCATCACCGTGGAATCCCGCACCGCTGCCCACTCCTCACGCTCTTGGTCGCTGATCCAGGTGAACCCGGCTTTGATGTCTTCGGGAAACAACGCCTCCCACGCCTTCGCGTCTCGAAACGCGCCCGCATCCTTGTCCTTCTTTGCCTCAACGAAGATTCGGCGCAACACCTCGAAACGCTGCACGTCCGGCACCGCGAAGCGAACACCGAATGCTTCCATAGAGCGGAACCCCATCGGTACTACCCACCGCTCAGCTCGTAAGTTTCCGATACTTGATCCGGGTCGGGTGGTCGGCCGCCGGTCCCAGGCGCGCACGACGCTGCTCCTCATACACCTCGAAGTTCCCCTCGCACCAGACCACTTTGCTGTCGCCCTCGAACGCCAGGATGTGCGTCGCGATGCGGTCCAGGAACCACCGGTCGTGCGAAATCACTA
>CAZBXY010000378.1:0-7348 GCA_964495365.1 uncultured Frigoriglobus sp. | reverse complement strand
GCAGCCGTATCGGTCTGGCAACCATGAAGCACCTGGCGCGGCAGGGCCTCGACCACCCGGCCTTGCGGCCGGGGTTCGCCTCAAACCACTACCCATCTCATGGACCTTATTCCTCCCCCCCGCGCCGTGTTCGATCCCACCGCGGCGCGCGTCGAGCGCGAACTGAAGCACACCCGCGCACTCATCGGGTGCCGGTTCGACCCGTCGGGCCGGTTCCTCTTCGTTTCCGCCGAAGACGATACCGTGCAGCGGTTCGATCTCCTCACCGGGACCAAGACCGCGTTCGTCGGGCACCAGAGCTGGGTGCGCGGGATGGCGTTCGTCGCGCTCGGTTCGCGCGCAACAGCACCCGACGCGGTCGCGTGGCAAAAGCAACAGCACGCGGCGCAGGGCGTCGTCGGGTTTGGCGCCGCGGTGCTACCGGCACCGCGGGCCACACCCTTCACGCTCATCACCGCCGACTACCACGGCAAACTCAGTTGGTGGTCGGGCGATGCCGATGCGCCCGCGCCCACGAAGACCGTTCCGGCGCACACGGGCTACGCGCGGGCGCTCGCGGTCGCCCCGGACAACTCCACAGTTGCCAGTTGCGGGAACGATTATCTCATCAAGCTGTGGACGCCCGACGGTGAGCCGGTCCGCACACTCGAAGGCCACGAGTCGCACGTCTACAACATCGCGTTCAGTCCCGACGGGCTTCGCCTCGTGTCGTGCGATCTGAAGGGCATCGTGAAGGACTGGAACCTGAAAACCGGCAAGTGCGAGCGCACCATCGACGCCACACTGCTGCACAAGTACGACCCCGGGTTCATGGCCGACATCGGCGGCGCCCGCGGGATCGCGTTCAGGGCCGACGGTTCGACCGTGGCGCTGTGCGGGATCACGAACGTGTCGAACGCCTTCGCGGGCGTCGGCAACCCGGCGGTCGTCTTGATCGACTGGAAAGAGGGCAAGGCGAAATTGCTGAAGACGAAGGAAGCGTTCCAGGGGACCGCGTGGGGGGTCGTGTTCCACCCGTCGGGCGCGGTGATTGCCGCCGGCGGCGCGGGGCAGGGCCGCGTGTGGTTCTGGAAGGCCGACGAGGTGACCGCGCACACGCTCAACGTGCCGAGTAACTGCCGCGACCTCGCCATCAGCCCCGACGGGAGTACGTTCGCCGTCGCGGGTGCGAACGGCTCCGCCTACGTGTACAACTTCAGTGGTGTCGGGCCGGTGGTGCCGGCGCCGAAGAAGAAGTAGGTTCTCGGGTACACCGCCCACAGGGCTTCCGCCCCGTGCTACGAAAGCCGGCCCTCCGGGCAAAGAGAAGACAAAAGGCCGTGTCTTCCGCCCCGGAGGGGCCGGCGTATTTAGCACAGGGCGGAAGCCCTGTGGGCTGCGTGCGGTGTGCGGTGATCCCATGAGATTCCCCATGCGATACCTCCTCTCCCTCGCCTCGCTCCTTGTCGCGCTTCCCGCCTTCGCCGCCGACCCGCCGAAGGGATTCACCCCGCTGTTCGACGGCAAGTCCCTCGTGGGCTGGCACGGGTGGGCCATCCACGGCAAGGGCGGCGCTCCGGCTGTCGTCGCCGAACTCGACCCGAGCGGGCGAGCGAAGCGCATCGAAGAGTGGACCGCCGACGCCAAGAAGCACTGGTCGGTCCAGAACGGCGAACTGGTGAACGACGGGGCCGGCGCGTACCTTGCGACCGAAAAAGAGTACGGCGACATCGAACTCTTGATCGAGTACAAGACCGTCGCCGGGGCCGACAGCGGCATCTACCTGCGGAACAACCCGCAGGTGCAAATCTGGGACTGGAATCAGAAGTTCGACCCCAAGAACCCCAACCGCAAGCCGCACCTCGGCAGCGGCGGGCTGTTCAACAACGACCCGAAGTCGCCGGGGCGCGACCCGCTCACGTTCGCCGACCGGCCCTTCGGCGAGTGGAACACGTTCCGCATCGTCCAGGTCGGTGAGCGCACCACCGTCTACCTGAACGACAAGCTCGTGGTCGATCACGCGCGGATGGAGAACTACTGGGGCAAGCAGGCGAAGGAGAACCCGCTCCCGCCGCTCCCGCGAACCGGGAAGATCCTCTTACAAACGCACGGTGGCGAGATCCGCTGGCGGAACATCTTCGTCCGCGAGATCCCGGCGGTCGAGGCCAACGCGCTCCTCCGCAAGCACGACGCGAAGGGCTTCGAGAGCGTGTTTAACGGTAGGGACTTCACCGGCTGGGACGGGGCACTCGACAACTACGAGGTCGTAGACGGCGCGATCGTGTGCAAGCCGAAGAAGGGCGGGAACGTCTACACGAAGGCGGAATTCGCGGACCACGTCGTCCGTCTGGAGTACAAGCTGCCGGCGGGCGGCAACAACGGCCTGGCGATCCGCTACCCCGGCGGCAAGGCGCACGTCGCGACCGAAGCCATGTGCGAGCTGCAAATCCTCGACGACACCGACCCCAAATACGCCAAACTCGACCCGCGGCAGTTCAACCTGTCCGCTTACGGGATGGTCCCGGCGCACCGCGGCTACCTGCGACCCGTCGGCGAGTGGAACTTCGTCGAGGTGACTGCGCGGGGTTCGACCCTCGTGGCGGAACTCAACGGGACGCGCGTTCTGGACTGCGACCTGGCGAAGGTGACAGAGTTCAAGGACAACGCGAAACACCCCGGCAAGGACCGTACGCGCGGGCACTTCGGCTTCGCCGGGCACAGCGACCCGGTCGCGTTCCGGAGCATCGAGATTCGGAAGATCGAGAAGTGAAGGCGAACCCCGCCCGCAAGGGCGGGGGTGTTGGTCACTTGCCTCGTCACCCCCGCCCTTGCGGGCGGGGTTCGCCTAAAAATCCCAGGTTTCGGAGCCACGGGGCTTCTTCCGCGGGCGCTGGTCGGGTTCTTCCGCCGGCGGAGGCGCGGGCGCCTGGTCCTTCGCGGCGCGGTAGATTTCGGTCCCGTCGTCGCTCTCGTCTGCCGGCGGCACCTCGATCTCTTCGGTGTCCGGCTCGCGGCTCTTCCCCTCGCCCTTCGCCCGCAGCACGACCTTCAGCGCCACCTCGGAGAACGGGAACGTGTCGCGGAGCGTCTTCGTCAGGTAGCGGACGTAGGTGCCGTCGAACAGCTCCGGGCCGTTGGTGAACAGCACGATCGTCGGCGGGTAGATGCCGATCTGTGTCGCGTAGAACACCTTCGGCTGTTTGCTACCGGCCATCGGCGGGGGCGAAGCCTCGATCGCGCCGCGGACGACGCGGTTCAGGTCGCCGGTACTCACGCGGATACCGGCCTGCTTGTGGAGCTGCACCGCCAGTTGCAACAGCCGGAGCGTGTTCTTTCCCTTCTGGGCGGTAATAAACGCGATCGGCACGTGGTCGAGCATCGGGAACATCGCCCGCACGTAGCCGCCCATCTTCTCCGTCGGCACGCTGTCCTTCACAAGGTCCCATTTGTTCACGACGAAGATGGCGGGCTTGTTCTCCTCGACGATGTACTCGGCCAGTTGTTTATCGACGCGGCTGATGCGGTGCCGCGCGTCGAAGAAGTGCAGCACCACGTCGGCCCGGCGGATCGACCGCTGCGCCCGGTGCAGGCTGTAGAACTCGATGTCGCTGGCAAGCGAGGTTTTTTTGCGCACGCCGGCGGTGTCGATGGCGATGTAGCTCTTGCCGTCGCGCTCGAACCGCACGTCCACGCTGTCGCGCGTCGTACCGGGGATCTCGGAGACGATGACGCGCTCGGCGCCGGCGAGGCTGTTGATGAACGTGCTCTTGCCCGCGTTGCGGCGGCCCACGATGGCGATCTTCAGCGCCACCTCGTCCGGGGCGGCCTCGCCGGTGTCCGGCGGGAGCTTTTGCAAGATCCGGTCGAACAGCTCTTCCTTGCCGAGCTTCTGCTCGGCGCTGACGCAGAGCGGTTCGCCGTAACCGAACTTGCAGAACTCGCCGGCCTGCTGGCCGAGCTTCTCGGTGTCGGCCTTGTTCGCGACCAGGATCACCGGCTTCTGGAGGGTGCGGAGCCGGATCGCGACCTCTTCGTCGAGCGGCACGATCCCGTCGCGCACGTCCACGACGAACACGACCACCGCGGCCTGATCGATCGCGAGCTTGATCTGCCGCTCCACGTCCGCCGTGAGGTTGTCCGCGTCAACGATGCCCATGCCGCCCGTGTCCATGATCTCCCAGGCGCGCTCGCCGTACTCGACGACCGTCGAGACGCGGTCGCGGGTGACGCCGGCGGTCGGGTCCACGATGCTGATCCGCCGCCCGGCGAGCCAGTTAAAGAGCGACGACTTGCCGACGTTCGGCCGGCCGACGATCGCCACGATGGGAAGGGCCATTGCGTAACTCCGGGCGAACGGCCGGTGTCAGCCGGCCGGTGTTGGGCGAACGGCCGGTGTCAGCCGGCCGGTGAAACGAATACCGAACCGTCTCGCGATGGTTTCACCGGCCGGCTGACACCGGCCGTTCGCCTACCACAGAGTATACCCGCCGTCCACGACGAGGGTCGCGCCGGTGACGTAGCTCGACGCGTCGCTCGCCAGGTAGACCGCGGTCGCGGCGAGTTCGTCCGGCTCGCCCAGCCGGGCCATCGGGATGCGGCTCTCGAACGCGGTCTGGAACTCGGGCTTCTCGCCGAACCACCGGCGGTTCGCGTCGGTCAGAAATCCGCCCGGGGCGATCGCGTTGACCCGCACGCCCTTCGTTGCCCAGTCGGCGGCCATCGCGCGCGTCAGGCCGGTGAGCGCGGCCTTCGCGGTCTCGTAGTGGCGCCCGCCGATGCCGGGAATCGACACCCACGGCCCCGCGATGCTCGTGACATTAATAACCGACCCGCGGCCCCGCTCCAGCATCCCCTTGCAGAGGTGCTGGCAGCACACCAGGGCGCTCGTCAGGTTCAGATCGACGAGCTGGTGCCACTGCTCGACCGGCATCTGCTCGGTCGGGAGATCGACGCGGCGCCCGCCCACATTATTGACGAGGACATCGACCTCGCGGTTCAGGCTCAGTACTTGCTGACAGGCCACTGCGGCGCCGGCGGGCGTACTCACGTCGCCCGGGACGACCGCGACCCACCGCCCGAGCGCGACCAACTCTTTTCGCGCGGTTTCGAGCGATTCGCCCTCGCGGCCGATCAAAATGAGGTCGGCCCCGACCTCGGCCAGTCCCTGCGCCATCGCGCGGCCCAGCCCGCGACTGCCGCCGGTGACGACGATCGTGCGCCCGTCGAGTCGGAACCGGTCCAGAACGCCCATGAGAGTTCGCACCAATTTCGCAGAGCAGGGTGACACTTCTGCTTAACATATTACGACAGACGGATTCCGACGGTTGGGCCGACGATGGCGAAATGCGACCAGGGGTATCGCTGCGAGGTGTGCGGGCGCGACGTGGAGGCCGTCACCGAGTCCGATTTGTACCTGCGGTTCGTACTCGGCGAAGCGCCTTTGGAGTTGTTGCACCGGCTCCCGGAGCGGCACATGCGGTGTAATCCCGCGCTCGCGCAGTACATCGTTCATCCCGACTTTGAGACGGTGGTGTGCGAAGGGGCGTTTTCAAAGGCGACCCTGGACGCCGCGTTCGTCGCATCGGAGGAACAGCGCGTCACACGCGGGTATCGGCGGCTGTTGGCGATTCCGACGCTGGGCCTGAGCGTGCCGGAATACCCGCTCGCGGTGACGCCCGACGGCGGCGGCGAATGACCCAGAACATTTCGGGAAGTCTTGTAGTGGCGGAAGGCTCTACTACTACGGACATTGACAACCTTTCACGGGAGACGCGACCATGAAATCAGCGATTCTGACACTGTGCGCGGCCCTTGTCTGCGCGCCGATCGTGGCAGCTGACGAATCCGGCCCCAAGGCCGGCGAGAAGGTGCCGGAACTGAAGGTGTTCGGCGTCGTCGGCACCGTGGAGGGGAAGGACGTCGATTTCGCGAAGGAGCGGAAGGACGCGCCGACGGTCTACGTCTTCGTGCAGGCGATGGAGGGCGGCATCCCCATCGGCGGGCGCCCCGCGGCGCGGTTCATGAAGGTGCTCGACGAGAAAATCGGCGACACGTCGAAGGAGGCCAAGATCGTCGCCGTGTGGCTCGGCGAGAAGGCGTTCGACAAGCACAAGGAGTACCTGCCGCGAATCAACATGTCGCTGAAGTTCGAGAAAACGTCTCTGGCAGCGTTCGACGGCGAAAGGAGCGGGCCGAACAACTGGGCCGTCAACTCCGACACGCACCTGACGGTCGTGGTCGCGAACAAGGGGAAGGTGGTGAAGTCGTTCGCCTTCACGTCGGTGAACGAGACCGACGTGAAGACCGTGCTGGACGAACTGAAGAAGGCGGTGAAGGAGTAACGTGCGTCACTTTAGTTCCCGCAGTCGGATCTTGCGGTACTCCATCTGCCCGCGGTCGGCTTCCAGTCCGATCGGTCCGGTCGCGGGCACCTTCATCTTGTCGTTGAGCACCTCCCCGTTGCACGTGCAGTGCGCGACCTCGCCCTTCACCACGACGACGATCTCGTTCCAGTCCTGCGCCTTGTATTTCTTCAGTTCCTTGTACGGCCCGGCGACGAGGTAGTCGCGCACCTGCAACTGCGGCCCGCGAACGAACAACCCGCTGTCGGCGTTCACCGCGGCGCGGAACTCTAACTTCAGCTCGAAGTCCTTCGAGAACTTCTCCTTGGTCCACAACTGGTGGGTGCCCTTACCGGGGTTCACCACCAGAACGCCGTCTTTCACGGAGTACCGCTTGTCGGACGCTTCCGTTTTGCCGTCGAAGCTCTCGAACGTGTCCTTGTCCTTGCCCTTGTAGCCCCAGCCGGTGAGGTCTTTGCCGTTGAACAGCTCGATCGTGCCCGGTTCGAGCTTCGGCTCGTCGGCGGGCGACGTGGGGAGCAGTGCGACGAGCGCGGCGGTGCAGAGAAGGGGACGCAGGAATCGCATGGCACGGTCCGGGGTGAGAGGGGCGGGCGTGCGCTCAGTGTAGCGTTACCCCTTCCACGTGACGAACGGCACCGGGAGCAGGAACGCGTGCTGCTCGTACAGGCTCCCGACGCCCTGCCAGCCGAGGTGTTGCGACAGGAATACCACGATCACATACGCGAACACGATCGGCACGACCGCGAACCGGCCCAGCCACCGCACCAGCCAGAATCGCGGGACCGCGCGCCGCGCGCCGCGGGCGTAGGCCCACCCGCCGAGCAGCCGCGCCGGGAAGATAAAGAGCAGGAACATCAGCCCTTCGAGGAACACCAGGTCGCGGGGGATCACTTCGATCTTCAGGATGTACAGCGGGATCGCGAACAAGAGGTGAACCCACAGCGCGAGGGCGAACGCCAGCGGGGCGCGCCGGAACGCCGCGCGGATTTGCTGGAACTCGCGGA
>CAZBXY010000377.1:0-7517 GCA_964495365.1 uncultured Frigoriglobus sp. | reverse complement strand
ACCGACCACGCTCACCACGCCCTTCCCGCCGATGCTCATGAGCGGGAGCGTCAGACTGTCGTCGCCGGAGAGAATCGTCAGGTCCGACAGCGCCGCGATCTGGCTCGCCTGATCGAGCGACCCGGTCGCCTCCTTCACCGCGACGATGGTGGGGCACTTTTCCGCCATGCGAGCGAGCGTTTCCGGCAGGATGTTGCTCGCGGTGCGCCCGGGGATGTTGTAAACGACGATCGGCAAATCGGTGGCTTCGGCGAGCGCGGCGAAGTGGCGGAAGTAGCCCTCTTGCGTCGGCTTGTTGTAGTACGGGCCGACTTGCAGTGTGCCGTTCGCGCCGGCCTTCTGCGCCGCCTTCGTCATGCGGATCGCCTCGGCGGTCGAGTTCGACCCGGTGCCGGCCATGATCTTCGTGCGCCCGCGGGCGCGCTCGCAGACGAACGCGACCACGCGCTCGTTTTCGTCGTGCGTGAGCGTGGGCGATTCGCCGGTGGTGCCGCAGGGGGCGAGCGCGTCGGTGCCCTGTTCGCAGTGCCAGTCCACGAGTTTGCCGAGTTCGTCCCAATCGACGTCCCCGCCCTTGAAGGGCGTAACGATGGCGACAGTGACGCCGGCGAACAACTCGCCGCGAGTGGCTAGCATGACGGGCCTCGGCACAGGGAAACGAATGGGCGTTGGGATAGGGGTAGTGAGGGCGAACCCCGGCCGCAAGGCCGGGGGTTGGGACCGACATTACGGTCACCCCGGCCCTGCGGCCGGGGTTCACCTACTGCTTCCGCGCGAGCGTCAGCCCGTCGGCAAACGGCAGGAAGCTGAGCGCCACGCGTCCGTCGCCGTGAATCTTCTCGTTCAGCGCGCGGATTGCGATCGTGTCCGGGTCGGTCACGGCGGGGTCGGCCGGTTTGCCGTCCCAGAGCGTGTTGTCGATCGCGATGAGCCCACCGGGCCGGACCAGTTCCAGGCACCGCTCGTAGTAGAGGTCGTAACCGCTCTTGTCGGCGTCGATGAAGGCGTAATCGAACGTACCCGATTCGCCATCGGCGACGAGCGCCGCGAGCGAATCGGCGGCCGGCGCGATCCGCAGTTCCACCTTGTCCATCAGCCCCGCGGCGCTCAGGTACTTCCTGGCCACGCCCGCGTACACCTCGCTGAGTTCGCAGCAGATGAGTTGACCGCCGGCGGGAAGCGCGCCCGCGACCCAGATCGCGGAGTACCCGGTGAACGTGCCGATTTCGAGGCACTTTTTCGCGCCCATCAGTTGAACGAGCAGCGCCAGGAACGGCCCCTGCTCCGGGGCGATCTGCCACTCGGCCTCGGCGAGCTTGGCCGTCTCTTCGCGGAGTACGCCGAACGCGGCCGGCTCGCGCACCCCGATCGAGAGCACGTACTCGTAGAGCCGGTCGGTCATCGGCGTCGGGCGGACGAAACTGGGGAGCATGAGCGCCTTTCGGATATGACGAACGGCTTCGGGTATGGCGAACGGCGCGGCGTCAGCCCGCCGAGGGACCAAAGACTCGGCGGGCTGACGCCGCGCCGTTCGCTTACTGCGGTGTCGGTCCTGCGAGCAACTTCGCGCCGTCGGCGTAGCGCGGGCCGAGCGCGCGCTTGAGTTCGTCCATGTTAAACTTCGCGGGGTCTTTCACGGTGAACTTCGCCTGGCGCCGCTTCGAGTCGGTCTTGATCGTGTCGGAGTCTACCCACGGTAGACTGATGAGCTTCTCGCTCACACTGGCGGGTCAGGTCGCTCAGGTCATGCCCGGCACTTTGATGACCACCTGATTCGGCCCGTCGGTGGGCATCGGCTCGTTCGACCCGCGCTGGGGCGCACACCCGGCCAGCACCAACCCGACAACTGCCGTCGCGGTCAAGTGCGGCACACACCACGTTCGCATTGCGATCCTCCGAAGGAATGGGGCCCAACTACATCATACATCGCGATTCGCGCTCTCACAGGGCGGGCGCAGCGGATACGATTGAGGAAGCGCCCCTTCAGGAGAAGCCGCCATGTTCCGTCGCGTCCTCGCGGGCTTCGTCGTGCTACTCGCGGGTGGGTTCGCATCTGCCCAGCCGCTCCCGTCGCCGCCGCAGCTGCTGAGCGTGTTCCCGCCCGGCGCGAAGGCCGGCGACACGGTGGAAGTGACGTTCTCGGGACACAGCTTCGAGGGCGGCGAGAAGCTGCTGTTCAGCGCCAAGGGGTTCGTGGCGGAAGCGGTGGGAACGGTGCCCGCGCCCAAGCAACCACAGCCGCAACCGCAACCGGGGCAGCCGACCTCCGCGGTCAAGTTCAAGGTGACCGTGCCGAAGGACGCGACCGGGACGCGCGACGTTCGCGTGGTGGGCAAAACCGGCCTCTCGAACCCGCGGGCGTTCGTCGTCAGCGACATGACGAACGTGAACGAAACCGAGCCGAACAACGACGTGCCGCAGGCGCAGAAGATCGACCTCGAAACGACCGTGAACGGGGTGATTTCCGCGCCGACCGACGTGGATTTCGTTTCGTTCAAGGCGACGGCCGGGCAGAACGTCGTGGTGTACTGCCTCACGACGAGCATCGACAGCCGGATGCAGGCCGACCTGATGGCCACGACGCCCGACGGGAAGGTGCTGGCGTCCAACCGCGGCTACCGCGGCGGCGACGCGGTGCTCGACTTCAAGGCGCCGGCCGATGGCGATTACCTGGTGCGCGTGTCGCAGTTCGCGTACACCACCGGCGGCTTCGACCACTTCTACCGGCTGACGGTGACCACCGGCCCGTGGGTGGACGCAGTATTCCCGCCGGTGGGCACGCTCTCCACCACGAGCAAGTCGATTTACGGGCGAAATTTACCAGGAGTTGAGCCGACATCCCGTAGTAACTTCACACGGCCTGACGGCCGCCCGTTTGACGAAATGCACATCTTCGCCCTTAGCAGTCGCGTGTCCACAAAAGCAGAGCTTGAATCGCAGCCGCGCTTTGTGACACCCACTGCTGGTGGCATCGACTTGAGCGCTTTCGCCAAAGATTGGGCCCCGGAGGGCATACCGCTTCTGTGGCCGAAAGGCCTTATCATTCTCGACAACGAGAAGAACACCACCGCGGACTCTGCCCAGTCGGTCGAGCTACCATGCGACATCGCCGGGCGCATCGCGAAGAAGGGCGAGCGGCACTGGTACAGTTTCAAGGCGAAGCGGGGCGAGGTGTGGACGCTCGAAGTGTTCGCGGAGCGCATCGGCTCGCCGGTCGATGCGTACTTCGTTCTCACGGACGAGAAGGGGAAAGTGATCGTTGAGCAAGACGACGGCCCGGATTCGCTCAGCCCGAACCAGTTCTACACGAAGGGCGACGACCCGGCCCGGTATCGGTTCAGCGTGCCCGCGGACGGTACTTACAAGGTGATGGTGTCTACCCGCGAGGCCGGCGTGCAGTTCGGCGTGCGCGATCAGTACGTTCTGCGGATCGCGAAGGAGAATCCCGACTTCCGTCTGGCCGTAATGCCACTGACGCCACACATCCCGGACGCCGGGACGGTCGCGAAGGGCGGCGCCGCGTGTTTCACGGTGTTCGTGTTCCGCTTCGACGGGTTCAACGACGCCATCGAGCTATCGGCCGACAACCTGCCGGAAGGCGTGACGTGTCCGCCGCAGGTGATTGGCGCGGGCCAGACCCGCGGGGCGCTCGTGCTCGTCGCGGACAAGGACGCGGCCGACTGGCAAGGGTTTGTGACCATTCGCGCGAAGTCCGGTGATCTGGAACACACCGCGCGGCCGTTCACGGTCACCTGGCCGGTGATCGGGCTTCAGCCGGGTCAGCCGCCGCCGAATACCCCGATGATTACCCGCATGGACCGCGGCCCCGGAATGGCGCTGGCGGTTCGCGGCGAGGCGCCGTTCACGCTGACGCCGGCGGTGACCGAAATGACCGTGCGGCCCGGCGGGAAGCTCGATGTGACGTTGAAGGTGTCGCGCGATCCGAAGTTCAAGGAGGCGATCCAACTGTTCGCCGCGACGCCGAACTTCGGCCCGCGCCAGCAGGGCAACCAGCCGCTTCCGCCGGTCGGCACGATCCAGCCGAACGGCACCGAACTGAAGCTGAGTCTCGACGTTCCGAACGCGCTGCCGCCGGGCACGCACACGCTGATTCTGCGCGGCCAGACCGCGACCCCGCCGCCGAAGGGCGGGAACAACGCTCCGCTGCGCGTGACGCCGACGTTCGCCGCGGTGCCGATCACGGTCGTGGTGAAGAAGTGACTGGCACTCCACTGCTCGGAGAGGTGGAGCGCCAGAATAGAGCCGCGACCGGCAGGGAGCGGGCTTGCCACCTTCGCGGAGCGTGGTCGGCCCGCTCCCTCCCGGTCGCGGCTCTATTCCGAATTCCCAACCCCCAACTCCCCCAACAACTCCTTCACCTTCGCGCCGATCAGATCCCGCACCGCGCGGAACTCCGCCGGCGGCATCTCGCGCGGGTCAGGGATCTGCCAGTCGTACCGGCGTTTCGCCCTCACGAGCGGGCACGCGTCGCCGCAGCCCATCGTCACCGCGGCGTCGATCTCGGTGCCGTTGTAGTCGTCCAACCCCTTTGAGGTGTGCGAAGTGAGGTCGTAGCCGAGTTCGGCCATCGCCGCGACGGCCTTCGGGTTCACGCGACCTGAAGGCCGCGATCCCGCAGAGAGCGCCTCCACGCGCTCCCCGCCGTACATCGCGGCGAACGCCTGCGCCATCTGACTACGGTTCGAGTTCTCGACGCACACGAACAACACGCGAATCTTGCGGTCGCTCACGGGCAGGCTCCTTCGCGGCAGCAGCCGGGTTGCTGGATGATCGCGCACGTCGGAACGGCGACGAGCGCGCCGACGAGCGGGGCGAGGAGATAAATCCACAGGTGCTGAACCGCCCCGGACGCGACCGCCGGCGCCAGCGACCGAGCCGGGTTCATGCTCGCCCCGGAGATCGGCCCGGCGAACAGGGCCTCCAGCGCGATCACCGCGCCGACGATGACCCCGCCCAGCGCCCGCACCGGCGGTTCCGCGATCGTCACCGCGAGGATCACGAACACCAGCACCGCGGTGAGCCCCACTTCGAGGACGAACGAGTGCCACGGCGGGCCGTGCGGGAGCGTCGCCCCAAGTGTGGGGTGTTCGGGGAACATCGCGAGCAGAAGCCCGCTGGCGGTGAACGCGCCGGCGAGCTGCGCCGCGACGAACGGCAACACCTGCCGGCCGGGGACGCGCCGGGCCGCCCACAACCCGACCGTCACGGCCGGGTTGAAGTGTGCCCCGCTCACACTGCCGACCGCGTAGGCCATCGCGAGTACGACGAGACCGAACGTGAGCGCGACGCCGACGTGCCCGATCTTGCCGGGGTTCGCGGCGTCGAAGACGATCGCCCCGGTACCGGCGAAGACGAGCACGAACGTGCCGAACAGTTCGGCGAACAGGCGACGAGGCATGAAGCATTTCACCACAAAGAGGGCCCCCGCGCAGCGGGGGAGAAGGTCGCACAAAGGAACACAAAGAAGAAGTATTCCGCACCCGTCTTCTTTGTGGCCCTTTGTGCGACCTTCGTGCCTTTGTGGTAAGTCTTCTTCACGTAGTCTTCTCGAACGACGCGAGCCGGGCGAGTAGCCGCTCCTTCACGGCTGGCCATTCCGACGCGATGATGCTGAACACGACCGTATCGCGGACGCGCCCGCCGCGGGTGATCGCGTGCGAGCGCAACACGCCCTCGCGGGTCGCGCCGAGCTTCGCGATCGCCGCTTGCGAGCGCGTGTTGAGCGAATCGGTAATCAGTTGCACGCGGTTCAGCCCGAGCGTCTCGAAGGCGTGTGAGAGCAGCAGGTACTTGCACTCCGGGTTGACCGGCCCGGCCCAGTGATCCGGTCGGTACCACGTCCAGCCGATTTCCACGCGCTTGTGCGGCGCGTTCGGCTCGATGTAGCTCGTCGCGCCGATCAACTCGCCGGTCGCAAGCAGCCGCACCGCGTAGGGCAGGCGTTTGCCCTCGGCCCGCTGCTGGAGGGCATCATTGAAGGGCCGATCGAACGCCGCCCCGCGGCCGTCGAGGTACATGTACTGCCAGACGCGGTCGTCATCGGCCGCGGCCCGCAGCCCCTCGCGGTGCTCCTCCGCGAACGGTTCGAGCCGTACCCCCCTTCCGGTTAGAGGTGGTGCTGTGATCTCCATAGCGACTCCCTAGATTTTCGATTTGTGATTTGTGATTTGCGATTGAAAGACAACAGAAAACCGGGCTGGTTCGGTTGCCTGCGATCGAAAATCGCAAATCACAAATCGAAAATCTCTCACTCCTCTGTCGGCCGCGGGCGGTTGCCCCAGTGCGGCGGGTGTTCGCCGGCGACGATCACGCCCTTGTCGTGCCAGCCCATGTACGCTCGCACGTCGCCGGTCGTGTAGCGGAGCGTCAGCCCGCAGCGGCGCCGGTCGCTCGTGTTGGCGTCCGAGCCGTGTAGCAACAGATCGCTGTGCAGCGACGCCTCGCCGGCCTTCAGTTCGACGAACACCGCGGCGCCGTACTTCTCCACGTCTGGAACGATCTGGTTCAGCACGTTCGTCGGGTCGTTCTCGCTCAGCTTGTACGTGAGGTGGCCCAGGCCCTGCGTGCCGGGAATGTACTTCATGCACGCGTTCCCGCGGTCCGCGTCGTCGATCGCCAGCCACACCGTCACCGCCTTCGAGGGCGTGAGCGGCCAGTAGCTCGCGTCCTGGTGCCAGCTCACCGTTTTGCCGTCACGCGGCATCTTGCAGAAGAAGTGCGACCCCCACGCGACCACGCTGGGGCCGATCAGGTCCGACACGAGCGCCACGATTCGCGGGTTGGTCAGTACGTCCCACACGCGCCCGTGCCGCAGGTGCGCCGAGCTGATCGAATAGCTGTCCTGACCTGCTGACATATACTTGGCGAGCAAATGATCGAAATAGGAACGCAGCGTCCGGGCTTCCGCGTCGTCGAAGATGCGGAGCGGGAGCAGATAGCCGTCGCGGTTGAACCGCTCGACCTGCTCCCGCGTCAGCACTTTTGGGTCGGTAGTGGTCGAGGGGTGGAACGACAGGTCGCGCTCGACCTGGTGGAGTTCGTCCTGTCCGGGGATGGCCCGGAACGAGGTCGGAGCGGTCATCGCGGCATCTCATGAGAAGCGGTGCGGGGAATTTTACACCGCAGAGCGGATCGCGTCTTGTCGGCAGAGGCACCGCGCCCCTCCGATGGCGCAGGCAACTGTCCGCGAGCGGAGGTCGCACGAGTGTCGTGGAGATTCTCCGACTTTCCCGGTGACTGTTCGGGCTTCGCGGCGGATCGTGCGGCGGGGGTCTTGCGTCCCCGGCCTCGGGACCAAAGGGCATCGCACTCGCTGTTGGACGAAACTCCCAGGGATAAAAAGCACCCAGAGGAACATACCGGGGGCTTCCGCCTTCACCGCAACGCCATCGAATCCGGCCCGCGGACCTCGACCCATTCCGTCACGCCCAGCGCTTCGGATCGGCGCGGTCGCATCTCCGAGCGTCGTGAGGATGAACACCTGCCATTCACCGCCC
>CAZBXY010000376.1:0-7567 GCA_964495365.1 uncultured Frigoriglobus sp. | reverse complement strand
GCGAACGCGATTTGCTGTTCCTGGTTGACGCGGCGCAGACCGCGGGCGTGTTGCCGATCGACGTACAGGCGCTGGGGATCGACCTCCTGGCGTTGCCGGGTCACAAGTCGCTGCTCGGGCCGACCGGCACCGGGGCGCTGTACGTTGGGCCGCGCGCGAACTTGCGCCCGTGGCGCGAGGGCGGGACCGGCGGCGACTCGCTCACGCCCACGCAACCGACCGACTTCCCGCATTACCTCGAAGGCGGCACGCCGAACGTGCTGGGCGTCGCGGGCCTCGTCGCGGGGCTGAACTTCGTCGAAGAACGCGGAGTCGAGAGCATCCGCAAGCACGAAATCGAACTGTGCGACCGCTTGCGGTCCGCGCTCGCGGAGCTGGGCGGGTTCGAGGTGTTCGGCCACGCGGACCCGGCGCGTCGGGTCGGGGCGATCAGTTTTCGGTCCGAAGTGCTGCCGGCGCCTGAACTGGCAGCGATCCTCGATCAGTCGTTCGATATCGCCGTGCGCCCGGGGCTGCACTGCTCGCCGTACATCCACAAGGCACTCGGCACCTCGCCGGACGGTCTGGTTCGCGTCAGTCCCGGCCCGTTCAACACCGAAGCCGACATCGACCACCTCATCGACGCGCTGAAGCAGATCACCGGCGGGATGTGACCGCTCCGGTTCCCGACCGCGCCCCTAAAATGCTTGCGCCCACTTCGGCGAGGTCGCGAATGAGCATTCGGCTGTCCTGCCCGTCGTGTAACACCGCGTTCGGCCTGTCGGCGGTCCCGACCGATCGGCGCGCCGCGTGCCCGCGGTGCGGCGACGTGTTCCCGGTGCGCGGAGACGTGACCGAACTTGCCCCCGGCGCGCCGACCGCGTCGCCGACCGCGTCGCCGGTCGCAAAGGCCGAAGCGCCGAAGCGCGTGTGGTCGCCCGGGCGGCTCACGGCGCTCGGGCTGGCGCTGGGGGTGCTGGGGTTCGCGGTCGGGTTCGCCGTTTACTCCAACCGCGGACCGAAACCGAAGGGCGAACCACAATCGCCCGCGAGCGCCGCGACCCCGCCGACGCAGCTCGTCGGTCTCGGTTATCTCCCGGCCGAGTGCAACGTGGTGTTCGCGGTGCAACCGGGGCCGCTGCTGGAGTACGCGGCGCGCACCAACCAGGAACCGCGCGAACTGCTCGCCCGAGCCGGTCTCCCGGCGCCGGTGTTCGGCGCGCTGGATTCGATCGGGCTGTCGCTGTCGCAAATCGACCACATCGCCGGCGGGCTGTTTCTCCCCAGCGGTCCCGAAGACTTCCGCGTCGCGCTTACGCTGGTACTGAAGCAACCGCTCGCGGACGAAGACGAGTTCCTCAAGAAGCTGAAGGCGAAGCCGCTGCCGGGCGGGAAGGCGCGGTACACCGTCGAACTGAACAAGGTGCCGGTTTCACCGGTGCTCGCACGCGCTGCGCCGACGGTGTGGGTGTTCGGGCTGAACGCGGGCGACCTCGCGGCGGTCGAGAAGGGCGGGTACGGCCCCGGCGGCACGCAGTTCCGCGGGAGCGAGTCGGGCGGCTTCCGCAAGATGCTCGCGTCGGTTCCGCCAACGGCCGCCGTGTGGATCGCGGCCGACGACGAGCAGAACTGGGCGGAAAAGCCGGTCGTGAAGTTGTTCGGCCAGTCGCCGGACGTGAAGCGGTGGGTACCGGTGGCGAGCGGCGGTCGCGGTGGGGTGTTTGCACTGAGTTTCAGCGAACAGGCGCGGGTGCGGCTTGTTGTGCGTACCGCAGAGACCGCGACCGCCGACCGCGCGCGGGCGTACTTCCAGGCGCGAGCCGCGGAAGTGGAAGGGGCGACCGCCGGTGGCGGTGAGTTATTCGCCCACTTCGACGCGCCGTTCGACCCGGCGCTGCTCCAGCGGATGCTCGCGGACGCGACTCGGTAGTTTCAAGTTCCAGAGTTCCGAGTTCCAAGTTGAAGACGAAGACAAAGCCACCGTGTTCACCTTGGGACTTCTGGAACGTGGAACTTACGATTCCCCCTCCAGCTCCCGCAGCGCCTCGGCGAACGGGTCCGGGGCGTCGATCACCAGTTCCTCGCCGTCCAGTTCGATGCCGAACCGGTACCACGCGCCGCGCCACACCCAGAACACGTCGTCGGTGACCGGGTAGGCGTGCTCGCGGTGACTGTCGGCGGCGAACTGCTTCAGCACATAAACGCGGCCCAGCGCCGGGAACGACACCGGCCACACCGCCAACTCCTCGCGGCACGGGATCGCCACCCAGAATCCCGCCGGCGAATCCGGCATCAGTTCTTCGATCAGAAGCGCCCGTGCCGCGTCGTACCCGTCGCCCGCGTGCCCGATGTAGATATCCAGCTCGTCCGACGCGCGCTCGAAGTAGTCGCACGGGGTCGCGGCGCGGAGATTCTCCAAAGCCACGTCGAGCAGATCCTCGGCCTTCTTGCGGCCCCGCGCGAGCATCGGGTCGGTGACGTACACCATGCCGTGCGGGCAATCGACGACGAGGTTGATTTCCAGCCCGGTGCCCGGCAGCGGGATGCCCCACGGCGGCGTCTTGTCGGAGCGGTCGCACGGGCGGCCGAGCCGCGGGCGCAGCCGATCGGCGACGGTGGTGAGGTCGTCGGGGATCGCCCGCACTTCGAGCAGTTCGGCCCGGTGGCTCAGGAACGCGCGCACCATTTCCGGCCACTCCGCGGGCGGGGCGCCCTTCGCGCGCCGGTGCAGGTTGGCGAGGCCGATGTACTGCGCGTCACCACCGGTTTTCGGGCGGACGTTGACGCCGGTTGGCTCCCAGTCGAGAACGGCGAACCCGGCGGCGGTCAGTTGTGCGATGACCGCGGCACGGAAGGCGTCCGGGAAGGGCGGGGACGAAGGGGAATCGTCGGAGCTTAACACTTCGCCTCCTGCGGGTCAGGCGCGGCCCGCGGCCGTCGCGGCAACGGGCCGCTCGGCCCCGGCCACGCCCTTGGGGAGCTTGACCACCAGCACCGAGCACGCGGCCTCGCGCATCACGCGCTCCGCGACGCTGCCCATCTCCGGGCGCTCCGCCCCGGTGCGCCCGTGGGTGCCGATGACGATCACGTCGATGTTCGCATCGGCGGCGTAGCGGGCGATCTCGGTCGCCGGGTCGCCCTCCAGCAGCACGTGGCTGACCGCGATCTTCGGGTTGGCCGGCCGCACCTGTTCGAGCTGGCTCTGCCAGCGGTCCCGCTCGCCCGGCGCCCCGGGCGCGTGAACGTAGACGACGGTGAGGCTGGCCCCGTAGGTCTCCGCCAGCCCGACCGCGTGGAAGTACGCCTGGTTCGAGTAACTGGAGAAGTCCGTCGGGTACAGGATTCTGGTGACGCGGATCATGGGACGGTCTCCCGCGGGCATGTCAGCGCGGCGTCCGGCCGGCGCTCCTATCGTACACGCCACACGCGGGATGTCACCACACCTTCCGCGCCGGCTTTTTCTCCGCCACGAAGCCGCGCGCGGCGGTACACTGTGGCGCATCACTCCCCCGGAGTTCACCCGATGCGCTGCCTCGTACTTCTCGCGCTGCTGACCCTCGCCCCGTTCGCCGGCGGGGCCGAGCCAAAAATCCCCACTACTGATCTTGTGTTCCGTAATGCGACCATCTACGATGGCACCAGTGGAAAGGCGTTCACAGGCGATGTTCACGTCAAGGGCGACAAGATCGCGGCCGTCGGGAAGGTCGGGAAGCTCGACGGCGCGAAAGAGGTGAACGCGGAGGGGCTGGTGATCTGCCCGGGGTTCATCGACCTGCACACGCACTGCGACAGCGGGCTGACGGGCAAATCCGGGCGCCTGAACAAGAACTACGTCACGCAAGGGTGTACCACGGTCGTCACCGGCAACTGCGGGTCCGGCCCGGTGGACGCGGCTGCGTTCTTCAAGACACTCGAAGACGCCGGCGTGGGCACGAACGTGATTCACCTCGCCCCGCACAACAGCATTCGTGATCGCGTGATGGGCAACGCGAACCGCCCGCCGACCGCGGACGAACTCAAGAAGATGGAGGAGCTGGTTGACAAGGCGATGAAGGACGGGACGTGGGGCCTCGCGACCGGTCTCATCTACAACCCTGGAACCTACGCGAAGACCGACGAGATCATCGCGCTCACCCGGGTGGCGAACCGGCACGGCGGGATGTACGCGAGCCACATCCGCAACGAGAGCGGCGGGCTGCTCGACGCGATCGAGGAGGCGCTGACCATCGGCCGGGAGTCGGGCTGTCGCGTTCACATCTCACACATCAAGGCGAGCGGGAAGGCCGCGTGGGGAACAAGCGGGCGCGCCGTCGGCCTGATCGAAACCGCGCGCAAGAAGGGACAGGAGGTGACCGCGGACCAGTACCCGTACATCGCGAGTTCGACCTCGCTCCGCGCGACGCTCGTCCCCACGAAGTACCGCGAAGGGACGAGCAAGGAGTTCGTCGCCCGGCTCGATGACCCGACGATCGGGCCGAAGCTGAAAGCCGACGTGGAGAAGGCGCTGGAGGGCCGCGAAGGCGGCAAGCGTATTCAGATCGCCCGCTGCGCGCACAACCCGAAGTGGCAGGGCAAGACGATCACCGCAATCGCCGAAGCGGAGAAGAAGGAACCGATCGACATCGTGTTGGAGATCGAGCGCAACGGCGGCGCGCAGGTGGTGAACTTCGGGATGAGCGAGGACGACGTGCGCGTCTACATGAAACAACCGTGGGTCGCGACCGCGAGCGACGGCGGCGTGCAGACGCCCGGCGACACGGTGCCGCACCCGCGGAGCTACGGCACGTTCCCGCGGAAGATCGGGTTCTACGCGATCGAGGAGAAGCTCGTCCCGCTCGAACACGCGATCCGCACCTCCACCGGGCTGCCGGCGGACATCCTGAAGCTGAAGGATCGCGGTTACCTGAAGCCGGGGTACTTCGCGGACCTCGTCGTGTTCGATCCGAAGACGTTCCGCGACACCGCGACGTTCGACAAGCCGCACCAGTACGCCGCCGGCGTGAAGTGGGTGCTGGTGAACGGGCACGTGGCGATCGCCGACGGCGCGTACAAGGAGGAAGTGGGCGGCCGCGTGCTGCGCCACCCGCCGAAGTGATGGTGCGACCACTTCTTCAGCGCTTCCATGAATTGGTCGAACGAGAGCGCACGCCCAGCCGCGCGGGTCCAGTCGCGCAACAATTCGAGGCTCTCTTGGGTTTGCACGAGCTGTGTCACTTCGGCCGGAATCGCACCCGGGAAGCGATCGTTCAGTAGTTCCAGGAGCGTTTGCCGCCGTTCGGCCAGTCGCCCCTTCGTCTCGCCCTGTCCGATCCACTCGTTCGCCACTTGCGATTCGGTCATGTCGAAACCCTCCAATTCACGTGCCCATTCCGGCTGGCGACCGGCCAGCTCGGCGAACACCATTGCGACCACGCCCAGGTTCCCGCGCGTGCGGTTGGACGTGATCGTTTGCGTGACGATTTCGCGCCAGCGGGCGATCGCGGCCGGGTTGTTGCCGCCGGTCATCAGCGGAACCCAGAACAGCGTTCCCCACGGCACGCTCCCGACCGCAGCGGCCTCCATCGCCGCGGTTGCGTCGTCCGCGGCGACGTTCCACACGAGTGGCGCGTGCCGGGTGCGTACCCGCCCGGCAGCGTCATGTCGAGTACGGTTTCCGGACACTTCCCCACAAGGTAAATTAGCGCCGTGAACACGCGGTACTTGTACTCGCGGTTCGGCCCGTGGCGCACGTGCCCGCGGAGGATCGCCGCTTCCTCCAACGTTACGTCCAGTTTGTCAGGATCGTGCCGGCTTTGGAACTCCAGAATCAGAAGGGCAACCTCGGCCGCCGTGGCGCCATCGAGCGCGGCGACCAGATCGGCGACGCGGTCCGGGTAGCGGGATCGTGCGCGTGTCGAGCCACTCGCGGAAGTGTAGTTCGACGCCACACGGGAACAGCACGCGGCGCACGACCGCCTCCGGGTCGGCCTGCGCCGCGAACCGCGCCGCCTGATCGAACGCGCCCATCGGTTCCCCTCTGGTCGCTCGATTTTACGCGAACCGGAGTGGCCGCGCCATCTGAGTTCGGCGCTTCCCCAAGCTGCCGCGCTTGCCCGGGCGCAGTGCGGATCGCGATTCCGGTTAAACTGCCTGAGCGGGTTGTGTCGATTACGACGATTGAACGGGGCGCGGGCGTGCGGCCCTGTTGCGCACGGAGGCGCGGACATGCGGGGCGCGTGTTGGGTCGTTTGTGCCGTCGCGGCCCTCGGCTTTGTCGCCGAACGGGCGCGAGCACAAACGGACCCGCCGCGGGAACTACCGCCCCTCGCCGGCGACCCTTTCAGCGATCCGTTTTTTGCCCCGCCCGCCGCCGACACGAAGCCCGGTTCGCTGTACGACGCGGCCACCGCGCGCGGCCCGACCGTGACACTGGTGCGGGAGGGCGACCCGTGCGCGTGCGGGCCGGGGTTCACCACCTGGCTCAGCGCCGAGTGGATCATCGGCCGCACGCGCGGGACGGCCGTTTCGCCGATCGTGACGACCGGCCCGGCGGGCGCCGGGGTGCTCGCCGGCGCGGTGGGCCAGCCGGCCACGCTCCCACTATTCGGAGGGCGGCGCGGACTGAACGACTGGCGCAGCGGGCTGCGGGTCGAGGCGGGGATGTGGTTCGATGACGACCACCGCACCGGGGTGAGCGCGCGGCTGTACTCGCTGTTTTCCGACAGCGAGCGGTTCTCCGCGCGGCCCACCGGCGCCGCGGTGGTGAACGTGCCGCACTTCGTTCCGGTCGGCGGCGCCGCGGTGCAGATCCCGGTGTTCGTCGGGTTCCCGGGGTTGACCACCGGCAGCGTGCAGACCGGCGCGCGGACCACGTTCACCGGCGGCGACCTGAACCTGCGCCGGCTGCTCGACCGCGGCGAGCGGTACCGGGTCGAGGTGCTCGCGGGCTACCGGCAGATGTACCTCGGCGACGAGCTGTCCGCGTCGTTCACCGTTGTGCCGGTGGGCGTGGCCGCGCTGGTCCTCGGGCGGCAGAGCGGGGCCGATTCGGTTCGGTCGCGGAACGACTTCTTCGGCCCGCAACTGGGCCTCGTCGCCTCGACCGGCTGGAACCGCGTGTCGCTGGAGGGACACACGGCGCTGGCAATGGGCGTGACCGCGAGCGAACTGACCTTCGTCCGCACGCGAACCGGGGGCGCCAATCCCACGGCCGTTGCGACGGGATTGACGGCGCTCGGCGTCCCGCTGCCGCTGGCGACGACACTGGCCGCCGGGACCAACCAGTTCCCGCTCGGCGGGGCGAACACCCGCAGTGAGGTGACTTACTTCGGGCTGGTCGGCGAGGGCGGACTTCGGCTGAACTGGCGGGCGACCGACCACCTGCGGCTGACGGCCGGCTACAGCGTGCTGTACTGGAACAACGTCCGGCGCGCCCAGGAGGCGTTCGCCAGCAGCCCGCAACTGCGCTCGCGCGCCGCGGACTTCAGCACCCACCTGTTCAGCGCCGGGCTGGACGTGCGTTATTAGCGCCGCGATGAAGTCGCGCGTTTGTATAGAGCCGCGACCGGCAGGGAGCGGGCCAGCGGCGTACCGCGAAAGTCTCTGGCCC
>CAZBXY010000375.1:0-7643 GCA_964495365.1 uncultured Frigoriglobus sp. | reverse complement strand
CCCGCTGTGCGTGACGCACCTGATCGAACCGGGGCACCTCACCTGGCCGCGAATGCTCGCCAAAATGACCTGCAATCCGGCCGCGGTACTCGGCATCGATCGCGGCACGCTGCAACCCGGCCGCCCGGCGGACGTGACGGTGATCGACCCGAAAGCGCGCTGGACGATCAACAAGGCGGAATCGAAGTCCAAGAGCCGCAACACGCCGTTCCACGGCACCGCGGTCACCGGCCGCGCGGTGGCACCGATCGTAGGGGGGGCGGTGAAGATGAGCCGGATGGGGTGACGCCATGAGGATGAACGAAAAAGAGTGGGCGTCGTCCGCACAGCCTCATCAGATGCTCAGAGCACGCGGAATACGTCTTTCACGGCGGAATCTGCGAATGTTCGCGATAGGTTGCTGCCGCGGGATATGGGACAAGTTTACGAGCCAAGAGGATCGCACTTTCGTCGAACTTGCTGAAAGCGATGCGGATGGACTGGTGCCCAAAAGCGCGTGGCAACGAGCCAGTGAGGACGTTCTCCGCACCAGAGTTCCCACACACAATTACGACCTCGCGACGCTCATCGTCTACGCGCTTGCGTCCGAGGATCTCGTACTGTGCGCGCTACGCTGCTCGGAGTTCACTGCGTTCCTCAGCGTCATGCCGTCAATTGATGAAGCCTCCCTTAACTCGCTCGATTCGTCAGGGCTCGAAGCGGTACAAGCGCGAACTCGCCAGCACGCCACTCTGCTCCGCTGCGTCGCGGGTGAGCGATATCGGCTCCCGAAGGCTAAATCGGCGTGGCTCACAACCGACGTTCTCGCGCTGGCTCGCGGGATTTACGACGACCGCGCCTTCGACCGGATGCCGATCCTGGCCGACGCGCTCCAGGACGCCGGATGCACGAATGAGGACATCCTGTCGCACTGCCGCGACACAAATCAGGTTCACGTTCGCGGGTGCTGGGTCGTCGATTTGCTGTTGGGGAAAGTGTAACCCGGTCTTCGCAGCCGCGGAGCGGCGACCGATGTTAGCCCAGGGTGAGCGAGCGCAGCGAGCGCAACCCTGGGAGGTGAACCCAACCAAACACCAAGCCCCGGAGGGGCGGCAGAACCTCTGCCAGATGCTCTGTCGCCCCTCCGGGGCTTCTTTTATTTTTCCTGGCGTGTACCCAGGGTTTCGCTCGCGAAGCTCGCTTCACCCTGGGCTAAATATCGGTCGCCCCTCCGGGGCTAAAGGCAGTCAGTGCGTCGCGAATCAAGCGTGCGCCCGCGGGTGTTGGGTGCTAGATTTGGTTCTCGGGAAGACGTGAATAGGCCCGGCACGCGGCGTGTGAGAGTTGGCGCTCTTGGACGTTCTTCGCACGAAACACTGGAAATCCTGGGGTTTGGTCTAAGAACGCCAGGTGGCGCTCTTAGGCGCTCTTAGGCGTCCTTAGGCGCTCTTACGTTTTTCAAGCGTTTTTCGCGCTCGCGCATAGCTCGGGCGCCTCCGCACGTCATGAACCACCTCGGGAAACGCCATGAGCACCCAAGCCGAAGCGGAAGCCGCGTGGTTCACCTGCACCGACCCGCGGCCCATGTGCCTGCTGCTGCGTGGGAAAGAACGCGGCCGGAAGTTTCGGCTGTTCGCCTCGGCCTGTTGCCGGCGCGTCGCGCACCTGCTCACCGACACCCGCTCGCACCACGCGATCGAAGTGTTCGAGCACTTCCTCGACGGCGAACTGACCATGAAGGAGTACGCGCTCGGCGAGCGCGAGGCGGCCGAAGCCTGTGCCGCTCAGGCCCAGATCGCGGGGGCACAGGAGTTCGGGCGCGGGGTGTCCGAAGCGGACCGCGTGCGGCTGTTCGCGTCCATGTTCGCCGCGCAGGCCGTCGCGGCGTGCTTCGGCAACGTCACGAGTACCGCGGCCGACTGTTGCGGGGCCTTGCGCGGATACGGCACCGCCGAACTGACGGACGACGCCCAGATGCGTGCCGCCGGCGACCGGATCGAAGCCACCGAGCGCACCGTTCAGGCCGCACTGCTCCGCGACATCTTCGGCAACCCGTTTTTCCCGGTTTCGATCGACCCGGCCTGGCGCACCGGGGCCGTCGTGAAGCTCGCGCGGGACATGTACACCTCGGGCGACTTCGGCGCGATGCCGGACCTTGCGGACGCGCTCCAAGACGCCGGGTGCGAGAACGAACTGATCCTCAACCACTGCCGCTATTCGAGCCTCCAGGCCGCGGACCCGGTGGGCGGCGGCTCCCGCCCCTGGCTCCACGTCCGCGGGTGCTGGGTCGTCGATCTGGTACTCGGCAAGCAGTGATGTTACGCTGAAGGTGGAGGTGCCGCATGTCCGCCGTGATCGAAGCCCCGCGCACAATGGTCGAAACCGTCGCCGCGATGCGGTTCCCGGCCAAGACTGATGCGCTGCTACAAGCTCTCATGGACCGTAATACGAACGGTCAACTCACACCGGACGAGCGGGAGGAACTCGAAGCCCTCGCCGAGCTGAGTGAAATCATCTCGCTCGTCCGCGCGCAAGCCCTCAAACTCCTCGGACGGTCCCCGGCGTGAGCGAGTCGTGGGCCGAGACGACGCGGCAGGTCGTCGCCCGCGCCGCGAACCGGTGCGAATACTGCCGGATGCACCAGTCCCTTCAAGGGGCCACGTTCCACGTCGAACACATCGTCCCGACTTCGGCCGGCGGTTCTGATTCGGTCGATAACCTTGCGCTGTCGTGCCCGAGTCGCAATCTGGGAAAGTCGAACCGCGTCCGGGTGACCGATCCGCAAACGGGCGCGGAAGTACCGCTCTACAACCCGCGTGCGGACCGATGGAGCGATCATTTCGCGTGGGACGAGGATTGGCGGGTCGTTGGTCTGACACCGACCGGCCGCGCGACCATCGCCGCGCTGAACCTCAACCACCCGCGCCGCGTACTCATCCGCGAAGCAGAAGAGGCGTTCAACTTGTTCCCGCCGGATGAATGACGACGCATCACACCACGCGGCTGATGACGCACTTCAGGTAGCCGGTTTCGCGGCACGTCACCGCGACCGGGTGATCCGCCGACGCCCCGCGGCGCTCCAAGAGTTGCACGTCGCGCTTCCCTTCCACCGCGACCTGAGCGATGAGTTCCTCCAGGTCGGTCATCGCGATGAGGCCCGTGCAGCAGCACGACACCAGCACGCCGTCCCGGTCGAGCAGCTTCAGCGCGAGTTGGTGCAACCGGCGGTAGCCCTTCAGCGCGTCCGGCACCGCGGCGCGGTTGCGCGCGAACTTCGGCGGGTCCAGAACCACCACGTCGAACGTCCGCCCGCTCGCGACCAGTTCTCCGAGGTGCCCGAACACATCCGCCTTCTCGAACTGAATGTTCGCGAGGTCGTTGGCCGCGGCGTTTCGGCGCCCCAGCTCCAGCGCCGGTTCCGATGCGTCCACGGAAAGCACTTCCGCGGCGCCGGCCTTCGCGGCGTACAGCCCGAACCCGCCCGTATAGCAGAAGCAATCCAGAACGCGCTTCCCAGCACAGTAGTGGGCCGCCGCGGCGCGGTTGTCGCGCTGGTCGAGGTAGTAGCCGGTCTTCTGCCCTTCCGCGAGGTTCACCAGGAACCGCATCCCGTTCTCCGCGATGCTCAAATCGGCGGGCGGGGCTTCGCCCCAGAGCAGTTGGTCGTGCAGCTCGACGCCCTCCAGCTTGCCGATGCCCTTTTCCGTGCGGAGGTAGATGCCCTTTGGCTGAAGAAGTTCGCGCAGAATATCGACGAACATCTCGCGCCGGGTCGCCAGCCCGAGCGCGGTGAACTGCACCGTGAGCCAGTCGCCGTAACGGTCCGCGATCATCCCAGACAAATAATCCGACTCGCTGAAGCACACGCGATAGCCGGCGTCCGGGCCGTTGAGCTTCAGGATGTCGTGGCGCAGCTGAAGGGCGGTCGAAAGGCGGTCGCGGAAGAAGGCGCGATCGAGCGGCGCGCCTTCCTGCCACGAATAGAGCCGCACGTTGATCTTCGACTGGCTGTTGTACAGTCCGCGAGCGACGAAGTTCCCGGCGGTCGAAACGAGATCGACCTCGGCGCCGTCGGCGGGGCCGCCCTCGGCGCGGTCGATGGCCCCGGCGAACACCCACGGGTGCCGGCCAAAGAACGGCTGTGCGCGTTTGGGGTTGTGTTTTATTTCCGAATTTTGTTCCGGCTAAGGGCGGGTGTCCGCCGGCGGTTGTGTCGGGTTCGCCCACCGGCCGGCTGACACCGGCCGTTCGCCTCACAGCCCTTGCTGAACCCGCCCGATGTACGCCAGCGCGCGGTCGGCGTCGGTCGCCTCGTTGCGGCTGTCCAGCATCGCCCGTACGCGGAGCAAGAGTTCCGTCTTGTTGATCGGTTTCGTAATGAAGTCGTCGGTGCCGGCGTCCACCGCGGTTTCCACGTCGGTCGATTGGTCGAGCGCGGTCACCATGAGTATCGAAACGCCCTTCGTCGCCGGATCGGCCCGCAACCGCCGGCACACCTCGAACCCGCTCAGCTTCGGCATCATCACGTCGAGCAGGATGAGGTCCGGTTTCCACGCGCGGGCCGCGGCAATCGTGTCCTCGCCGTTGTACACGAGCTGCGTCTCGAACCCCTGGCCGTCGAGGTGGGTGTCGAGCAACTCCGCGTTGAGCTGGCTGTCGTCGGCGATCAGAATGCGCGGCATGGCTTTTGGTCCTTCGTCATTGGTCATTGGTCATCAGTTATTTACGCTGAATGCGGGCGCGAACCGAAGAAAGCCACTACGCGGCAACAGCCGATACCTACAGAATAGCGACCAATGACCAATGACCAATGACCAATGACGCTCCCGGAGGGAGCCAATGCGCATCGTTGTGAACCCCAAGCACGCGGACCACGCCCCGCCCGGCGAGTGGGAGAGCGGGGCCGTCATCCCGTGCTACGAAGGCCCACCGCGGTTCGACGCGGTGCGGGCCGCGCTCGAAGCCGCCGGCGGGTTCACCTTCGAGGAACCACCCAGGCCCAGCGAGGAGTGTCTCGCGGGGGTGCATCACCCGGCCTACGTCGCGTATCTGAGGGAAGCCAGCACCGAGGCGAAGAAGGCCCGCGACCCGGCGGCGAAGCAACTCTGGCCCACCGTGTTCCCGTTCGGCCCGAACCCACGCGCGACCGGCGCCCGCGCGCTCCGCGGGCAGTACTGCTTCGATACCTACACGCCGATCCTGCCCGGTACGTTCGCCGCGGCGCTCGGCGGGGCCAGCGCCGCCGAGCGCGGCGCCGATCTGGTCGCCGGCGGCACCGAGCACGCGGTTTACGTGCTGACACGCCCGCCCGGACACCACGCCGAACCCGACCGCTGCGGCGGGTACTGCTACTTCAACAACTCCGCCGTCGCCGCCGAGCGACTGTCGAAACTCGGCCCGGTCGCGGTACTCGATCTCGACGTTCACCACGGCAACGGCACGCAACACATCTTCTATTCGCGCGCCGACGTGCTCACGGTGTCGGTCCACGGCGATCCGGCGACGCTGTACCCATTTTTCAGCGGGTGCGCCGATGAAACCGGGACCGGGCCGGGGCTGGGGTTCAACGTGAACATCCCGCTCGCGCCCGGCGCCGGAGTGAAGGAGTACCGCCCGGCGCTCGCGACGGCGCTCGACGCGGTGCGGCGATTCAGGCCGGCGTTCCTGGTGTTCGCGTTCGGCGCCGATACCCACGAGTCCGACCCGATCGGCGGGTTCAAGCTGCCGACGAAGTTCTTTGCGGAGCTGGGCGCTGCGGTGCGCGAATTGGGATTACCCACGGTCATCGTCCAGGAGGGCGGGTACAATCTGTCCGCACTCGGCGCGTGCGCCGTCGAGGTGTTGCGGGCGATGAGCGGGAACTGATTCCCGGGGGCGGGGTGTCGGATGGCGATCGAAGTCACGTGCCCATCGTGTGCGAGCCGGTTGCGGGTCGGCGACGACGCGGCCGGGCGCCAGGTCCGATGCGGCCGGTGTACGACCGTACTCCGCGTACCGGGACCGCGGGTCGATCCGCCCGAACCTCCTCCACCGCCCCCGCCCGCACCGGCCGAAGAACCGCTGTTCGAGCAGGGCGATCCGTATTCGGACGACGACCGGCGCCCGGCCCGCCGCACCCGCGGCCGGGATTACGACGAACCGTACGAGGACCGCGACCGCGACGAACGCGACGAACGGGACCGCCCGCCGCGGCGCCGGGCCTACGACTACGACGACGATGACCCGGACCGGCGCCCGCGGCGCCGCCGGCGCCGACCCCCGGCCCCGTCCGGGCGCGGGCCGCTGTTCTGGGTCGTGGTCATTTTCGGCGTGCTCATGCTGGGGGCGTGCGCGTGCTGCGGCGGCGGGTATCTGATTCTGCCGGGCGAGAACTGGCGGCGGTACGAATCGCCGGCGGGCGGGTTCGCGGTCGATGTGCCCGGACCGATGAAGCAAGACATGCCGCTCCCGGGCATGAAGCCGGACCCGAACGTGAAGGTCGAGGGGCTGATCCTCTGGAAGCGCGGCGAGTTCTACGTCGTCACGTACGCGGACCTGCCCCCGGTCGGGCTCCGCGAGCCGCCCGAAGCGCTGATCGAAGGGGCGCTGCGCGAGATGAAGGCCGATCGGGGGCTGAAGCGGATTGTGCGCGAGGACCGCATCACCGTCTCGGGCTTCCCGGGGCGCGAGATCGAGTACGTTTACGAGGACAACGGAACGTACGTCGCGCGGCTGGTGGTCACCGATCGGCGCATCTACGTGGCGCTGGGCGGCGGCCGGTTCGTCGGCCCCGGTAACGCGAACATCCGCCGGTTCCTCGATTCGTTCGCCATCACCGGACCCGCGGGCCGGCGCTGAGGTTTGCTTTCGTGGCACAGGCTTTCGAGCCTGTGCTTGCAAATCGATCCCGACCGAAGGGAGGGATCGAACTCAACCGCGGGCTAAGCGCTTTTGTTGGATGCGGTGGCCGCTCTTACCCCGCTGGCGCGGGGACCCTTGCTCGGACCACCGAACGGCAAGCACAGACTGGAAAGTCCGTGCCACAAGAAAGACACTCCGCGACCATTCCCAAACGCTCATTCACCCACCAGCCGGTCGCGGCGGATCGCGACGCGGCGGCCGCCGGGCGCGGTGAGGATCGCGAACGCGCCGGGGTCGGTTTCGTCCCACAACTCCAGGAACTCGGGATCGCCGGCGAACCGCGGGTCGGCCCGCAATCGGCTGTCGAGGATCACCACCCCGATGTTGTGCCGCGCGACGAACGCGCGGAACCCCTCGGTTTTCAATTCGGCCGACACCAATCGCAGCGGCCGGGCCATCCAGGCCGTCAGCATCGGCACGCCGTCGTGATGCTCCAGCACCACCGTCGGCGGGCGCACCGGGGACTCACGCAGGAGCGTCATCGTCTCGCGCTGGGGGAACGCGACCGGCGTCGGCCACTTCGTCGCCAGCGGGCGCAGGAGCGTCCAGCGGTGGGTCGCGGTCGGGGTCGCGGTAAGCAGCAAAACTGCGCTCGCGCACCCGACCGCCTGGAGTTTCGCCCGCGTCGGTTCGCCGAATAGCCCGGTCGGCCACCGGGGCGCTGGTAAGTGACCCGCGGCCAGCACCAAGAGGAAGAACAGCGGCAGAATCAGGTAGTGTTCGCGCGGGAAGATCAGCACGACCGACCCGCCGCTGATTGCTCC
>CAZBXY010000374.1:0-7682 GCA_964495365.1 uncultured Frigoriglobus sp. | reverse complement strand
ATCTACGTCGGCACCGCGGCCTACGGGTTCAACGCGTACCTCATCGAGTTCGACCCGAAGACCGGCAAGCAACGAATCGTAATTGATGTGAACAAGGTCTGTGGATTAATGACACCGATGACGCCCACCTACGCGGCGCAATCGAAGATTCATACGCGAAACTATGTTGCTCCGAGCGGCAAGATCTATGTGGGGAGCAAGCAGGGCTATCGCCGCGGGAAGGACGACACCGCTGATTACCCCGGCGGGTATGTGATGGTGTACGACCCCGAAACCGACAAGACCGAATCCTTCGGGATGCCGTTCAGGGGAGAGGGCGTGAACGACGTGACCGCGGACGAGAAGGCCGGGTTGGTCTACGTCGTGACGTGCGAAGATCATCACTGGATGATCTACGACATGAAGTCAAAAACTTATCGCGAACCGGACCCGAACCTGCGCCTGACACCCTACGCGCAGACGCTCATCGACAGCAAGGGCCGAGCGGTCGTCGTCACGCGCGATTTCAAGCTCGCCCGGTTCGACCCGGCGACGAACAAGCTCGAAATGCTGGAACTCGCAACACCCGTTGGAAAAGCTGACGACAAACTCGGCCCGGCGTGCTGGGCGGTCACCGCCGACGCCAGGACCGCGTACCTGATCCGCATGTCCGACCCGACGCTCTTCCGCATCGACCTTTCTGCGGACGGGCCGAAGGCGCCGGTGACCGACCTCGGTAAGTTGATCGGCGGGAAGGGCCACGACTCGCGGGGGTCGCTCATCGTCGGCACCGACGGCAAGGTTCATACACTCTATCGCGTCGATAACGACACCAAATTCGGCGCCGGATACTTACATCATCTCATCACATACGATCCAAAAACCAATAAAGCGACGGATCACGGTGTACTGGGCGTGAAGAACCCGGACTGGTTCAACTTCGACCCCGGCAAGGACGGCAAACCGAAACCGTGGTCGCACGGGTTCCACAAGTTGCCGGACGGCACCTACACGCCGCTCCACGCCCACATGGCGCTAATTCAGTCGAAGGACGGCACGTTCTACGCGACCATTATCTACCCATTTACGTTAATGAAGATGGAATGGAAGTAGGCGAACCCCGCCCGCAAGGGCGGGGGTGGGTTTGGTGTCGTACCCCCGCCCTTGCGGGCGGGGTTCGCCAATACCGGAGCAATACATGCGCACCCTGTCCCTTCTCATCCTCCTCGCCCTCGCGCCGCCCGCGTTCGCGCAGCCGTCGGTTCCGCCCGCGGAGCCGTACCGGGCGGCGGTCGCGGAGCTGGAGAAGCTCATCAAGCACGAGGTAGACGACAAGCGTTTACCCGCGCTGTCGATCGCGCTCGTGGACGATCAGCAAGTGGTGTGGGCCACCGGGTTCGGGTTCCAGGACCGCGACCGCAAGGTTCCCGCGACCGCGGAGACCATCTACCGCGTCGGGTCGGTGTCGAAGCTCTTTACGGATGTCGCGGTGATGCAGCTCGTGGAGGAAGGGAAGATCGACATTGATGCGCCGGTTGCGAAGTACATCCCGGAGTTCAAGCCGATCTATAAGGACGGCGAGAAGCCCATTACGCTGCGGATGCTCATGTCTCACCGTTCAGGATTGATCCGCGAGCCGCCGGTGGGCAACTATTTCGATCCCAGCGAACCGACACTCGCGCAGACCGTCGCGAGCCTCAACGGAATCGGGCTGATTTACTCACCGGAGGCGCGCATCAAGTATTCCAACGCCGCGATCGGTGTTGTGGGATATGCGCTGGAGAAATCTCAATCCGAGCGATATGAGAAGTATGTTCAGCGCCGCGTTCTTGATGTATTGGGCATGAAGTCGAGTTCGTTTCTCCCCACACCCGAAGTGAAGAAGCACCTCGCGGAGGCAGTGATGTGGACGTACCACGGTCGCGAGTTCCCGGCGCCGACTTTTGAACTCGGGATGGCCCCGGCCGGGTGCATGTACTCCACCGTACTCGACCTCGCGAAGTTCCAGTCGTGCCTGTTCGCCGGCGGCAAGGCGAACGGGAAGCCGTTCCTCAAACCGGAAACGCTCACTGAGATGTTCCGGCCGCAGTTCGCCGCGAAGGACGCCAGGAGCGGGTTCGGCCTCGGCTTCTCGGTCGGCGAGTTCGAGGGCAAGCAACGCGCCGGACACGGCGGCGCGATCTACGGGTTCTCCACGTCGTTCGTCGCGCTGCCGGGCGAGAAACTCGGCGCGATCGTCGTCTCGGCCCGCGACGTGTCGAACGCGGTCACGGAGCGGATCGCCAACGACGCACTCCGGCAGATGCTCGCGGCGAAGGCCGGAAAGCCGCTGCCGAAGATCGAAAGGAGCGAACCGCTTTCGCCCGAAGACGCGCGGGCGCTCGCGGGGCGATACCGGAGCGGCGAGCGGTGGGGCGACCTGACCGAATCGTTCGGCAAGGCGTATTTCGTATCGGACCGCGGCGGGGCGCGGGTGCAACTCCGCAAGTTCGGAACCGGGCTGATCTCCGACGACGCGGCCTCATGGGGCAACAAGTACGGCCTCGCCGACGGCAAGATCACGAGCGGAAAACTCACCTTCGAGAAGGAGAAGCCTTCCACGACCGCGCCGGCGGAACCGCCCGCGAAGTTCGCCGGGTTGATCGGCGAGTACGGCTACGATCACCTGCCGCTCACCATCTACGAGCGCGAGGGTCAGCTTCACGCGCTCATCGAACTGACCGAAATCGACCCGCTGACGGAGGAGTCGGAGAACGTGTTCGCATTCCCGGCCGATCGCGGGATGTACCACGGCGAGAAGCTGGTGTTCACGCGCGACGCCACGGGGCGCGCCACGAAGGTCACCGCCGCGAGCATCGTCTTCGAGCGAAGGAAGATCGATGGCGAGAACGGAGAAACGTTCAAGATCAAGCCGGTGAAGCCGCTCGCCGAGATTCGCAAGGCCGCGCTCGCCGCAACACCGCCGGCGGAGAAGGGCGAGTTCCTCAAGCCCGAGTTCGTCGATCTCGCGACCATCGAGGGCATCAAGTTTGATATTCGGTATGCGACCGACAACAACTTCCTCAGCACGCCGTTCTATACATCCGCAAAAGCCTACATGCAGAAGCCCGCGGCCGAAGCGCTCGCCCGCGTTCACAAGAACCTCAGGGAGCGCGGTTACGGGTTGCTCGTGTTCGACGCGTACCGGCCGTGGCACGTCACGAAGATGTTCTGGGACGCGGCGCCGGAGAAGTTCCACAACTTCGTGGCCGATCCGTCGAAGGGGTCGCGCCACAACCGCGGGTGCGCCGTCGATCTCACGCTTTACGACCTGAAGACGGGAAAGCCGGTGGAGATGGTCAGTGGGTACGACGAGTTCTCCGACCGCGCGTTCCCGGATTACATGGGCGGCACCTCGCGCCAGCGGTGGCACCGCGACCTGCTCCGCGCCGCGATGCTGGCCGAGGGCTTCAGTGTGTACGAGGAGGAGTGGTGGCACTTCGACTACAAGGACTGGAAGAAGTACCCGATCCTGAACAAGACGTTCGAGGAACTTGGGAAGTGAGCCGCGACCGGTAGGGAGCGGGCCGGACACCTCCGCGGTAAAGGTGGTCGGCCCGCTCCCTACCGGTCGCGGCTCACTTCCGGGCGACGATTACTCCGAACACGTTCGAGCTTTACCGATTCGTCGCACGGGGCATCGGCGCCACTTCGACCGAACGTTCCTCGTCACGGTCGCGCTTCGGCCCTCGATCGCCGCCTGGGGCGCCCGGTCGGCCGAAGCCCGGAAAGCCGGGCAAGTTGATCCCGCCCATCCCGCGCTGCGGGGTGGCCGCCGGCGTCTGCGCGCCGCGGGTGCCCTGAATCGCCGCGATGACTTTCCGCGCCGCGACCGCCTTCGCCGGGTCGTCGCCGTCGGCGAGCTTCTGGAGCGCCGGGAAGGCCGGCGACCCGACGTTCACCAGCGCGCCGCGGGCGCTGTCGCGAACTGTGTCGTGCGGGTCGGTGATCTTGGCGATCAGCACCGCCACCCACGCGTCCACCACCGGGTCCGACTTCGGCCCCTCCCCCTTCTTGGCTTCGCCCTTCTTGCCCTCCACTTTCTCGATTTTCTTGTCTTCGATCTTCTTCTCGCCCTTCTTGTCGTCGCCCTTGCCGGGGAAGCCCTTGAACTGCCCTTTGCCGAACGGCGGTTGAGCGTCGGCCACGAGAGCGGTCAGCCCCGCGATTCCCGCGACCAGCGCCAGCGGGGCCAGTGCCTTCAAAACCCGTACCATCGGAATACTCCGCGGTGGAGGGCGGGATGAATCCGCGCCCGGTTGCGTGCCGTCTTTGCAATAATAGAAACACCGTCCGCCCGCCGAGGTGACGGCTTTCAGAAGGTTTTCATTCGTTCGCGGCGGGTCGCCCGGGATCGCCCGGTTCCGTTTATGCGGGTGGAGGCACCCGAAAGGACGCTCCGATGCCGGTCGAAAGCGAGGCCGAGATCGCCGAACTGCTCTCGAAAGTCCGGGCCGGCGACCAACAGGCCCTGGCCGAACTGTACGCCAAGCACCGCGACAAGCTGCGCCGGATGGTGCAACTGCGGCTCGACCACCGGCTCGCCGGGCGCGTGTCGGCCTCCGACGTGCTGCAAGAGGCGTACATCGACGCGGTGAAGCGGATCGACCACTACTTCGCCAAGCCGGATCAATCCTTCTTCGGCTGGCTCAGGCTCGTGGTCGGGCAGCGCCTCGCCGACGTTCACCGCGAACACCTGGCGCAGAAGCGGGACGCGGGTCAAGAGGTGCCGATCCACCGCGGGGCGGCGCCCGGCGCGGATTCGGCGTGTCTGGCGGCGTGCCTGCTCGGTTCGGGTACCAGCCCCAGCAACGCGGCGGCCCGGTCGGAGTCGTTCGGGCGCCTGGAAGAGGCCCTCAACCGGATGGACGCGCTCGACCGCGAGGTGCTGGCGCTGCGGCACTTCGAGGAACTGAGCAACGCCGAAACCGCCGCGATCCTCGGGATTCAACCGGCCGCGGCCAGCAAGCGCTACGTGCGAGCTTTGGCGAGACTGAAGCAGATCCTGGAGACGCTCCCGGGCTTCGGCGCCGGTTAGGTCAGAAGACAGAACTAACCACAGAGGCACAGAGACACAGAGAAAACCAAAAAGAGATTGTTTTCAAAGAACTCTGCTCTGGTCTTCTCTGTGTCTCTGTGTCTCTGTGCCTCTGTGGTTAGTTCCTCTTCGGTCTTTTCCGCCCTCTGAATTTCTGGACATGGCCATGCCATCGGACGACCGTGACCCGCTCGACATGCTCGCCGAGGAGTTCGCCGACCGGCTCCGGCGCGGCGAGCACCCGTCGGTCAGCGCGTACGCCGCAGCGCACCCCGAACACGCGGCGGAGCTTCAGGAACTGCTCCCGGCCGTCGCGCAGATGGAAATGCTCAAGCGGTTCCGTGGGCCGGCCGCGGCCCCGTCGCTGCCGGACCGGCTCGGCGACTTCCGCATCGTCCGCGAGCTGGGCCGCGGGGGCATGGGCGTCGTGTTCGAGGCCGTGCAGGAGTCGCTCGGCCGGTCCGTGGCGCTGAAGGTGCTCGCCCGGCACGCGCAACTGGAACCCGGGCGCCGCGAGCGGTTCGTGCGCGAGGCCCAGGCCGCGGCGAAGCTGCACCACACGAACATCGTGCAGGTGTTCGGCGTCGGCGAGCAGGACGGGCTGCCGTACTACGTGATGCAACTCATCCCGGGCTGCGGACTGCACGCGGTCGTCGGGGAGTGGCGTGCGCGAGCCGGCAAGGCCGCGTCCGCGCACCGCGAGACGGTGGCGAAGAACCCCGGCACCGAACCGGACGCCGCGAGCGGCCCTGCGACCGCCGGCGGCGAGGTTCGCGCCCCGAACTCCGGCGACTGGCGGTTCGTCGCCGAGGTCGGACTTCAAACGGCCAACGCCCTGCACTACGCCCACAAGCACGGCGTTTTGCACCGTGACGTGAAACCCGCCAACCTGATCCTCGACGGCGAAACCGTGTGGGTCGCGGACTTCGGGCTGGCGAAGCTGATGAACGCCGACGGCCTCACCGCCACCGGCGACATCCTCGGCACCCTTCAGTACATCCCGCCGGAGTGCCTGGCCGGCAACGCGGACGCGCGGAGCGACGTGTACGGGTTGGGCGCGACGCTGTACGAGCTGCTCACGCTCGAACCGCCCTACGCGATGGACAGCCCGGCGCGGCTCATCATGCAGGTCGCCGATTCCGACCCGCCGCCGCCGCGCGAACTCAACCCGAACATTCCGCGCGACCTGGAAACCATCGTGCTGAAGGCGATGGCCCGCGAGCCGCGCGCCCGGTACGCCACCGCCGGCGAGCTGGCCGACGACCTTCAGGCGTTCCTCGAAGACCGACCGATCAAGGCCCGGCGCACGACGGCGCTGTTCCGCGCGTGGCGGTGGTGCCGGCGGAACCCCGCGGTCGCGTCGCTGGCGGCCAGCACGCTCGTCGCGCTGTCGCTGGCCGCGGGCGCCGGGTGGGTGGGGTACGCCCGCGCCGAGGAGCGGCGCAAGGACGCCGTGCAGGCCACGGCCGACGCCAACCGGGCGCGGGCCGACGTGCAGCAGAAGTCCGAGCAGCTCGAAGCGAACCTGAACCTGTCGCTGGAAGCGGTCGAGAAGGTGTTCGAGGCCGCCGCGGGCACCGGTCGCCGCGGCCCGGGGATGCCGATGTTCGCCATGATGGGGCCGGGGCCGGAGCGCGGCCCCTTCGGGTTCGGCGGCCCGGACCGCGGGCCGGGCGGATTCGGCGGCCCACCGGGACCGCCGCCCGGCGCGGGCGGGCCGAAGAAGGGCGGGCCGGGCGACCCGACGACCGACGCCGCGGACAAGACGGCGATCCTCGAAGCGATCCTGAACTTCTACGACAAGTTCGCCCAGCAGAAGGCGCCCGACGCGCGGGTCCAGTTCCAGGCCGGCAAGGCGTCGCGCCGGGTGTGCGAGGCGCACCTGTGGCTGAACCGCCCGGACAAGGCGGAGAAGGCGACCGCGGCGTTCCGCCGGGCCGTCGCGCTGCTCAAGCCGCTCGTCGAGCAGTTCCCCGGCGACGCGGACATGCGCGCCGAACTGGTCACCACGTACCTGGTCGCGCCGCCGGAAGCGTATGCCGACCCCGAGGAGCCGCTGCGCCTGGCCGCCGGGTTGGTCGGCGATAACCGCTGGCTCGCCGGGCTGGTGCAGATGCGGCTCGGCCAGGCCCGCGAGCAGGCCCGCAAGTGGGGCGCCGCGGAGGTGGCGTTCCGCGCGGCCGCGGCGGCGTTCATCTCCGTCGAGCCGGCGAAGCGGCCCAACCCCGGCCACCTCGAACCGGCGTTCGCCCGGCTTCGGCTGGCGGCCGTCTTGTGCGAACAGGAAAAGTTCGAACCGGCCCGCGACGTCCTCAAGGAATCGATCCGGGCGCTGCACCGGGTCGTGGACGGTCCCGACGGGGTCGGCCCCGAGCGCGGGGCGCTGGGGATGACGTACTGGGAACTGGCGAACGTGTGCCAGCGGATGAACGACGACCGCGGCGCCGACGAGGCGCGGCAAAGCGCGCGGCAGTACATCGGGTTCGGCGGGAAGAAGGACTTCGGGCCGCCGAAGAAGGAGTGAGGCTCAATCCGGGTGAGACACATTAGACTCGTTGCGCAATAGGGCCAAAATTCACCGTAAGTCGTGGCTCAGCAGCTGGTTGTGTCGTTGGCATCAAAATCG
>CAZBXY010000373.1:0-7699 GCA_964495365.1 uncultured Frigoriglobus sp. | reverse complement strand
CCAGAGACCCACCACCCGCAGAAGGCCAACCACCCACTGGATGACATGAGCCAACAACTCACTTCCGAAGGACGCCAAAGGACGCCAAAGAGCGCCAAAGGACGCCACGTGGCGTCCTTTGACCAACCCCTACGATTTCAAGGCTTTCGTGCGAAGCACGCCAAAGAGCGCCAACTCACCGGTCCCTGCGTGGGTTCTTCAAGAGTCCGTTTGTAACGACGGCGCAATCTGAGCGGGCAGGTGAATCGATTCTGTCCGTGTGGTTCGTGCCGACCCCGCGACCGTGCCTGCCGCGTCGTTTAAACTGATGGTGACGCTGAGAGGGCACTTCCATGAGTCGCGATCTGACGGGTAAGCGAACGATCCTGACCGGGGCGAGTGGGGGCATCGGCCGGGCGCTGGCGGTGGAGCTGGTCCGCGCCGGGGCGCGGGTCGCGTTCGCCGCGCGGAACGCCGACAAGCTCGCCGAACTCGCTGCCGACGCGAAAGAGGCCGGGGCCGACGTGATCGCCGTTCCGACCGACATCACCAACCCCGACGACCGCCGGCACCTCGTGGACGCCACCGTGTCCGCGTTCGGCGGCGTCGATCTGCTCGTCAACAACGCCGGCGTCGGCAGTTGGGGCCACTTCGCCGATTCGACGGAGGAAATCTGCCGCACAGTAATGGAAGTGAACTTCTTCGGCCCGATCGAACTGACGCGACTGGCGATGCCGCACCTGACCAACGGCAACCAGCCGGCAGTGGTGAATGTCACGTCGATGTGCGGCCGGAAGGGGATGCCCGCTTGGCCCGAGTATTCGGCCAGCAAGTTCGCGCTGGTCGGGATGTCGGAGGCGTGGCGGGCCGAGTTCGCGCGGTTCGACGTGGACACGCTCACCATCGTGCCGGGGATGACCAACAGCGGGTTCCAGAACAACTGGCTCCGCACCGACGGCAAGGCCGACTTGCGGTTTGAAGAGGGGATGCCGCCGCAGTTCCTCGCGGCGAAGATCGTCGATGCGATCCGCGCGAACAAGACGGAACTGGTGGTCGGCAAGGAGGCGAAGCGGCTGCTGCGGTTCAACCGCTACTTCCCGCGGCTGACCAACTGGCTGATCGCGCGCAAGGTGAAGAAGCTGTACTCAAAGTAGTAGGCACACTCCGTGTGCCGTGGTTTTTAGAACGGCACACGGAGTGTGCCTACTACTTTGAAGACAAAAAGGAGTCAGGATGGCGACGTTCGACCGGGCGGTTCAGATCGCGGCTGCGGCCCACGCGGGCCAGACGGACAAGGAAGGACAGCCGTACTTGCTCCACGCGCTCCGGGTGGCGCTCGCGGTGAGCGACCCCGACGCGCGGATCGCGGGCGTACTCCACGACACGGTCGAGGACACGAACGTCACCTTCGAGCAACTCGCCGCGGAAGGGTTCTCGGAGGCGGTTCTGGTTGCGGTCCGATGCCTCACGCGCCCGCGCGGCGTGAGCTACGCCGATTACGTCGTCGCCCTGAAGGGGAACCCGATCGCCCGCCAGGTGAAGCGCGCGGACCTCGCCGACAACTCGCGTCTGGACCGCAACGTGATCGAAGCCCATCGCTTCGACCATTACCAGCGCCGCATCACCAAGTATCTCGTGACGTACACGTTCCTTAACGACCAGATCGACGAAGCGGCCTATCGTAACCTGATGACGACCCTGGAAGACCCGAAGTGATCGCGGCAACCACCATGAGCACCGCCGAAGCACCCGCGAGAACGCTCTCCGACCCGGACCTGAAGGCCGCGCTTCAGGAACTGCGGCGCACCGACAACGTCACCAACTGGTGGTACGTCCTCCGCACTTACGTTTACCTTGTGCTGGTGATCGGCGGGGCCGTGTGGTTCTTCGAGACCCGCGAAGCGCTCGAACTGTCGTGGTGGTGGAACGTCCCGGTGGCGCTCGTGGCGATCGTCCTCGTTGGCGCGGGGCAACACCAGCTCAGCGGGCTGGCGCACGAGGGCTCGCACTACATCCTGTTCCGCAACCGCTACCTCAACGACCTCGCGTCCGACCTCTTCACGATGTTCCCGCTGTTCGCGAGCATCTACCACTACCGCCTCCAACACCTGGCGCACCACCAGTTCGTCAACGACCCGGACCGCGACCCGGACGTTTCGCAACTGAAAACCAGCGGGCACTGGCTGGGATTCCCGCTCGCGCGCCGGGCCGTTCTGCGGGCCTTGTTCCGCCAACTGTCGCCGTTCCGCTTGATCCGGTTCATGCGGATCCGCGCGCAGTACAACGCGACCGGCACCGACAAGAACCCGTACATGATCAAGGGCCAGAAGCCCTCGAAGGGCGCGGTGCGGGTCGGTGTGCTTTACCTGCTCGCGGTTGTCGCGACGCTCACCGCGCTCTTTTACCTCGCCGAAGAATGGCGGCTGATGCCGGCCGTCGCCGGCGGAATGTGGCTCATCGTGACCGCGGTGTTCCTGAAACTCCCCGACCACAAGTACCACCAGAGCAAGCTGCGCCCGGTGATCCACGCCCGCTACACGTCGGCCCTGCGGGTCGGGTTCATCACGCTGCTTCTCACTTCGCTCGCGGTCGTCACGAAGCTCACCGGGGCGCCCGCGGTGCCGTACTTCCTGCTCTTGTGGGTGGTGCCGCTCTTTACCGCGTTCGCGTTCTTCATGATCCTCCGGCAACTCGTCCAGCACGGCAACGGCGGGCGCGGGTGGATCAACAACACGCGCACGTTTCTCGTCGCGCCGTTCATTCGCTTCGCGGTGTTCCCGCTGGGGCAGGATTACCACCTCCCGCACCACATGTACGCGACCGTCCCGCACTACCGCTTGCGCCGCCTGCACGAGCTGCTGATGCAGTATCCCGAGTACCGCGCCGAAGCTCTGGAGGTTCACGGCTACTTCGTCTCGCCGGAGAAGCCGCAGGTTCACCCCACGGTGGTGGACGTGCTCGGACCGGAGTTCGCTCCACGCACCGCGGAGGTTCACATCGACGCCGAAGCGGTGTCGGTCGCGGAGTTCAGCGACAAGGAAGGGCTGGCGCGGGAGGTAGAAGCGTCGAGAGGCGAACGGCCGGTGTGAGCCGGCCGGTGATACCAAGTCGGGTAGGAGTTGGCCGTCTTGGGTTGAAGGCGGCCACTTGGCCGCCTTGCGAAAAGTGCGATTTCCCAGGGCTTTTTGCTCAAGGCGGCCAAGGCGGCCAACTTGCACACGGGCTACCCCTCATACCCCGTCGGCGTGATATGAGCCGGCCGGTGGAGGCGAACGGCCGGTGTGAGCCGGCCGGTGGGAGCGACACATGAAGTGAACAGCCGATACGATGCGCACAAATGGTGAAAAACTTGCCACGTGGAAAGTCAGCGATCGTTTGAGTATCGCGAAACCCCTGGGAAATCGCACTCGACACTCGCGACGATTGGCATAACTATACAAAATTATACATTCGGCGGTTGCCGGAGGTGGGAAGCGAGTTACCGCCGCACGGCCGACCGGATCGCGTCCGCGCGGCCGGGGCGGTCGTCGAACGACCGGCGCATCACGGTTTCCCCCGCCGGCACCGACAGCGCAAGCAACTCGTCGTGCGTTCGGCACGGGTCGATGAGCCACTTGCGGAACAGTTGCACCGTCATCGCGCCGCTGGCGTCGCCGCAGTTGAACGGCCCGGAACACTTGCGGCACGGGGCGACCGGCTGCCAGATCGCGTGGTAGCAGTTCGCGGCCACGTTCGACGGGTACAGGTTGTCGGTCGGCTTGTACTTGACCGTTCCGCCGTCCAGTTTCGCCCGTTGCTCCTTCATCAGCTCGAACAACTCGCCGTCGATCCGGTACGGTCCCCACGCCGAGACGCGCATCTGCTGGTCGCGGCAGTGGGCGAAGGTGTCTGCGAGTGACAGGTTCGTGCCCGGTTCCGGGCGCAATGTGAGGCCGCGAAGCCGCCGGCTCTCCGGGAACCAACTGATGTGGTGACTTTCGACCGCCCCGCCGGCGGGGACGCGGTGAACGACCACGAACGTGTGCGTCTTCGTCGATTCGAACGGGACTTTTTCCGCCGCGAACACGGTGACGAAGTAATCGTCCGCGGCGCGGGCCGCCGGTGCCGTGAGTACAACCGCTACGACCAGTCCGACCGACCCGCGCATCGTTCCCGCTCCGTGAGCGCAATGACTCCGGTACATCGGCCGCCCCCGCGAACCGACTTCAGCCGGAAACGATCTGCTTGCGGCGCTTGATGTAATCCCAGATGACGTACCGGTCCAAATTGCGCCCCGCGGTGAACACGACGCGGCCCTTTGTCGCCCGGGCCAGTTTGTAGGCGAACTGCACGTCCTCTTGCGACTGGTTCCAGTTGGAAATCAGGAAGATGTTGATGGTGATGCCGTCGCGGGCGCAGAGCAGCGCCTCGCGCATCGTCGCGTCTTCCGTTTTCGGGTCCGGCGGGTACAGCAGGTACAACATGCTCCCCTCGAAGTGCGCCGTCGGCAGTCCGTCGGTGATGAGCACGATCTGCCGGTTCGGAGTGTCCTGGTTCGTGAGGTAGCGGCGCGCGGTCGAGAACGCGTGCTGGATGTTGGTGAAGTGGTGCGGGATCGCGAACTCGCTCAGCTCCGGGTTCGCCATGTTGTACTTGCGGCGGACGATGTGTTCCCAAATGGTCACGGGCTTGGGCATCAGGTGCGCGATCTCCGAGATGTGCCGCGGCTTGGCGAACGTGTACATCTCGATGAACTGCAAGAAATCGCCGGGGTACTCGCTTCGGATCAGCCCGTCGAGCGCGAGGCCCATGCGCTTCACGTTCACATACTGTCCGTCGTAGCGCATCGAGCCGGACATGTCGAGTAGCACGCACGTCGCAGCCTTCGGGTTGACTCGCGTGTGGTGAATGAGGATGTCTTCGGGCTTCATCTTCACCGGCAGCCCGGGCCCGTTGCGCAGAAGCGCGTTGACCATGCTCGCGGGGATGTCCATCTGCGAAACGCTGTCGCCGAACTCGTACTCCTTCGTTTTCGGCGACTCGACGGCCCCTTCGCCGGTCACCGCGTCGGGGTGGCGCCCGGTGCGCGACGCCTGTAGCTCGCTGAAGATTTGCGTCAGCACCTTCGACTGGAACAGCCGCAGCGCCTTCGGCGTCATCCGATACTTGCCCTCGCCGTCGCGCTCCAGCCCCTGCTTTTCGGCCTGTTCCTTGATGTAATCCTCAACTTGCTGCTGAAGGGCTTTGAGCGCCTCGATGTCGCCCGGTTCCGCGAACTTCTCCAACTCGTCCATATCGATGATCGCGAGCTGCGCGGTCTTCTTGGCCTCTTCGAGTTGCTTGAGCAACTTGTCGATCGCCTCCAGTTCGTCCTTGACATCAAGCGCTTCGGGCACGGTCATCTTCTTGCTGCCGGTGAAGTTGTACTTCCCGGCGAGTTCGTCCACCTGATACTTCTCGCCGAGCAACCCGGAGACAAGCACCAGATCCCGCGCGAAGTCGCAGGTGTCGTCGCCGACGCGGAAGTAGAGCGATTCGAGGTCGGCGAGCTGCTCCTCCTTCACGGCCTGGCGGAAGTCGCCGGCGAGCTTCTTCAGGGGCGATACCTTCTGTGCCGCGTCACGAAACGCCTTCTCCGCGGCCTTCTGAACGGCCCGCGTCTCGTAGGTCTCCAGAATCTTCCGCTTCCGCTCCAAGAGCATCTCCTTGAGCGCGTTGATACTCGGCCCCAGCCCGGCGATCTGCGACGCATCGAGGTGAATGGCGTTCGCCAACTGCTCCTCGGTGAACTCGTCGGTGTCGCCGAAGGTGAGCATGTGGTTCATCAGCGGCGACACCATGTCCGGCGGCGGCGCGGTGGGGGAGGGGAAGTTCACCGGGTCGTACCGCTGGTACGTGTGAACGATCCCGCCGGGCGTCTGCGCTTCGTGCTGCTCGCTCATCGTGACTCTCGATTCAGAGGCGACGCTGCATTGTAACGGCCAGCGAACGCTTTGCGGCTACAAGGAAAAAACGCTGATGAAGGTGAGACTCTTGGCGTGCGGACTTTGGGCGATGCGGTCTTGGTCGGCTGCTTGAAGGCCGTTCCCGCGCAGATTGAGCGTTTGAACCGATTCGAGCCCGTCCCAATCCGCGAGGAGTTGCGCGGCAGTCGATGTGAGTTGGCATCTGCTCAGATCGAGGTTAACAAGGTTTCGTAGGTGCGGCGAAGCGATGAGTGCGCGCAACCCGTCGTCACGGATTGGGTTGCCGGAGAGACCCAATACGCGGAGGTTTGTCGCCGGGAATCGCGCCAGCGCTTCGGCTCCCGAGACATCAAGTGCATTGGTGATACATGGTTGCAAGGAGAGTTCTTCAAGCGCGGTCAAGCGGGGCGTGTCCGCTATGGCTGCCGCGACGGAATTGACCAAGTGCGTTCGGCCAAGACGCAACCGACGGAGGCGGGTCAGCGCAGGGTTCGCGAACAACTCCGATAAGTAACGATCCCCAATCGTAGCCGCCGGAATCGGAGTGAGTGATAGCGCGACCAGTGTGGGAATGATCGACGAGCACGCCAGTGTCGCCACTGTCTCCGAGGTCATGCCATTGAGAGTTAATTCACGGAGGCCCTCAAGCGTCGGCGCCTCCATGTGTTCGGGGTAATTCCTGTCGAGCGTGAGGTGCTCCAGTGCCGTGATTCGCCGGATACTCTCACCATCCGCCGACCACTTCGGGCCTTGTAATGAGACTGCCGTGACGAGCCCACGACGGAACTCGCAGCGCCCGGGATTGTCCATCAAGTATCTCGGCAGCCCACGGAGCCAGCGCCGGCGGTTTGTGTTGAGGAAGTGTTCGGCTCGGGCGGTGTCGGCGGATTGGTCGCGCGCCCTCGCACACTGGATGCGAATGAACTCCGCCCGCGGCTCGTCGCCGTTTTCCTGGAGCCAGTCGGCGAACACGAGCCGCGGGGTGTCGTCGTCGAGGTCCGCGTTGATCGCGGCGAGGAACGGCTCCCACCCCGGCGGGTACGGGGCGTCAGCTTTCGGCGCTCGCGAGCGAGGGAGCATTGCGTCACTCCGCCGGCGGGGTCTGCCGAACTTCGGCCCACAGCTTCCGGTACTGTTCCCGCACCGAGGCATCGAGTTGTTCGGCGAATTCCTCACTCAAGTCCAGCACCCGGATCAGTTCCTGTACGTCGCCCAGGTCTTTGATCCGGCCCGGTACAGTACCGGACGCGAGCTTGAGCTGTACGAGCGTAGGCAGGTTCAACACCTTAATACCGTCGATCACAGTGAACACGTCGGTCGGGTCGGGAAAAGAAACTGGCTTCTCTATGCCGTCGCCCGGGTAGCCGCCTGTCACCAGGAACTCGATTTTGACTCCGTTCTCGGCGTCGCGGAGGTGTTTACTCCCCTTAAACGGCGGGACGTAGCCGAGCCCTTCCAGTTTCTCGTGAATCAACTCCAAACTGGCTTGCGTCACGAGGATATCGACATCGTCGGTGGTGCGTCGGTAGCCGTGAAGGAACAGTGCCATCCCGCCCACGAGCGCGTAAGGCACTCCCAGATCGTCGAGCCGCTTGGTGATTCGCAGCAACGAGTCATGGACCTTGCTCCCCTTCTCGAAGTGCATACTCCCCTCCAATAGCGCCCAGCGCGGGTTCGCTTTCAACCGCTGTTCGTAAGGAATGACGGTTTCCATCGTTACGTCTCGTAGGTCATGCGGCCGTGGCGGGTGCCGCGGCTGATGCGGTCGCTGGCGT
>CAZBXY010000372.1:0-7720 GCA_964495365.1 uncultured Frigoriglobus sp. | reverse complement strand
CCGAGGCGGCGAGGCCGGCGAGTTCCAGCCTGGTCGCCAGCATCAGCGGCCCGCGACCATCTCCTTGCCCTGTTCGATCGTGTGGCTGAGCGGCTTCTCGCAGTAGGCGTGCTTCTCGGCGGCCATCGCGGCGAGGAGCTGCTCTTTGTGGTGGTGGTCGGGCGTCGCGATGATGACCGCGTCCAACCCCTTGTGGTCGAGCAGCTTGCGGTAGTCGTCGTAGGCGGTGGGCTTCTCCTTCAGCCCGGCCTTGGCGAGTTGCTCGGCGATCCAGTCGAGCCGGAACTTCGCGACATCGGCCGTCGCGACGATGTTGTGCCCGGCCTTGACGCACTCCGTACTGATGGTGCGCCCGCGGTTGCCGCTACCGATGAGGCCGATGTTGAGTCGCTCGTTGGCGGCGCGGGCCTGTACCGCGGGGGCGCCGAGTGCGACGGCGGTCGCGGCGGTGCCGGCGATGAACGTGCGGCGGTCGGGAGAGTTCATGGCGTAACTCCGGTGGGAGGGAACAGCGGAAGTGAGGATACCCGACCGCGGGAGGTATGAGAAGTGGCTGCGGGCGAGTTGCGGAGGGGAGGAGCGCCAGAAAAACGAGTGATTGGTTCAAAGGACGCCAAAGGACGCCAAAGGACGCCAAAGGACGCCAAAGAACGCCACGTGGCGCTCTTAGACCAAACCCTACGATTTCTAGTGTTTCGTGCGAAGTGCGCCTAAGAGCGCCAACTTTCCGCCAAGCCCGAGGGCATCAGGAGGCGATCTTCTGGGCAACACCGGTGCCGGCGGTGGGCGGGGGAAGGGGCGTTCCGTCGCTGGCGGCAAGCTCGACCCACTCCGCGACGATCTCGCACAGCTCGCGGTACACCTCGACCTCATCCGATCCGTGGCAGCACGGCCCGATGATACCGGGGCACTGCCCGACGAACGCCTTGTCCTCTTCCGACCACTCCACGATCTTCACGTATTTGTCCGCTTCGGTCATTGCTGAAATGCACTGTGGATGCCTGGATGTAACAGTTCCTCGAACTGCGTTATTACGGGCGGAACGCCTTGGAGATGGAGGGTAGATTCTCCGCTATTTCGGTCTACACCCCCGCGACCACGCCGGCGATGCGGGCGACTTCCTCCGGAAGCGGGGTGCGCTTGTAGCGGTAGACTCCGTTGCCGAACGCCACTTCCGCTTCGTCGTCGGCGCGCATCGCCTCGGAGATGCACAGCACGAACTTACCGGGAACGCCCTTCACGAGGTTCTTGTAGTGCGTTTCGATGTCGCCTTTCCGCCAGAAGCCGAACACTTCCACGAAGACCTCTTTGCCGCTTTTTGCGTGAGTTAGCTTGAAATCGGGTACCCACACGCCGGTCGCGAGGTTGATCGGGTGCGGTTCGGTGTCCAGAATCCAGCCCTTCACCTTCGTCGCGAACGTGTCCGCGAACATCTGCAACTCCGGCGGCGTGTAGACGCCGAAGTCCGGGGCGTGCGATTTCAGCTTGTCTTCCAGCCCGCTGAGCTGGAACACCTTCTCCTTCCGCTCCGCGCCCCAACGGACATTGGCGCGCAGGTCGAACGCTTTACAGTGGAGAAGGGTGGGCAGAAACAACGCGAGTTGTAGCCCGTATTTGTTCGTGGAGGAAAAGAGCGAGAGCGGGCCGTCGAGCGTCAGCTTGTAGCTGTTGCCCGGCGTTTCCTGGATGGTGCAAATCAGGCGGTGGAACTTCACCGCGCGGAAGAGCTGCCGGAACCGCGCCGGGGTCTCCGCGTACACGCGCACTTCCATGAGCGTGCATCGGAGGAGAATGGCCTGGGCGAGCGCGACGTTGTAACGGTGCAGTAAGTTCTCCGCGGTGGTGTCGTCAAACGTGATGACGCGCTGTTCGTCCTTCAGGTCGGCGAACAGGCTGCGGTCGATCTGCTCCGCGGTGAGCGACAGCGACAGTTGCTCTGCCACATCCTCCAGTATCGTCTTGCGGTCGAACGGCTGCATGTCGCGGGCGGCCTCGGCGCGCGCGGTGGCGGCGGCCTTGAACACCGCTTCGCGCAGTTGTTCCGGCGGGTGTTCGGCCGCGACCTCGAACTCGCAGCGGTCCTCGCAGAGCTTCGCCAGCCCCGCGGGCAGCAGTCCGCGCGGCCCCTCGGGGATGAGGTCGCTCAGGTCTTCTTCGATCTCGCCGCGCGTGCGCCCCGGACCGTTGCGGTACGCGAGCAGGATCTGCTCGGCGAGCGCGCGCAGCGTCTCGTCGTGAGGAGGAACGTACTGCGGGATGAGCCGGTTCTTCGCGTGCCGCACGCGAACGAGTTTGCCAGTTAGCATAATTGGCGAACGGCCGGTGTCAGCCGGCCGGTGTGAGGGTTACGCGAGGTGAGGTGCGAACGCCCCACCGGCCGGCTGACACCGGCCGTTCGCCTATTGGAACGCTCGGTGTTGGCGGCGGCGGTCGCTCACGAACTCTTCCGCCGTGTTGCGTGCAATCACCTCGTACAGCACCGCTTGCTTGTCGCCGTGTTTGCGCAGGATGCGGCCGAGCCGTTGCACGTTCTCCGTCGCGCTGCCGGTGCCGCCCATCACGATGCCCACGCCCGCCGCGGGTACGTCCACGCCCTCGTTGAGCACCTGGCAGGTGACGACCGCGTTGTACTCGCCGGCGTGGAACTTGCTCAGGATCGCCTTGCGCTCTTTCGGCTTGGTCTGGTTGGTCATCGCGGGGATGAGGTAGCGGCGCGCGATCGCGTACACGGTCGCGTTGTCGGCGGTGAAGATCAGGATGCGGTCGCCGGCGTGCCGGTTCAGGAGGTCTTCGAGCAACCTGAACTTCCCGCTCGCAGCCTGCACGATCCGCTTCTGCTCGCGGTAGGCGCGGAGCGCCTTCATACCCTCGGCCGATTTGTTCGCCTCCCAGAGAAAGCGGCGGAACCCGTCCGGGCCGCTCATGCTGATGCGTCGATCCTCGGCGAACTTCTTGTACTCCTCGCGGCAGTTGCGGTACGTCTCCTCTTCCTCCTTCGTGAGGTCGATGTACACCCGGCGCGTCTCGTAGGGCGCGAGGAACTCGCCAGCGACATCGGTGATGTCGAGCCGGTACGAAATCGGGCCGATGAGTTCCGGGAACATCATCTCGCCGCCGTCGGCGCGCTCCGGGGTGGCCGTGAGGCCGAGCCTAAACGGGGCGAGACTCGCGTTCGCGGCCTCGCTATACGCGGCGCCCGGCAGGTGGTGACACTCGTCGAAGATGACGAGGCCGTACTTGTTGGCCCACTTTTCGAGGTGGATGTACGCCGAGTCGTAAGTGGTCACGGTGAGCGGTTTGTAACTGTGCTCGTTCCCGCCGACCATTCCGACTTCGACACCGAACGATTGTTCGAGTTCGCGCGCCCACTGCACCATCAGGTCGATCTTTGGCGTGACGACGATCGTGGGCCTCCCGACCTTTTCGATGCAGAGGAACGCCATGAACGTCTTGCCGGTGCCGGTCGGCATCACGACCACGCCGCGGCGCCCGCCCTTCATCCAACCGTTCACGGCGGCGGTCTGGTAGTCGCGGGCGGTGCGCGCGGCGTTGAGCTTCCACCCGGCCGGTTCGTTCGCCCACCCGCGGGCGGTGTCCTCGTAAGGGATCTTGTCTTTAATCAGTTGTTCCACGATCGCGCGGTAGAACCGGCCCTGGGCGCGGTGCGCGCTGGTGCGCGGGTCGAACACCACGCCGGGTAGTGTGGAGAACACGAACCCGTGCGGGCCGCCGGTCACCACGACCGTTCCGCGATCGTAACTCAGCGAGACAGGCATTTCGCTCATGTCCTGGATTATGACGCGGTGACCGTCGGTTGCCTAGCGCAGGTGTAAAGTAGTAGGCACACGCCGTGTGCCGTTCTGTCCGTCAGCAACGACACACGGCGAAATTCACTACTTGGGCTTCATTGCGATACGAGCGGGGTAGCGACGGCACACGGCGTGTGCCTACTACTTTCCGAAATTCGCGCGACGCGCACCGCGCGGACGGGGAGTAAGAACCGGAGGCGACGGAATGAACGCGGCCCGCCCGGCGGAAATCCTGCGGCAGTTGGAGCAGACCGGGGCGCCGGACCGCGACCTGCTCGCGCGGTTCGTCGCGTCACGAGACTCCGCCGCGTTCGCGGAGCTGGTCCGCCGGCACGGGCCGCTGGTGCTGGGCGTGTGCCGGCGCGTCACCGGGCAGGCGCAGGACGCGGAGGATGCGTTTCAGGCCACGTTCCTCGTTCTGGCGAAGAAGGCCGGTTCGTTACGGAACCCGGAACTATTGGGGAACTACCTGTACGGAGTCGCGTTCCGGGTCGCGTCGCGGGCGCGGCGGTCCGCGCTGCGGCGGGGCAAGCGGGAGGTTCTTGTGTCCGCACTCCCCGACCCGCAGGCCCCTTCGCCCCCACCCGCAATGCCGGAACTGACACCGATTCTGGACGAAGAACTCGCGGCCCTGCCCGCGTGCTACCGCGACGCAATCATCCTGTGCGACCTCCGCGGGCAATCGCGCGAGGTGGCCGCCGCGGCGCTGGGCGTGCCCGAGGGGACGCTTTCGAGCCGCCTGGCGAACGGGCGGAAGAAACTCGCGGCCCGGCTGACGCGCCGCGGGGTCACGCTCTCGGCCGCGCTGCTTCCGGTCGTGATGCAGGAAGCGCAAGCACAGACTGTATCGAACGAACTGATCGCGAAAACTTGCGGGCTGGTCGCGAACTGGGCGGGCGGCGGGGCCGTGCCGACCCCGCTTAGTCGGCTCGCCGAAGGAGGGTTCACCGTGCGCAAAGTGCTTGTAATCGGTGTGCTAATGGCCGCGAGCGTTGCGGGCGCGGTGTTCGCCGCAACCCCGCGCGACGAAACGCCGCCTGCCGATCCGCCGAAACCGCCGATGGTGGCTGCCGCCAAGCCCGCGGACGCCCCGCAACCGAAGGGCGAGGTCAAGCCGGACGGCAAAGAGGTGACGTTCACCTCCAACCCGCGAATGCGGCGGATGTTCGACGTGAACTTGGTCCGAACCAGCATCCGCTGGAACGCGACGGGCACCCACATCGCAGTTCAGGGCGACGAGTACGATCCGCCGGACGCCAAGAAGTCGCGCCCGGTCGTGTGGTTGTTCGGCGTGGGAGAACGCGACGAGCGCCGGGCGCTCTATCCCGAGGCCGGCACGTCGCTCGTCGGGGTCACGCCAGACGGCAGTCGCGTCATCACGGACATTCGTGAGTACCAACTCATCAGCGGGCACCACCAGCTCAAGTGGTGGGGCGACCGCGGTCCGCCGCCCGCGGGGCCGGTGTTCGGGCCACTACCACCGCGGGACGTGTGGATCGTCCTCAAGAGTGTCGATCTCGACCTGCCGGAAACACACGGGTACGCGTTCGCCTCCGACGGCAAGGCGTATCGCACGGTCGCGCACCTGCGTGACGCCTCCGGCGACCTGAAGCAACTCGAAGTGCTCGACGTCGATGCCGCGACCGGCAAGTTGCGGAAGTCGCTGCTGAAGGTCGATTACGGCTCGCACGTGATGTCCGCCAACGGTAAGCGGTTGGTCGTGATGGAAACCGAGGTCCGGTACGCGGTGTACGACCTCGACCGCGGTATGAAGCTGCGGTCGGCGACGCTCATCGAACCGGTAAAGGACGCGCCGCCATTGCAAAAGCAGCCGACTCTCAGGATTTCGCCCGACGGACGGTTTCTGCTGGTGTTGCGCGGGATCGGCCGAGTGCAAGTGGTCAACGCCGACGCCGGCGTCGAAATGCCGCCATTGGAAGGCGGCTCGTCCGCATTCATCTATCCGGACGGTAACGCCTTCAGCGACGACGGCCGTTTGATGGCCGCCGCCGGGCAGCGATACAAAATTACAACCAAGCAGCCGGGCGACGGCGCGCAAAAGGAGCCCAGTTACGGCAGCGATTTCCTGTGCGTGTGGGATACGCAGACCGGTAAGGCGGTGAAAGTGTGGGACCGCGGGCGGGGCCATAGCACGGCGCGTGTGGCGTTCAACCCGACCCGCCCACTGCTCGCGATCCTCGAAGCCAACGGCGACAGTGGCACCCGCGTCGGGTTCTGGGATTTCGCCGCGGAAGTCGAGAAGAAGTGATTCGCACGCTTGACACGCCCCGCTCCGGGTGCGACCGTAACCGAGCGCCTTCGTTCGATTGCGACTCGCACCCGGGTTCCGCCATGTCCCCGCTCACGCTCCGCGCCGCGACCGCGGCCGATCTGATGACCCCCGGCCCGGTGTCGCTGGCCGACACCGATTCCGTGCCGGAGGCGGTCGCGTTCCTCACCGAGCGCGGGTTCGGCGCCGCGGTGGTCATCGACGCGGCCGGGCACCCGCTGGGCGTGGTCACAAAGACGGACGTGCTGGTTCACACGCGGCGCCACAAACCGGGCCTCGAACCGGACGACACGCCCGTGACCGAGTTCATGACGCCCGCGGTGTACTCCGTGCGCCCCGACACGTCGGCCCGTTCGGTTGTCGAACAGTTCCTCGAAATGGGCGTGCATCATCTGTTCGTGACCGACGCCGGCGGCGTGGTGGTCGGGGTGATTAGCCCAGTGGACGTGTTGAAGAAGCTCAAGTGAATGATTGAATAATCGCGAAATGTTAAACTGCGCAAAGTTGCCACGTGGCAAGTGGGCAAACGGGGCAAGCTCCGCGGCCCTGCGGATGACCTAATTTCCCTTCGCCGCCTTCACATACGCCTCGAAGTTCGCGACCGGTGTTCCCTTATCGACCCCGTGGTTCAGGTTCAGGATGTGGCGCGAACCGCCGCCGGCGCGCAGGCATTCCCGTACCGCGGCGCGCACCTGATCCGGGGTTCCGCCGCGAAGAATCTCCTCGTCTACATTTCCCTGGAAGATGAGGTTCGGGTAGTCGCGACGCGCGGCGGCGAGGTCGTGAATGCTGCCGAGGCTGATGACATCGGCGCCCGATTCGCACATCCGGTCGAGATACGGACCCTCCTTTACGAAGAGGATGCGCGGGATGCCGGTTGCGCCCGCGAAGATGCGCGCGTGGTGCGCCTGCGCCCACCGGTCGTATTCGCCGAACATGAGCGACCCGGCCCACGAGTCGAAAAGCTGATAGGCGTCGGCTCCGTCGGCGATCAGTGTGCGAAGGAACCCGACCGTTGCCGCGGAGAGCTTCTCCAGGAGGCCGTTCCACACGGCCTCGTTCTCGGCGGCGAACTCGCGCGTTGCGTCCACGTCCTTGCCGGTGCCGATGCAGTAGGTCGCAACGGTAAACGGCGCCCCGGCGAACACCAGTACCGGCAGTTCGCCGGCGAGTTCGTCCTTCACGCGCTTCAGCAGCGCGCGGATGTGGGCGTAGGTGTCCGGGTGCGGGTCCGCGGAGAGTCGGCCGAGGTCGGCGAGCGTGCGAATCGGCCGATCGGGCACCGGACCGGCGCCGGACTTCAGCTCGAACGGTAATCCCATCGACACCGGAAGCGTGGTGATGTCGTAGAAGAGGATGATCGCGTCCACGCCGAACCGCCGCGGGCAGAGCGAGGCGCGTGCGGACGCCTCGACGTTTTCGGAGAACTCGTAAAAGGACATTCCGGCGCGGACGGCGCGGAACTCGGGATCCCAGCGCCCGGCCTGGCGCATGGCCCACACGGGCGCGCGCTCGACCGCCGCGCCGCGCGCGGCGCGAATCAGGAGGTGCTTGTCGTGGAAGGAATCGGGCATCGGGTACTCGAAGAACCTAACCCCCCGCCCCCCTTCGCTAAGAAGGA
>CAZBXY010000371.1:0-7746 GCA_964495365.1 uncultured Frigoriglobus sp. | reverse complement strand
TTCATCTACCTACTCCCACTTCCCGCAACACCCAACTTGGGAACTACTGAATGAGCCATCAGATACCACCCGTTGTACCCGACGGCACGGGTACAGACGATCCCCGAAGGCATCCGGTCGATGCGCCCGACCGGCGATTCGGTGCGCGGGTTGGCGTTCACGGCCGCGTCTTGGGCCGTCCGAAAGACGCGGTCCCGGCGAACTGGCCTCCTGGGGTGGTGAGTCGAGCCGGGAAAACGAAACGGGCTGACCAACTTGGTCGGCCGCGCCGGGTCAACCGACTTTTACGACGAACGGCACGATGTGGACGCGCCCCGCCCGCTTGAACTGGCCCCACCCCTTGTACACGCCCGCCGCCGGGAAATGGGCCTGGAACGAGACCACGTTTTTCGCGCCGGCGGCGGCCGTCGGGTGCGCGTGGACGTACTGCTTGGCGTCGGCGCTGACGACCACAAGGTGGCCGGTCGCGCCCATATACGGCTCCAGGTCGCCCACCGGCTTCCCCGCCGCGTCCGTCAGTTCAAACCGAACGGTCCCTTCCGCGCCGGGCTTGGCCCCGTCCACCGTGACGCGGGCGGTCAGCCCGTCCCCCGTTACCGACCCCGGCACGTTCGGCACGAGCGGCGGCGCGGGCGGAACCTCACCGCCCACCTTGACCTCGGCGGTCGCCACCGCCGCCGACCCGCCGACGGGCTGGTAGTCGGCGAACAGGTGGTAGGTGCCGCCGGCGGCGAAGGTGTGCCGGGTGGTGATGTTGCCGGCGGCGTCCACCTCCGGGTGCAGGTGGGCGAACTGGTCGAGGCCCTCGCGGACGACGATCAGGTGAATCTTCTGGTCGTGGACGACGGCGAAGTCTTTCAGCATCTCGCCGCCCTCGGCGTGAATCATCAGCTTGAGTGTGGCGGGCTGACCCGCGACGGGCTGGGCCGGCTGGGTCGTCGCGTACAGGGTCGCGGCGGCGGGGCCGCCGTGGGGGTGCCCCTTGTGACCCTTGTCGCCCTTATCGCCCTTCGCGTGCCCGGCATGCGGGTCACCGCCGGAGTTCGCCGTGCAGCCGACGAGGAGGGCCGACGCCAGGGCCAGGGTCCGGATCGGGAGTTTCATCTGGGAGTCCTCTGAGTGCTGTGGAAGGTACCCGACCGGCGGGCGTCACAGCTTGACGGCCCGCAGCCGGAGGGAGTTGGCGATTACGGACACCGAACTCAAGCTCATGGCGGCGGCGGCGAGCATCGGACTCAGGAGCAGCCCGAACACCGGGTACAGGACGCCGGCCGCGACCGGCACGCCGAGCAGGTTGTAGCCGAACGCGAACACCAGGTTCTGCCGGATGTTCCTCATCGTGGCGCGGCTCAGGGCGCGGGCCTTCGCGATCCCGCGCAGGTCGCCCTTCACGAGCGTGACCCCGGCCGACTCCATCGCCACGTCGGTCCCGGTGCCCATCGCGATCCCGACATCCGCCGCCGCGAGCGCCGGCGCGTCATTGACGCCATCGCCGGCCATCGCGACGACACGGCCCTCGGCCCGGAGTTTCCGCACGACCTCGACCTTCTGCTCCGGCAGCACCTCGGCCACCACTTCGGTGATGCCGAGCTTCTGCGCGACCGCCTCGGCGGTCGTGCGACTGTCGCCGGTGAGCATCACGACCCGCACACCGGCGGCGCGCAACTGGTCCACCGCGTCGAGCGACCGCTGTTTGATCGGGTCGGCGACGCCGACGATGCCGGCCACCGTGCCGCCCACCGCGACGAACACGACCGTCTGCCCGTCGCGGCGCAGTTCCTCGGCGCGGGCCGCGAAGCCGTTGAGGTCGCGCACGCCCTCGGCCGCCATCATTGCCTTGTTGCCGAGCGCCACACGGCGACCGGCCACGGTGCCGCGCACGCCCTTGCCGACGACCGACTCGAACCCCTCGGCGACGGGTGGGGTGACCACCCGATCCCGCGCGCCCTTCAAGATCGCAGCGGCCAGCGGGTGTTCGCTCCCCTTCTCCAGCGCGGCGGCCAGCCGGAGCAGTTCGATCTCGTCGAACCCGCGCGCCGGCAGCAGGGTGGTGAGGCGCGGCTTGCCCTCGGTCAGCGTGCCGGTCTTGTCCACGACGACGGTATCGACCTTCTCCATCCGCTCCAGCACGTCGGCCGACTTGATGAGGACGCCCTCGCGCGCGCCGCGCCCGACCCCGACGGTAACTGACATCGGGGCGGCCAGGCCGAGGGCGCAGGGGCAGGCGATGATGAGGACGGCGACCGCGTTGACGAGAGCGTAGGCCAGGGCCGGCGGCGGGCCGAAGATCGCCCACGCGCCGAAGGTGACGACCGCGACCGCGACCACGCCAGGGACGAACCACGCGGCCACCCGGTCGGCGAGCTTCTGCACCGGGGCGCGGCTCCGCTGCGCCTCGCCCACGAGGCGCACGATCCGGGCCAGCACCGTCTCGCTGCCGATCCGCGTCGCGGTCATCACGAAGGAGCCGGTGGTGTTTACGGTGCCGCCTGTCACCGCGTCGCCCGGCTGCTTTCCCACGGGGATCGGTTCGCCGGTGAGCATTGACTCGTCAACGACGCCGGAGCCTTCGGCCACGGTTCCATCCACCGGCACCTTCTCGCCCGGCCGGACGCGCAGCCGGTCGCCAAGGTGGACGTGTGAGAGCGGGATGTCCTCCTCGACGCCGCCCGGCCCGACGCGCCGCGCGGTGGCCGGGGCGAGCGCCAGCAGCGAGCGGATGGCGGCCCCGGTGCTGCGGCGGGCGCGGAGTTCGAGGACCTGGCCGAGCAGGACCAGCGCGGTGATGACGGCTGCCGCCTCGAAGTAGGTCGGGAGTAGGCCGTGCGCGTCGGCGAACCCGGCCGGGAACGCGCCGGGCGCGAGCGTCGCGACGGCGCTGTACGCCCACGCCGCGCCGGTGCCGAGCGCGATGAGCGTGAACATGTTGGCGGTCCGGTGCCGCAGAGCCTGGGCCGCCCGAACGAACACGGGCCACCCGGCCCAGAACACGACCGGCGTCGATAACACCAGCCCGATCCCGTTCGACGCATCCATGAGCCAGTGGGGGAGCCGCACGCCGGGGATCATGGGGGCCATCGCGAGGACGAACACCGGCAAGGTCAGCACCGTGGTGATGCGGAACCGGCGGGTCATGTCCCGCAGTTCGGTGTCGTCCTCCTCGCCGGCCTGCGGGGTCATCGGCTCCAGGGCCATCCCGCACTTCGGACAGGTGCCGGGACCGTCCTGCACGACCTCCGGGTGCATCGGGCAGGTGTATTTCACCGCCTCGGCCGTCAGTTGGGCCGGCGGCTGAGGCGGGCGGAGGGCCTTCGCGCCGCAGCACGAGTGGCCCCCCGGCTTCGCGGCCGGCGCGGTGTATTTCGCGGGGTCGGCCTCGAACTTCGCGAGGCAGTGCCGGCCGCAAAAGTGGTAGGTCGTGCCGTTGTGCGTGGTCGAGCCGGCGGCCGTAGCGGGGTCCACGGTCATGCCGCACACCGGGTCCGTCCCCGCGCCGGCGGCGCGGGGAAGTTCGGCGGTGGTCGGCCCCATGTGACCGTGGTCGTGGCGGTTGTGACTGTGTTCGTGGTGGTCGTGGTTCACGGTCTGCTCCTTTGCGAGTGGTGCCTTCGCGGGCAGTCTACGGTCCGTACCGTGGTACGGGGTCAAGGGCCAAACCGTGGAAAAGTCGAAATCTACCCGAAGTGGTTCGGTTCGGAAGACGGAGCGTGGGACGGCGCTTGCAACGATGAGGTGCGAAGCCCGTGCCCGAACGAAGAGGTTATCGAAAACGCCCGTACTTGGTTCCCGGCTCACCGCGCTCGGGTTCCCGGGGCCGCGGCGCAGATGCGCTCACGCCGGTCGGTGATCGCAGATGGCGGTGATGATGGGACAGTCGGCCGCCGGAGCGGACCCGTCGCACGCGGCGACCAGCCGGGTCAGTTCGCCCTTCATCGCCTCCAGGTCCCTGATCCTTTCGTCGATGTCGGCGAGCTTCGCAACGGCCTTGTCCCGCACCTCGCCGCTGCTGGCGTCTGGGTCGTCCCGCAGCGCGAGCAGTTCCTTGATGTCCTTCAACAGGAAACCGAGCAGTTGCGCGCGGCGGATGAACTGCACCCGCTCGACGGCCTCGGCCGGGTACTGCCGGTAGCCCGACGCGGTGCGCGCCGGCTTGGCGAGCAGTGCCTGGCGCTCGTAGAAGCGAAGCGTCTCCACCCCGACCCCAGCCCTCTTCGCCAACTGTCCGCTCGTCAGCGCCATCGGACGGCCCTCCGCGAGTGTACAACCCCGGTCGAAAAAATCCCGCCCGGTGCCCACAGGAGCCGCATCGGGCGGGACACAGTGTCACTTCTTCTTCTCGACTTTGGTCGGCTTGACGTACTTCTTGCCGTCCTTCTCCGAGACGGTGCCGGTGACGGTCACGCCCTCGACCTTCTCGCCGCCGCACACGTCCTCGTGGTAGCTCTCGCCGTGTCCCTTGTCGTCGAGGAAGTAGTTCACCGTCTTGTCGCCCTCCTTCACCTGGAGAACGTTGCTGCACTTGGGCGTGGCCTTGAGGCTGCACTTGCCGCACACGAGCGTGCCGGTCAGCTTGACCTCCTTCTTGTCCTCGGCCGAAGCCCCGGCCCCGAACGCCCACAGCCCGGCGGCCACGGCCACCGCCGCGAAAATCGAACGGATCATCGGAATACCTCACTTCACGGACCCTCACCGGGGGCCGCCGGCGGCACCGTGCCGCTGGCGATCCCGGCGTCAAACACTCCCGCCGGCCGGTTCGACCGGGGCGGGAGTTGCTCTCTCGTGTTCGGTTTCGGTCGGTCCGCCGGCCGCGCCGGCGCGCTGGTGGTTGAGCTTGCCCTCGGCTTCGAGCTTCAGCCACCGCGCCCGGCGAACCCAGAAGAACCGCACCGGCAGAAACAGGTCCACCACCTCGTCGGAGATCAAGAGGCCGCCCAACACGGGCAGGGCCATCGGGGCGAGAACCTCCGCGCCCACGCCCGTCGCGAAGACCATCGGGAAGATGGCGATGATCGCCACGCCCTCGGTCAGGAGCTTGGGGCGCAGCCGGTGGACCGCCCCCTCAACAACCGCCTCACGCAGTTCGTCGAGCGACTTGATGTTCTCCAGCCCGCCGCGCTTCTCGATGGCCTCGCGCAGGTAGACGAGCATGATGATGCCGGTCTCAGTCGCCATGCCGAAACAGGCGATGAAACCGACCCACACCGCCACGCTGAAGTCCAGAGGCGGGCTGTCCCACCCGTTGAGGAGCTTCGGGAACAGGAACAGGAAGAACGCGCCGCCGGCGAGGGCCTCCGGCACCGCGAGCATCATCAGGCCCGCGTCGGCCAGGTCGCGGTAGGTCAGGTACAGCACCAGGAAAATGACCAGGATCACTGCCGGGAACACCCACCGCAGGGTCCGGGCCGCCCGCTCCTGGTGTTCAAACTCGCCGGCCCACTCGACGTGAACCCCTTCGGGGAGCTTCACCTTCTGGGCGACGACCCGCTTGGCCTCCTCGACGAACCCCACCGCGTCGCGGCCCCGGACGTTGAGCGTGACGTAGTTCAGGAGCCGCCCGTTCTCGCCCTTGATGACCGCCGGCCCCTCGGTGATGCGCACGTCGGCCACGGCGGTCAGCGGGACGAGCCGCCGGCCCTTCGCGTCGTGGACCGGAACCCCGGCGTGCGGCTCCGAGCGGAACGCCGGGTCGCCGGGGGTCGCGCCGGGCTTGGCCTCGGCGGTCATCCGGGCCGGGATGAGCAGCCGCTTCACCGCGTCCTCGTCCTCGCGGTAGGCTCGCGCGTACCGCACCCGAATGGGGAAGCGGTCGCGGTTCTCGACGGTGTAGGTCACCACCCGGCCGCCCAGCGCCGTCTCGATTTCGGTCTGCACGTCCTCGACCGACACGCCGAACCGTCCCGCCTTCTGTCGGTCGATGGTCACCTCCAGGTAGCCCTTGCCCATGATCGGGGCGGCCACCACGTCGCGCGCGCCGGCCACCGGCTTGACGGCGGCCTCGATCTGCTGGCACACGCGGGTGATGGTCTCCAGGTCCGGGCCGAACACCTTGATGCCGATGTCGGTTCGCACGCCGGTCGAGAGCATCTCGATCCGGTTGACGATGGGCTGGGTGAAGATGTTCGACCACCCCGGCACCTGAAGCACCCGACCCATCTCGTCGTCCACGAGGTCGCCCTTCGGCCCGCCGGTCCGCTGACGGAACACGACCGCCTCGCGGAACGGCTTCTCAAGCTCCGCCCGCAGTTCGCCGAACGCCGGGAACGCGCCCGCGTCGTGAGGCTTGCCGACCTGGGTGTGGAACGCGGCGGTGGCGAACCGCTCGGCCTCCGCGCCCCGGTCCGCCCCGGCGAGCAGCCCCTGCGCCTGGGCCGCCTGCACGCACTCCTCCAGCGCGAACCAGGTGAACGCCTCGGTGCCCCGGTCGAACAGTTCCCAGTTGACCGTCGCCACCCGCTCCCGCCACAGCCGGGTTCGCTCCGCTTCGAGCGCGACGAGCGCGGCCGCCGCGAGCGTCGGGCGGGCGCGGCCGAACGCCTCGCGCACCCCGGTCCACGCCTTCCGCCACCGCGACTCGTGGACCTCCAGCGCGGCCGCCGGGTCGTGGACCGGCCCGCGCGCGGCCAGTGCGTCGACGGTCCGCTTCTGGATCCGCGCGACAACTTCCTCGGCCGGGCTGAGGACCAGCCGCCGGGCGTCGTCCGGCGCCGCGGCCACCACCGACTCCACGAAGGCGGTCTCGTCCGGCACCGCGCCGAGGTGCCCGCCGGCCCGCGCGTTCCGCAGCGTCTCGGCGACCACGAACCGGGTCAGGATCGGGGCCAGTTCTGCCTCGAACTCCTTGTACCGGCGCAGGGCCAGTTCGCGCATCACCTCGTCGAACCGCTCGAGGCCCTTCTGGGCCGCGTCGTTGACGAGCGAGTCGCGGTCCTCACCGGCCGGCGGCACGACGTAACCCCGCTCTTCGAGCGCGGCCAGCACCCGCCGCGTCTGCCGCTCGGCGTCGGCGTACTTGATGACCCGCTTGGGCCACAGTTCGCGCGGGCGGAAGTTGATGAACGTCTCCACCATGTCGAGCGGGGCCGGGTCGGTCGCGGTCTCGGCGCGCCCCGACTTGCCGACCACGCCCTCCACTTCGGGGAAGCTGCGGATGAGGGCGTCGCGGGCCTTCAGGTCGTCGGCCGCCTGGGTGACGCTCGCGCGCGGCACCGTGACCGGCATGTCGAGTGTGGTTCCCTCGTCGAGCATCGGCATGAACGACACGCCGATCTTCGGGAAGTGCCACGCCCACAGCGCGAGGGCGGTCAGAGTAACGAGCGCGAGCGCCTGCCACCCCAGCCCGCGCGTGAAGACGACCGTGAGGCCGGTGACGACGGCGAACGTGACGAGGAACATGACCCGCCAGGCGTGTCCGGCCGCGCCCATCCCGACCACCGCCTGAAGCGGGAAGAGGCCGGCGGCGAGGATGAGCAGGGCCGCGAACGCCCACATCACGAGGTTGAAGCGGTCGAGCGCGAAGGTCAGCATCGGGCGGTACACCCGCGCGAAGCTGCGGACGATCCAGTTCTCCTCCTCGCCCCGCAGGCGGCCCCGGATGAACGTTGGGATGAGCGCGGGCACCACCGTGACCGAGATGAGCACGGTGCCGAGCAGCGCGAGGCTCTTGGTGAACGCCAGCGGGTGGAACAGTTTCCCCTCGCGCCCGGAGAGCATGAACACCGGCACGAAGGAAAGGAGCATGATGAGGAC
>CAZBXY010000370.1:0-7747 GCA_964495365.1 uncultured Frigoriglobus sp. | reverse complement strand
GGGTGTTCCAGTGGCGCTGACGAACCTCTTGCCGGATTACCTGATCGCCCCGCTCGACTACCTCGCGAACCTGGCCCGCAAGCACAGCCTCTGGCCGATGCCGTTCGCCACCGCGTGCTGCGGGATCGAACTGATGGCGACCGCGAGCAGCCGCTACGACATCGCAAGGTTCGGTTCGGAGGCGATGCGGTTCTCGCCGCGGCAGTGTGACGTGATGATTGTGGCTGGGCGCGTCGTGATGAAGATGGTTCCGGTGATGCAGCGCATCTGGTTGCAAATGCCAGAGCCGAAGTGGTGCATCAGTATGGGCGCCTGCGCCAGCAGCGGCGGCGTGTTCGACACCTACGCGGTGGTGCAGGGCATCGACCGGTTCATTCCCGTCGATGTGTACGTTCCCGGTTGCCCGCCGCGCCCAGAGCAGCTAATCCGCTCGATCATCGACCTTCAGGAGAAGGTGACCAAAACCGGTACGATCGACGCCCGCGAGTTCGCGAGTCGCACCGCGTACGAAGGCCCGACGGCGCTGGCGCGAGAACTCGGCGCGGAAGAAGCCATCATCGCGCCGGGCGATTACAACACCGCGACGCGGTTGCGGAAGCCGCTGAATTGATTTGGCGAACCCCGGACGCAAGTCCGGGGGTGTTCGGTCGCATCGCCCACCCCCGGACTTGCGTCCGGGGTTCGCCTGGAGACCTCATGCCCTACCTCGACACACTCAACGCGAAGTTCGCCGGGGCGTTCACCACGTCCGCGTTCCGCGACAACACGCGCGTCGTACTGAACGCCGAGAAGGCGTTCGCGGTGCTGTTCCCGCTGTTGAAGTGCCTCAAAGAGGAGTGCGGGTTCGACTTCCTCGCGGAACTCGGCGGCATCGACTACATGGGCTACCCAAACGCGACCGACCGCTTCTGCGTCGTGTACGGCTTAACGAATTTGGCGACCGGCGAGCGGGTGTTTGTGAAAGCGTTCACAAACGACCCGGACCCGGAGTTGCCGTCGGTGGTGGAGTTGTGGAAGGGCGCCGACTGGATGGAGCGCGAGGTGTACGACATGTACGGGGTGCGGTTTGCCGGCCACCCGGACCCGCGGCGCATCCTGATGCCGAGCGAGTACACCGGCCACCCGCTGCGCAAGGACTACCCGCTCCGCGGTTACGGCGAGCGGCACAACTTCCCGACGGTGACGAGGGCCGAAAGCTAAAGGAAGGTGGGCCGTGGCTCTCCATTCCGCGGTGCGAAACGGTCTCGTCGGGTTGGTTGGCGTCGGGTTGATGACGGCGAGTTGGGTTATCGCCGTGAACAAGCCCCCGGTGTATGACCAGACCTTTTACCTGATGCTCTGTGTGTTCGGGCCGCTTCTCGTCACGCTCGGTATTGCGCGGCTGGTTATCCCGGGGAACCGGTACTTTCGGGGCGCGGAATACGGTCCCCCACCCGGACCTATGACGCAATGGAAACGAACCTGGCTCGGCTCCGCGGTTGAAGTGACGGCGCTCGCTCTCGGTTTCGCTTTCTTCGCCGCGATGCGATACTTGATGTGATCCTCTGACGGATCCGATGTTATGCCACTGCAAACTGCGACTCCCGTTGCCGAAGACGTCGCCGGTGCCGACGCGGAGTTCCTCTACACCCTGAACTTCGGGCCGCAGCACCCCGCGACGCACACCACGCTGCGCCTCATCCTCACGCTCGACGGCGAGACCGTCGTCAAGGCGCTCCCGGACATCGGCTACCTGCACAGCGGGTTCGAGAAGCTCGGCGAAGACCTCGATTTCAACCAGTACGTGACGATCGTTGACCGGATGAACTACATCTCGCCAGTCGCCAACGAGATCGCGTGGCACCACACGATCGAAAAGCTGATCGGCATTGAGGTTACGCCGCGGTGCGCGTACCTCCGCGTCATCCTCGCGGAGTTGGCCCGCATCAGCGACCACCTGCTCTGCGTGGGCGCCGCGGCACTCGACCTGGGCGCGTTGACCGCGTTCCTGTACGCCTTCAACGCGCGCGAGAAGATCTACAACATCGTCGAATCAACCGCGGGCCAGCGCTACCACCCCTCCTACACCCGCGTCGGCGGCCTCATGGCCGACATCTCCGATGATGTGGTCGCGCTCATTCGCGACTTCGTGAAAACGTTCCCGAAGGTTCACGCGGATGTTGTGCGCTTGCTGAACCGCAACCGGATCTTCATCGACCGCACAAAGGGCATCGGCGTTCTCTCCAAGGAAGACGCGATCAACGGGAGCGCCAGCGGCCCGGTAGCACGGGCGAGCGGGGTGGTTCGCGACCTCCGCAAGGACGAACCGTATCTGGCGTACAAGGAACTCGCAGGGGCGTTCAAGATCGTGTGCGGCAAGGGCGGCGACTGCTACAACCGCTATCTGGTTCGCATGGGCGAAATGCTGGAGTCGTGGAAGATCATCCACGCGGCCGTCGAGAACCTCCCTACGGGACCGGTGAACGTCGATGTCGAAGACAAACTCACGATTCCCGACAAGAATGCGACGTACCGCAGCATCGAAGGGCTGATCCAGCACTTCGAGTTGTTCATGTGGAACCGCCGGTGGGAGACGCCGGTCGAAGAGGTATACGGAGCGAACGAGACCGCCAACGGCGAACTGGGCTTCTACGTGGTCGCGGACGGTAGCGGGAAGGCGTTCCGCGCTCGCACCCGGCCGCCGTCGTTCGTCCACTTCGCTCTCTTTCCGCTGATGATGGAAGGCCACCAGATTTCCGACGTGCCCGCGGTGCTGGGGAGCCTGAATATCATCGCGGCGGAGTTAGACCGATGACTTGGCTCGGTAATCCCGCTACTTGGGAAGATGTCAAGGCTCGGTTCCCGATGGGCTCGACCGTCACCGGCGTTGTGTGCGCTGTGGCCCCATTCGGTGTATTTCTCGACCTCGGTGAGGATGCGATCGGCTTGTTACTCGTTCCCGAAATGGCCGGAGACAACAGGAAACAGATGGCAGATTACCCGCAGATCGGTGAATCGGTCACGGCGAAAGTGATCCATCACCGAGACAGCGAGCATCAGGTTTCCCTCACTCAGCGGGCGTAGCTTCACACGGGATTGATTCGATGGCCGCACTTTCTGAAGACCTGAAGAACCGCATCCGGGCGTACATCCCGAAGTACCCCGCGAAGCAGGCGGTGACGCTGCCGGCGCTGCACTTGGTGCATGACGAACTGCGCACCGTGTCGAACGAGGCGATCGTCGAGATCGCGGAGATTCTCGAACTGCACCCGTCGGAAGTTCACGACACGATGAGCTTTTATGAGTTCTTCAAGGGCGAGGGCGAGTCGCTGGGGAAGACGCGGTTGTGGGTGTGTCGCGGGCTGGCGTGTATGCTCCGCGGCGGCTACGAACTGATCGAGCACTGCGAGGACAAACTCGGCGTTCCCTGCGGGCACACGACTGCCGATGGAAAGATCACGCTGGAGTTCGCCGAGTGTATTGGGGCGTGTGACGGCGCGCCGGCCTGTTTGGTGAACGACGTTCACGCCATGAATGTGACGCCGGCGAAAGCGGAGGCACTGATTACCGAGCTTCGGTTAAAATAAGGCATCACGCCCGCGAGGAGGGTTTGCGATGCAACTGGAAGATTACTTCGACTTCAACACGAAGCCGGTCGAGCACATCCGCATCAAGGGGACGCGGATCGGGCTGGAACACGTGATCTTTCTCTACAAGCAAGGGATGTTCCCTGAGCAGATCGCAGTGCATTTCGGGTGTCCGATCACCGTTGAGCAGGCTTACGCGGCCATTACCTATTACTTGCACAACAAAGACGCGGTCGAGGCATACTTGGAGCGGGGCGAAGCCATCGGGGAGGCGTACTATCAGAAGTGGCTCGCGCAGGAACCGTCCGAGGCGGTAAAGCGAATCCGAGCGATCAAAGCGGCCCGCGCGGCAGAAACGCGCGCGAAACAGCCATGACTCAAGTGGCCTACCTCTTTGATGAGCATGTGCCACCAGCCGTCGTGAAGGCGCTACTCACCAACGAACCGAGCATCTGATTGCTCGTTGTCGGGCAACCCGGCGCACCGCCGAAGCAGACACCAGACCCCGATTTATTAGCTTACGCTGAGTCCGAAGGCATGGCACTCGTGACAAACGACCGCAAGACCATGATCCAACACGCCGCCGATCATCTGGCCAATGGTGGTCATACTTGGGGCGTGTTCCTCTACTCACTTCACGGGATGTCCGCCGGTTCGCTCGCGGACGAATTGCTCATGATTTGGAGTGCATCCCCAGCAGAAGAGTGGATCGACCAAATCGTGTTCTTGCCTTTTTAGCAGAGGATTCATGGAACCTGACGAACCCGGCGTTTGGGTGTTCAACGGCTCCGGCGGACAGTTCCCGTCGGCAGTGTTCACGACGATTGAGAAAGCAGACGAGTGGATCGCAAAGCACAAGTTGGGCGGTGTGTTGACGCGGTATCCGCTCGACGTTGGTGTTTACGAATGGGTTATCGAGAAAGGCTACTGGCAACCGAAGAAGGACTACCAAACGACGCCGAAGTTCATCCAGACGTTTAGCTCGGCGCACACGGGCCACTACCACTACGAGAACGGCTCGCGCAACGGTCACCCAACACAGGACGACGCTCAGGCAGCGAACTGACCCATGCCATACGAACCTGTACTCCTGGCGCGCATCGACAAGCCCAACAGCCACAAGCTGGAGGGCTACCGCGCGGACGGCGGCTACGAAACCTTCGCGCGCGTGCTGAAGGAGAAGTCGCCGGCGAAGATCGTCGCGCAGGTGAAGGACAGCGGCCTCCGCGGGCGGGGCGGCGCGGGTTTCCCGTGCGGCACCAAATGGACGTTCCTGCCGAAGGATCACCCCGGACCGATCTACCTGGCGATCAACGCGGATGAGTCCGAACCCTGCACGTACAACAACCGCATCCTGATGGAACGCGACCCCCATCAGGTACTCGAAGGGATCATGATTGCGTGCTACGCGATCAAGGCGCAGAAGGCGTTTTACTACATCCGCTACGAGTACGGCGATTCCTTCCGCAGCACGCAGGCCGCGGTGGATGAACTGTACGCGGCCGGGCTGCTCGGCAAGAACATTCTCAAAAGCGGCTTCGACCTCGATATCGTCGTCCACCGCGGCGCCGCGGCGTACATCTGCGGCGAAGAAACCGGCCTGATCGAGAGCCTGGAGGGCAAGCGGGCGTGGCCGCGGATCAAGCCGCCGTTCCCCGCGGTGGAAGGGGCATTCCGCAAGCCAACGATCGTCAACAACGTCGAGACACTGGCTTGCGTCACGCACATCATGAAGTTGGGGGTGCCCTGGTTCAAGTCGATGGGCGTGCCGCCCGACCCGAAGAACCCGCGTGACCCCGGCAGCTACGGTCCGAAACTCTACACCCTCGCCGGACACGTCGAGAAGCCGATTTGCGTCGAACTGCCGATGGGCGTGACCATTCGCGATCTCGTGGAAAAGCACGGCGGCGGTGTGTGGAAGGGCCGTAAGGCGAAGTCCGTCAATCCGGGTGGCCTCAGCATGGGCTACATCCGTTGCGACGCGCCGATTCCGGGCACCGACCTGACGGAATACGACATCCCGCTCGACTTCGCGGGTCCGGGCACGGTCGGGTGCCTTGGTCTCGGCACCGCGGCGGTCACGGTCATCGACGATCAGACCAGCATGATCGACGTGCTGCACAACACCTGCCAGTTCTTCAGCCACGAGAGCTGCGGGCAGTGTACGCCCTGCCGCGAGGGCACCGGGTGGATGCTCAAGATCATGGACCGGATGCGCCGCGGGCTGGGCCGGCGTGAAGATCTGGACATTCTGATTGACGTCGGTGACCGGATCGGGATCATGCCGGGAACAACGATTTGTGGACTCGCCGACGGCGCCGGGTGGCCGGTGAAGACCGCGATCCGCAAGTTTCGTGACGAGTTCGAGGCGGCCATCAAGAGCGGCGCAAAGAGCAAGTACGCAAAATCGCTCGCGGTGGCCGGGGCACACTGAGATCAGCCGTTTCGAGTTGTTGGTTGCGATTTCGGGAGGGCTATGGTTTTCGGCCTGAAGGGCCGGGACAACTTAGCCCAGGCCAACGGCCTGGGTAGCGAGGTATTGGTTTTTGAGACCTGAAGGGCCGAGACATCGGCACTCGACGTATCGCAGCCCTTCAGGCTGCAAAACATTTACGTTGTCCACCCAGGGCGTAGCCCTGGACTAAGTTGTCCCGGCCCTTCGGGCCGAAGAAGAGGCATTCCCGCTCATGCAAAACCACGAGAGTTACTTTGCGGAGGGGCTGCGATGCGATCGTTGAAGGTGATCGCGGTGCTGGTTCCGCTCCTGGTCGCGGTCGGCTGCGCGAAGAAGACCGCGAAGAAATCCGCGCCGGCGGCCGACGAACCCACCGCCGCGAAGGTGCAACCGCAGCCGAAACCGTCGGGCGGGGCAACCGCCGGCGGGGGCAAGGCCGACGAGAAGGGCGACGGGCCGAACTGGCTCGGCGACGATCGGTTCAAAGACAAAACCGCCCCGGCGCTGCCGGTCGAGACCCCCGGCGGGGGCGGCAAACCGGGCTGGGGCGGCGCCGGAGGGCCGCCGCCGGGCGGATGGACCGCGCCCGTCGGTGGTGTGACGGCGACACCGACGGGCCCGGCAGGACCGGGGCCGATCCACACGCCCGCGCCGCCGGGCCCGGGCGGCACCGTCCCGGACGCGCGCCCGCCGGCGGGCACCGGCACGAGTACCACGCCCACGGGCTACAAGCCGGTCACCGAGGCCGACATGAAGGAGATCTGGGTGTTCGTCGAGAACCGGTCCGGGGCCAGCGGGAAGATGCCGACCAAGCAGGACATTTACGACGCGCTCGTCGCGGCCAGTTACACGTCGGGCGCGCTGGTGAAGGACGGCTCGATCACCCTCACCGGGGCCACCACCCGCGAGAGCATCTGGGCCTACGAGACGAAGGCCCTCACGAGCGGCGGACTGGTCTGCAACCAGAACGGCGTCGAAACGCTCACCGCCGCCGAACTGCGCAAGCGGTTAGGAAAGTAGCAGTGGACAGTGGGCAGTGGGCAGTGAGCAGTGGGCAGAGAAGCCAAAAACAGTGAAGAGTGAGCAGTAAACCAGAGCAAGCAGCGGCTTCGCTCCTTTCTGCCTCCTGTCTTTACTGCTCACTGCCCACTGCTCACTTATTACTGGAACAAGAGATGCCGACCGTTTACGTGAACGACAAGCCGGTCGAGATCGGCACCGCGAAGCTCAACTGCGTGCAAGCGGCCGAACTGGCCGGCGTGTTCGTGCCGCACTACTGCTGGCACGAGGCGCTGTCGGTCGTGGCGTCGTGCCGCATGTGCCTGGTCGAAATGGGCGACCTCAAGGACGGCAAGGTCACGATGCAGCAGCGGGTGCTGCCCGGGTGCCAGACGCCGGTGAAGGACGGCTCCGTCATCGTTACGGGCGAGTACGACAAGCGCGACCCGTCGCTCCCCGCGCTGCCCTACGACCCGAACTACACGAAGGTGGCCCCGGTCGGCGAGCGGGCGAAGAAGTCGCAAGCCGATACGCTCGAAGGACTTCTGCTCAATCACCCGCTCGACTGCCCCGTCTGCGACAAGGCGGGCGAGTGCAAACTGCAAGACTTCAGCTACAAATACGGCCGGTCCGAGTCGCGAATGGTCGATCTGAAGAACACCCCGCCGAACAAGCCACAGCTTTCCAGCACGATCACGCTGTTCACCGACCGCTGCATCATGTGTAC
>CAZBXY010000369.1:5775-7748 GCA_964495365.1 uncultured Frigoriglobus sp. | reverse complement strand
GAGCCGCTACTGCGACATCTACAAGGCCGAGTTCCCGGGCACGTTCGGCCACGAGACCGACGCGCAGCTGATGGACAACCTGAAGCGGCTGAACGACGCCTGCGTGAAGCCGTGGGTGCTGTTGAGCGCCGGCGTCGATTACGACAAGTACAAGAAGCAGGTGGAGATGGCGATGAAGGCCGGGGCCAGCGGCATCCTCGGCGGGCGGGCGTTCTGGAAGGAGTTCTTCACTTACAACGACCCGGCCGCGCGGCAGAAGTTCGCCGAGACCGAGTGCGTCAAGCGCGTGAAGGAAACCGACGCGATCGTGCAGACCGGCACGCCGTGGTTCGCCAAGTACGGGCTGACGATGGAAGACCTGCACGGGATCCGCACGACCGAGGGCTGGCACGCCCGCTACGGCGGCGGCGGCGCGAAAGGCAGCGGCAAGGCCGGGCCGGTCGATCCGGACGCGGTGTATTGAGTATTGAGTCTCAAGTCAGAAAGTCGTAAAGTCAAAGACAACCCGGGTGTTTGACTTTGCGACTTGCGACTTTCTGACTTGAGACTCAGGGACGCAGCCCCGCTGGCACAGCGGGCGTCGTCTTGCTCTGGAGCCGCGTCAGCTCCGCTTGTGCCAGGTCCGCGTGCCGGCTGTTGGGGCACAGCGCCATCACCTTCTTCAGGCACTCGACCGCCTCTGACGGCTGCCCCTTCTTCGTCCACGAGTCCGCCAGGGCCATGTACATGGCGGCGGTCCGCTCGTTCATCTGCTCGCACGCCTTCGCCAGTCGCTCCGGGTTGCCCTTGATGTCGGCCAGGAGCGCGTCGGCGTGTTTCGCTTCGGGCAGTTCGGCGTACGCGGTCGTGATCTGCTCGCACTTCTGGATGCAGTCGTACAGCCGGCCGGCGCGGAAGTCGTCGCGGGCCACCGCCAAGAGGTCGCGGGCGATCCGCTCGCGCCTTTGCTGGAGTTCGCCCGGTCGGTCGGCCAGCCCGGTAAGCCGGGTCGCGGCGTCGGAGGCGGCTTGCGTGCCCGCGAACTGCTTCACCGCCTCCGCGAGTACGTCCATCGCTTCCTGCGACTTGCCCTGCTCTTCCAGTTGCTTCGCGCGAGCGAGCTTCGAAGCCGCGACCTTCTCCACGTCGTCGAGGATCTGCTTCGCCTTCACGCCGACCGGTTTCTCGCCGGCGTCCTTGATGATCCCCTTCAGGAGCGACACCGCGCGCGGGTAGTCGCTCGCGGCCAGTGCCTTCGACGCCTCGTTGAAGTCGCGGGCGGCCCAGTCGGCGGTGGCGACCGCGGTCGCGGTGCGCTTGAGTTGCTCGGTGAGCCGGTCGGCCTCCACGTAGCCCTCGATGAAGGCGTGGATCTTCCCGTCCGGCGCGGCGAGGACCATCGTGGGGTACAACTGCACCTTGAGCGCCTTCGCGATCTCCGGGTTGTGGGTCGCGTTGAGCTTCAGCGGCACGAACCCGCCGGCGAGCAACTTCGCGACGCCCGCGTCCTTGAGCGGACCGGCTTCGAGCTTGCGGCAGTAGAAGCAGTCGTCGGAGCCGATCACCAGGAGCAGCGGGAGCCCCTTCTCCTGGGCCTCCTTCCGGGCGCTGTTGTAGTCGGTCCACCACGCGACCGCCGGCGCGGGCGCCGGCCGGGGCGGTTGCGCGCGTGCCGGCTGCACGACCCAGAACGCCGACGCGGTCACGAGCGGGAACAGCACGAGCAGGCGTGCGACGGAACGGCGCATGAAGAGAACCCCTGGTGCGAATCAGTGGGCAGCGGGCGGTCAGTGGGCAGTGGGCAGAAGAGATTAGGAGCAAGATTAGGAGCAAGATTAAGAAGAGGATTAAGAGTAAGAGTAGGAGTACGAGTAGGACCAACCCGCTCGGTCCGCTGTCCTCATCTTGCTCTTAATCTGGCTCTTACTCCTAATCCTGTCTTTTGTTTTCTGCCCACTAACCACTAACCACTAACTCTAAGAACGCGGGTGCGC
>CAZBXY010000369.1:0-5765 GCA_964495365.1 uncultured Frigoriglobus sp. | reverse complement strand
GGTGCGCCTTCTGGTAACTCTTCTGGAGGCGCTGCGTGGTCACGTGCGTGTAAACCTGTGTCGTCGCCAGGCTCTTGTGGCCGAGGAGTTCCTGAACCCCGCGAATGTCGGCCCCGGCATCGAGCATGTGAGTCGCGAAACTGTGTCTGAGCGTGTGCGGGCTGGTTCGGGGGTCCAATCCGGCCGCCTTCAGGTGTTTCGCCAACAATCGGCCGACGCTGCGAGTGGTCAGCCGGCCGCCCTTGTTGTTCAGAAACACCGCGGGCGTTTCCTTGCCGGTCGCGGCGAGGAGGGCGGCGCGATCGTCGAGCCACCGCCGCACCGCCGCCACCGCGTCGGGCACCAGAAGCGCGAGCCGCTCCTTCTTGCCCTTGCCCCGAACCGTGATGACACCATCGTTCAAGTCAACGGCGGTCAGGTCCAGTCCAACCAGCTCGGATACCCGAATTCCCGAGGAGTAGAGCGTCTCCAACATGGCGCGATCGCGCCGCCCGGCCCAATCGGCGCCCGTCGGCGCCGCCAGCAACTTGTGAATATCCGCGAGGGTCAAGAAGTGCGGGAGCTTCTTGTCCAGCCGCGGGGCGCGCAGCCCCAGCGCCGGGTTCTGCTCCAGCGTGCCCTCGCGGCACAGATACTTGCCGAACGACCGCACCGCCGCGAGCCGCCGGGCGATGGTGGCCTTCGCGTACTTCTCTTCGTGCAGCCACGCGACGAACGCCCGCAGGACGCGCACGGTCCAGTCGGCCGGGGCGATCTGTTTTTTCTTGAGGTGCGTGCGCGCGAACTCCAGCGCCTGCGAGAGGTCTTCACGGTACGACTTCACGGTCTTGTCGGAGGCGTTCTTTTCCAGACCGAGGTGCTGGAGGAAGTCGGCCAGCCCCGTTTCGAGCGTCAAAGTTGCGGCCCCTTCAGGGTAAAAACTCAAATCCCAAAACCCCAATCCCAAACAATCCAGAAAGTCGGTCTCGTCTTGTTTGGGATTTGGTTGTTGGATTTTGAGATTTACGCGCAGTCGTCCATGAGATGTGTCGGGTTCGGCTCGGACGCGGGGTTCCGCACCCGCTCGGTGAGCACGGCCGCGTCGAACCAGTTGAGGGCGACCGCGGGGTCGGCGGCCTTGTCGCGGATGTCGGCGACGAGCGCCGCGCGGCTCTCGTCGTCGTAAACGAAGACGAACCGCTCGTCGCCTTTGATGAGAGCCAGGACGTTGAGTTCTTGCGTCACGCGACAGCTCCCGGCGCGGCCGATCTCACAGTCCGTGAATCGACTGCACCGGGATGAGAACTCCAGCCGTTTTCGGGGAAACCGCCCGACCCCGCGCGGCCCGCCCGATCCACCGGCGCGACCGCTACACCCGGCCCGCGCGCCCGGATCGCGGGGCCGGCGGCACGCGGAACACTCTTTTTCCTGGAAGACAATGGCCGCGGTTGCTAAACTCGCCCGGCACAGCACTTACACCCACTCGCACCCACCCTCCAGCCACGGGGTTCCTCTGTGAGCAGCGCGACCTCTCCCGACTCGCCCAGTCGGAACGACAAGATCCTCTTCTGGGCCAGCTTCTTTACGCTCATCGCCGCCGGGATCGGGTTCTCCGTTCGCGGCGTCGAGCTCCTCAACGACTGGGGCAACCAGTTCGGGTTCACCCAGTCCGAACTGGGCACCATCGCCGGCGGCGGCCTGGTCGGGTTCGGCATCGCGATCATCTTCTTCAGCTTCTGCGCCGATCAGTTCGGGTACGGCAAGCTGATGCTCGTCGCGTTCCTCTTGCACGCCTCCTCGGCCGTCGTGACCTGCGCCGCGACCCCGGTGTACGCCAAGTACGGCAAGGAGGGCGCGTTCATGTGCCTGAACATCGGCATGTGGCTGTTCGCACTGGGCAACGGGACGTGCGAGGCCGTCATCAACCCGCTGACCGCGACCCTGTTCCCCAAGAACAAGACCCACTGGTTGAACATCCTGCACGCGGGCTGGCCCGGCGGACTGATTTTGGGTGCGGTCATCATGCTCGGGTTCAGTTATTCCGGCGGCGGGATCCGGTGGGAGATCAAACTCGGCGTGTTCCTGATCCCGGTGCTGATCTACGGCGTGATGATGGTCGGGCGCACGTTCCCGCGGTCCGAAGCGCAATCGGCCGGGGTGCCGATGTCGGAGATGATGAAGACGGTCGGGATGCTCGGGTTCACGCTCGGCGCGGCCCTGATCGGGCTGGCCCTCGGCAAACTGTTCCAGGACGTCCTCGGGCCCGTCATCAAGATGGAGAATGCCGATAATAAAGACCTGATCCTCGCGGGCATCGGGTGGGGCATCGCGGCGGCGATCTGGCTCGCTTTCACGGTGGTCACCAAGTTCGCACTCGGCAGTTTCATCCTCGCGTTCCTGTACGTCATGCACGCGATGGTCGGCTACGTCGAACTGGGCACCGACACCTGGATCACCAACATCACCAAGCAGGTCATCAAGAACGCCAATTACGCGATGATGGCGTTCATCTGGACCAACGTCCTGATGTTCACACTGCGGTTCTTCGCCGGGCCGATCGTTCACAAGATCAACCCGATCGGCCTCCTGTTCTGTAGCGCGGCGCTGGGCGTACTCGGGCTGTACCTGCTCGGCAACCCGGCGGTCGATTCGATCTGGCCGTGGGTCGCCGCGGTCACCATCTACGGGATCGGCAAGACGTTTTACTGGCCCACGCTATTGGGAGTGATTTCCGAGCGGTTCCCGAAGGGCGGGGCGCTGGCGCTGGGCCTCAGCGGCGGCGTCGGGATGATCGGCGCGGGCATCCTCGGCGGCCCCGGGATCGGGTACAAGCAGGACTACTTCGCGGTGCATCACATCAAGGAGATCCCGGGCGGCACGGACACCTACAAGCGGTACATGGCCACGAACGACGACGGCACCCCGTCCGAAAAGCCGTTCCCGCTCGTGACCGCCGTGGCCCCGCAGTACGCGCCGAAGATCGCCGGGATCGACAACGCAAAGTTCACGATGTTCGAGGAGTACACCGCGAACCTCGAGAAGGTCGAGGACGCGAAAGCCAAGAACACGCCGGCCGCGGAGATGCCGCGGCTCATCGGCGCGGGGGTCAGTTCGCTGGAAGAGTACATCACCGAGTCCGACGCGGCGGCGAAGGCCGGTAAGCCGGCGCCGAAGGTACTCATGACCACGATGGAATCGGACCTCGTGACCCTGCTCCGGCAGAAACGCGCGGGCCAGCCGGTGGAGGCCAAACTGGAAGAAACCCTGACGAAACAGAAGAAGTGGTGGGACACTGAGGGGCAGTATCATTACGAGAAGGACAAGGTTCCGCTCGTGGAGGCCCGGCTCTACGGGGCGCGGCAGGCGCTCCTGTACACCGCGTTCGTGCCGCTGGTGTTGGCGATCGGGTTCATGCTCCTGATCGCGTACTTCTTCTTCACCGGCGGGTACAAGCAGGTCCACCTGGAGGGCGAAACGCCGGCGCGCCCGGTGGGCGGCGCCCCGGCCGAGGATTGGGGGCGGTGACATTCGATTTGCGATTGCCGATTTGCGATTTCCGATTGAAAGACAGCGCGGCAGCAACCACGTTTCTGCCTTTCAATCGGAAATCGCAAATCGGCAATCGCAAATCACAAATCCCCCTCCCTTGTCACACGACGCGCGGGCCGATGAAATAACTGCGTGACTGATTTCGACCCGCACGCCGGCACGCGCACGTTCACCTTCCTCGGCACCGGCACCTCGATGGGGGTGCCGATGCTCGGGTGCGACTGTCGCGTCTGCACCTCGACCAACCCCAAGAACCACCGCTACCGCTGCTCGGTGCTCATCGGCACGCCAGCGGGCAACATCCTGATCGACACCACGCCCGAACTGCGGCTCCAGCTCCTCCGCGAGAACGTGAAGCTGGTCCACGCGGTCGTGTATACCCACTACCACGTCGATCACCTGTTCGGCCTCGACGACCTCCGCATTTTCCCGCTGAAACTCAACGGCCCGCTGCCGATCTACTGCACCGATGAGGTCGAAGCGATCATCCGGCAGGCGTTCGCCTACGTGTTCGATGCGTACAGCGCCGACCTACCGGTTGGCATGATCCCGCGGCTCGAACTGCTCCGCATCGACGAGCGCCCGTTCGAGGTGCTGGGCCAGCGGTTCACCCCGATCCCGCTGTTGCACGGGCGGTTCAACGTGTTCGGGTTCCGCGTCGGCAACGTCGCGTACTGCACCGACGTGAGCGCGATCCCGGACCGGAGTTGGGCGCTCCTGGAAGGGCTGGATGTCTTTGTGATCGACGCGCTGCGGCCGGACAAGCCGCACCCGTCGCACTTCGACGTGGGGCAGGCGCTGGAGGCGATCCGACGCGTGAAGCCCCGGCAGGCGTACTTCACGCACATGGCCCACACGATGGAGTACGACGAGCTGATGCGCACGCTCCCGCCGGGGGTCGAACCGGCGTACGACGGGCTGAAGTTTCGGTTTTAGGCAGTACATTCGGGTGGGTCGCTCTCTCCGAGAGCGATGGCAATGAAAGACGAAAGCGTCTGCGTGAAACGGAATGCGCGACTGAAGGTGCGACCTCCTGCTCTCGAAGAGAGCAGGCCACCCGAAAAGAACAACACAACGGATCTCCCATGTTGCACGCGATGATTATGGCCGGCGGCGGCGGGACGCGGTTCTGGCCGCGGAGCCGCGCCAAGCGCCCCAAGCAGTTCCTCACGTTCAGCGGCGACCGCACGCTCCTGCAAGGCACGGTCGATCGGGTCGCGGCGCAGGTGCCGCCGGAGCGCACGTGGGTCGTTACCGGCGAGGCGTACGTCGCGGAGACACGCGCGCAGCTACCCGAGGTGCCCGCGGCGAACATCATCGGCGAACCGGAGGGCCGCGACACCGCCCCGTGTGTGGGCTTGGGCGCCGCGATCATCGGAAAAGTCGATCCCGACGCGACCATCGCCGTGATGCCGGCCGATCACGCGATCGAACCGGTACAGGAGTTCCGCCGGGCGCTCCACGCGGCCGAGCAGTTCGCCGCCGACTTCCCCGACAAGCTCGTCACCTTCGGAATCCGCCCCACGTTCCCCTCAACCGGTTACGGCTACATCAAGCGCGGCGAACCCGCCGGCGTGCGCCAGGGCGTGAACGCGGCGCACGTGGTCGAGTTCAAGGAGAAGCCACCGCCGGCGGTGGCCGAGCAGTACGTGGCGAGCGGCGGGTACGACTGGAACAGCGGCATCTTCGTGTGGAGACCGCGAACGATCCTCGGCGAACTGCACGCCCGCAAGCCGGACATTCACGCGGTCGTGTGCCAGATCGCCAACGCATGGGGTTCTTCAGGCTGGGGCGAGGTGTTCCGCGCGAACTACAAGCGGGCGGAGAAAAAGAGCATCGACTTCGCGGTGATGCAGGACGCCGCGAAGGAGGGCAAGGTGCTCGTTCTGAACGCCCCTTACACCTGGGACGACGTGGGGAGTTGGCTGGCGCTCGAGCGCGGCAACCCGCAGGACGCCGACGGCAACACCGTGCAGGCCAACCACTGCGGCATCGACACGAAGAACTGCGTGATCGTCGGCGCCGCCGACCGCGTGATCGGGACATACGGCGTGAGCAACCTGCTCATCGTTCAGGACGGCAACGCGATCCTCGTCGCCGATCGCAAGTTCGAGGACAAGGTGAAGGAGATCGTGGACAAGCTGAAGGCCACCGGGCGCGGGGAGTACACGTGAAGCCGGAAGAACCTAACCCCCCGGCCCCCTTCCCTAAGAAGGAAGGGGGAGAAAGAGTGCTTG
>CAZBXY010000368.1:0-7801 GCA_964495365.1 uncultured Frigoriglobus sp. | reverse complement strand
CCAGATACCACGTCACCAACTCGGCGGAAGAACCAGAATTGCGCGCCGATTACCAGGCCAGTTCGCGCAGAAGCGCGGCGGCTTCGGGCAGCCCGCCGGCGATCTTCAGCCGACCCGCACCGAGGAGCCGCTGCACGTTCGCCACGAGCAACTTCTTGGGCACCCGCCACCGCCCGCCGGGGTCGAGTCGCGCCCGCGAGCCGGAGGTGATCGTCAGTGGGCAGAGGGTTGCGCGGATGGGCAGGGTGCGGAGCAGATCGACGACCGGCTTACCGACCCCGGTCTCGTCCACCACGAGCGTCCCGCCGGACAGGGGTATGCGGTCGAACAGCGCCGCCAGCCGGGCCGCGACTTCTGGGTACGGGGTGCCCAGCGGAAGCCGTTCGAGGTGCCGTACCGCGAACACCGCCGGCGAAGCAGGGACAATCGAGGCGATCCGCTCGACGACGGCGATGGCCGAGGGATCGCGTGCTTGGCCGAGGTCGGCTCCGGCGGTGAAGGGATTCATCGCAGTCCGCTCCACCACCAGCCCGAGGACAGGCCCCGGTTCGGCTCGATCACGGCGGGCGCCCAGGCGAAGTAGTAGCCGCTGTGCCGGTCGCCCTCCCACGCCGCCAGGGCCGTGGCCAGCACCAAATCGTCGTGATCGCGCTCGCGCCAAGCGGCCAGGTCGTCATCGAGTTTGGTCGGTACTTCCGCTTTGAACGTCTCCAGTTCCCGCAACAGCGTGTCCGCTTCGGTCAGGGCCTCGGCGACCTTGAGGCGCCCCGACTGCAACAGGAGTTGCATCAGGCCGACCAACTCGGTCCGGGGAACCAGCCACCCGCCCCGGTCGTCGGGCCGGGCCGTCAATCCGGCGGTCACGGTGGCCGGCTTGAGGGTTGCGCTCACCTTGGTGCGGCGCAGGGCCTCCACGACCGTCCGGCCGACCGCGGTGTAATCGACCACGATCGTTGTGCGCGCGAGTGGGGGTCTGGCGAACAGGGCGCCGACGCGGGCGAAGATGTCGGGGTAGGGGGTGCCGGGGGCGAACCGCTCCAGGTGACGCACCGCGTAACGCATCTTGGCCAAGTCGCCGTGGCCGTCGGCCGGCTCGGCGCGTTCGACGACCGCCAGTGCGGTCGGTTCCCAGGTGCGGCCCAGGTCCAGACCCGCGTAATAGCTCAACTTCGGTGGCCGCTCGGTCGCCATCGTGATCCCTCCTTCGGCGGTTCAGTACACCTGGTCGGGGAGGTTCCGCTCGCCGGCCCAGGCGGCCACCGCGATCGCCAACACCAGGTCGTCGTGGTCCCGCTCCCGCCACGGCTCGATCGCCTCACCCCTCAGCACCGGCGGTGCGGCCCGGAACGTCTCCAGTTCGCGCACCAGCACCTTCGCGTCGGGCAGGGACTCGGCGATTTTCAGCCGCTGCGTTTGGAGCAAGACCTGCATGGTGCTGACCAGTTCGAGCTTGGGCACCGGGATGCCGCAGGAGGGTCCGCCACCCACCAACACCGGTCCCGAGCCGACCACCGCGATCGGGGCGAAGTGGCACCGCACCTGGTTCCAAAGCTCGTCGTGGAGCAGTTCCTTGACCGCCTGACCCACGCCGGTGATGTCCACCAATAACAACGCCCCCGACACCGCCGGGGTCTGAAGCAGTGTGCGGACCGACTCGGCGATCTGCGGGTAGGGCGTGCCCGGCGCAAACCGCTCCAGGTGTCGCACGGCGTAGGGCGGTCGGATGTCGGCGATCGTGCGCCCGTGGGCCGCGATCCTTCGCTCCAGCACCGCCAGTGCGGAGTACTGATGCGTTTGTCCGAGGTCCAGCCCGACGAAGTGGCGCAGGTTCGGCAGGGCCATTACCGACCTCCCGATGGCGCGATCGGGAACAGGGGCAGCACGTCACTCGATTGCGCCCGCATGATGTCGGCGTAGCTGAACACGGCGTCCACGCACTCCGAGAAATCCGTCATGTATTCCTGGCGGTAGTAGCGCTCGCCCAGGGCCCGGCGCTCCTCTTCCAGAAACTCTTTGGAGATCCGGGGGCACTCTTCGGCGGTCACGCGCACCCGCTCCCAGGTTCCTTCTCCGAACCACTCGTCGTGGAACCACCCGCGCTTGCCGTAGGGGGTAGACAGCGCCACCAGCCTCCCGCCCGAAACCGCGAGCATGGGCCTCACGGCGTAGTAGAGGCCGTCATCGACCCGGGCGGCCTCGTCGATCACCAGCAGCGCCACCCCGCTGAACCCGCGCAGGGTCTTCTCCGTGCCCGGCAAGGACAGGATGCGGGAGCCGTTGGCCAGTTCGAGCCTGCGGGCCGTGCGGGACTCGGCGGGCAGTGGCCGTCCCAGCGCGTCGTAGAGGTCCACCACCTTGCGGAACAGCTCGCCCGACTGCCGGTCGCTCGGCGACAGCAACAGCACCGGGGAATGCGGTGCCAGCAGGGCGGTCGAGAGCGCAAGTGCTGCGGAGACGCTCGACTTGCCGGACTGGCGGCTCGCCAGCATCAGCACTCGATCCGCGTCGGTGCGGAGCACCTTCTCTTGCCAGGGGTCCGGGTTTTGGCCAGCGGCGGTCATCACGGTGGTGGGGTCCAGCCGCAGCTTCTCCAGCGCCTGACGATCGGCGCGTGACGCCTCGCGGGCTAGCACCTCCAGCCGGCACAAGCGCGGACCGATTGCTTTCCGCATCGCCAGCACGGTTCACTCCTTCCGTCGGTCAGACCAGGTCGATCGGGTCGGTCCCGCACACCAGCTTGAACGGCGGAGCCGGCAACTCCACCGGACCACCCGCAGGATCGATCGCGAGTTCCAGGACCGGCAACCTGGCCGCGTTGGTGCGCCGGCGGGCACCGTGTCGCCCGTCGGGGGAGGGTTCGACCAGCACGACCGTCAGCGGGCCGTCGGGGTGCGCGGCGCGCAGGTGCTTGGTGACCCGGTTCAGGCGCCCGCGCAGGTTCATCGCTTGTCCTCGTTCGAGATCGGGTTCAGCCGCGGCGCATGACCTCGTCCAGTGCGGCCCAGATCTCTTCGTCAGTCGCGGGTAACAGCACTGCGTCCGGGTACGCCCGCGGGTGCAGCTGGCGCTGGCCCCTGAGCCACTCCTGATGTTCAGGGCCGAGTGTGTCCAGGAACGTGTGGAGCCGGACCAGCCACCCGGTCTGGTCCGGGTCGGTCGGGTCGAGGTCCTCGACCCCGAAGGTTCCGGCCAATAGCCCGCGGGCGAACGCTACCGGGTCGTCCGGCACCGGTCGGGTGCGCCGTACCGGCCGGACCGTGGCCTCCAGCTTCTGCACCCGGGCGGCGAGCCTCATGTGTCGGCCCCCGCGATCCCGGCTTGTGATTCGAGTGCGGCGATCCGGGCCTCCAGGTCGGCCAACTCCCGGACCTTGATCCCCAGCTCCAACACGGCACGAGCGGCACCCAGCCTTACCGCCGGGGTGATCGATTCCTTCTGCAAGGCCAAGAGGGTGCGGACCGATTCGCCGGCCGCGGCGGTGAGCATCCCGGCCGAGCGCCGCACCATCTCCCCGCGAGCCTCTTGAACCCGGGCCTTGAACTTGGAGTCTCGGAGCCGTCGGTAGACGGTGCTCTCGGACACCTGGCACTGGCGGGCCGCGGCCTCGACGGTGGCTCCGCACGCCAGCGCCAGGACGAGCATCTCGCCCTCCTTCTTGCGGTTCTCCGCCGGCGGACCCGCCGGCTTCGGCTTGCTCCCCTTGCCCATCTCTCACTCCACCGTGGCACGAACTGACAGGTTTTCAGGCCGCCCGTCCCGCTACGCCGGGTACTCCGGCGGCTCGATGACATCCGGTCCGCAGGTGATCAGCAGTCCCCACGGAGCCAGTCGTTCCTCGAGCACCTCGGGTTCGCCTCGGGCGGGGTCGAATACCAATAGACCCGCCAACGATCCGTCAGGGCCGTCGCGGTACAACCCCGGCGGGCGCCCGCCGGCCCGCTCGTCGCCGAGGGGGACGGCCTCGACGACGTGGAAACCGTCGGCCCGCACCCGGGTCGCCAGCGCCGTTTCGATCCGCGTCAGTCGCTTGTCCAGGCGCATGAGTGCCTCGCGTTACGGTGCCGCGACCCGCTGGGCCTTCTGGCCCGTCACCGCCTCGAACCGGGCCACCACGACATCGCAATAGCGCGGGTCCAACTCCACCAGGGCCGCCCGCCGGCCGGTCTGCTCGGCCGCGACGAGTGCCGTCCCCGAACCGGCGAAGGGGTCCAGAACCAGTCCGTCGGGTGTGCAGGAGTTGGCGATCAGGTAGGCGAACAGGTCCACCGGCTTGGTGGTCGGGTGGTCGGCATTGCGGGCGGGCTTGTCGAACTCCAGGACCGTGGTCTGGGCGCGGTCGGACAGCCACGTGTGGGCGGCGCCCTCGGCCCAGCCGTAGAGGCACGGCTCGTGCTTCCACTGGTAGTCCTGGCGCCCCGGCACCAGCACCGACTTGACCCACACCAGGCACTGCCGCACCCGCAGCCCCGCCCCCGCACACGAGATGCGCACGTCGAGCCCCATCAGGTCCGCGTGCCACAGATAGAACCCGCCGCCCGGGCGCAGGTGCTTGCCCGCGGTCGCGAGCGCGCCGGTGAGGAACGCGCGGTAGGCGGCCGGGTCGAGGTCGTCGTTGGCGATCGTCAGCGCGTCCTTCGTCTTCCCTTCGTAGCCGACGTTGTAGGGCGGGTCCGTCAGCAGCAGGTCCGCCTTGCCCGAAGGAAGCAGGCGCGCCAGATCCTCGTGTTTCGTCGCATCGCCGCAGAGCAGCCGGTGCCGACCCAGCGCCCACAGGTCGCCGGGCCGGGTGACGGGTTCGGCGGGCGGGTCGGGCACGTCGTCGGGATCGGACAGTGGCTCGGGCGGCGGGGCGGTGAGCAGGCGCAGGAGTTCGTCCTCGGGGAACCCGGTCAGCGACAGGTCGAAGTCGGCGCTCTGGAGGGCCATCAGTTCCAGGGGCAGCTTGTCCTCGTCCCAGGTCGCAAGCGTGGCCGTCTGGTTGTCCGCGATCCGGTACGCCCGCGCCTGCTCCGGCGAGAGGCCGCGGGCGACGTGGACCGGCACCTCGGTCATACCGAGCTTGAGTGCCGCCTTGTACCGGGTGTGGCCCACGATGATCACGCCCTGCTCGTCCACCACGATCGGCTGACGGAACCCGAAAGCCTTGATCGACGCGGCGACGGCCTCCACTGCCGCCTCGTTATCGCGAGGGTTGTTCTCGTAGGGTCGGATCGAGCCGATCGGTCGCATCACCACGTCCATCGTTCACCTCGTTTGCGCACAACGTCCCTACTTCTCTTTCATCACCGTCGGCGCGCGAAGTGGCGGACGAAGTGGCGCGATTTACCGGAATTCTTTTCGGTGCGGTCGGCTCTCACGAAATCCTGGAAAAACCAGCGAATCACCTGGATGTGTCGCGCGGCGCGAGGTAACTGTGTCACACCTTCGATCGGCCTTTGCCCGCACCCCGAGGAGACGCACATGAGTTCCGCGACGCACACGACCGACCCGGCCTTCGGCAGCGACCTCACCTTCACCCGCCAACCCCCGCGGTTCGGTGTGGGCGGTGTCTGGGTGATCGGGCTTGTGGCCGGTCACCGGTTCCAGGCGCTGGTGTTCGAGAACCACGCCGAGAACCCCGACTACGAACTGGGCGCCAGCCGCATTTCCAAGCTCTGGGTCCAGCGCGTATGCGACCGGGCGGTGGTGTTCAACTGGGACCGAGGCCCCGATGTGCCGGCGCACGACCCGGTGGCGCGGGCGGTGGTGCGGTTCCTCACCGCCGAGTTAGCCGATCGCGTGTTCGCTTAACGATCCCCTCAACCCGAACCAGAGGCTCCGATGTCTTGCCCGAACGAACAACCCGACCGCGAGATCGATCTGGCCGAGTTCCTCACCGCCCGCGCCGCGATCGATTACGCCCGCACGACCGGCGGCCGGGCGCTGTCCTGGGGCGGTCGGTTCGTCGTGGTGAGCGCCGACGATGCGGCGTGGCTGGCGGCATTTGGATCGGTGTTCGCCTACCTCCACGACCTCCGCGGCCAGATCGTCACGATCCCGGTGAACTCCTGAAGCCGAAACGCCCGGACCGAGGCGTCGCGGCGGGTGGCTCCCGCCGCCTGATGAGGGCAGCCGAAACACGCACACCGGAGACGAACATGCCCGCGAAGAAGACCTCGAGGAACACGAAGAGCACGAAGGTCACGCCTCAGACGAAGGCCGCGAAGACCGCACCCGTGCCGAAGAAGAAGCTCAGCGCGCTCGATGCGGCGGTGGTGGTGCTGGCCGAGAAGGGCACGTCGATGACCACGCAGGAGCTGATCGGGGCAATGGCCGCCAAGGGCCTATGGACCAGCCCCAACGGCCGGACTCCCGCGGCCACTCTTTACGCCGCTTTGCTGCGCGAGATCACCCTCAAGGGCAAGGACAGCCGCTTCCAGAAGACCGCACCCGGGCGCTTCGCCGCCACCGGCAACACGGTTCCGACCGATGAGAAATCCGCGAAGAAGGGCGCCAAGAAGAAGAACACGCCGAAGAAGGCGAGGAAGAAGGCCACCGCACCCGCGACCGCGGAGGGGCCGGCGGTCCCGGAGACGACAGAGAAAATCCCCGCGGCCTGACTCACGATCACCGACTCGTTGCCCATAACGGCCCCGCCAACGCACCGGTGGGGTCGGTCTCGTTGGTGCGCCTCAACGGCCCATCTCGCACCGGACCCGACACGCACGCACGTGGGCGAACCGGCGCGGGATCACCCGCCCCAGGTGCGGCCGACGACGGACACCTCGACCTCGACGGGCACCGGGTTGATCAGCGGGGCCATGCCGTCGCGCATCGCGTCCCGCACCCACACCGCCGCGTCTTCCTGCTGGGATTCGGCGCACTCGACGACGATCTCGTCGTGGACGAGCAGCACCGGGAACGCGCCCGGGCACGTGGCCCGCCGCTCCCACAACAGGGCCAGCGCCCGCTTCAGCCCGTCGGCCCCCGCGCCCTGCGTCGGGGTGTTGAGCTTCTCGGTGAACGCGCTGACATTCACGCGCCGGCGTCCGGCGAGGGTGCGGGTTGCGATCGTGCCGTTGGGTACGGCCCGGTGCCAGGCCCGCAGGCCCGGGTATGTGCGGAAGAACGCGTCGCGGTGCTTGGCCGCTTCGGCCTCGGTCAGCGCCACGCCGAAGTTCGACGCCGCGTAGGCGGCCAGCGACTTGGCCCCCATCCCGTAAAGTAATCCGAACGCCAGACTTTTGGCGAGCTGGCGGTCGGCCTTGGTCACCTCGGTCTTGCCCAGCACGGCACGTGCGGTGGCCGTGTGCAAGTCCTCGTTGCGGTGGTACGCGTCCAACATCCGGGTGTCGCCGGAAATCTTGGCGGCGATCCGCAGCTCGATCTGCGAGTAGTCCGCCTTCACCAGCACCCGGCCGGACGGGGCGACGAAGCACCGCCGATAGCGGGGATCACGTGGGAGCTGCTGCAAGTTGGGTTCCTTGCACGACATCCGGCCCGACGCCCCGGCCCCGATCTGCTTCCAGTCGGCGTACACCCGGCCATCGCCCGCGACATGGCGGAGCCACTGGTGCCCGTAGGTGCCCGACAACTTCGCCGCGGCCCGGTACTCCCGCAAGAGTGCTGCAGCCGGGTTGTCCAGCGCGGCCAGGGCATCATCGTCGGTCGAGGTGAGACTCAGGCCCAGCCCGGCGAACGCGGCGACGACCTCATCGGGCGAGTTCCAGTTGGTGACCCCGAACAGGTTGCCCGCGTTGGGTACCAGCGCGTCGAGTTGCTCCCGCAGCGCCCCGACGCACGCCTCGGTCTCGGTGGCCAG
>CAZBXY010000367.1:0-7833 GCA_964495365.1 uncultured Frigoriglobus sp. | reverse complement strand
CCAGAGACCCACCACCCGCAGAAGGCCAACCACCCACTGGATGACATGAGCCGAAATTGTTTCCAGAATTGACGCGCGGTGAGTCGATGTTATAATGCCGGTGGGTCGTGAAGCGATCCAACCGTTCGATCTCTTGCCCCGTCCGGCCAGCCGCAAGGCCCCGGCGGGGTTTTTTCATGTCCACGTCTCAACCAGCACTCGCGCCTATGGCCAAGCCGCGGGCGTATGTATTCTTTGACGGCCAGAACCTGTTCCACGACGCCGAGCGCGAGTTCGACGTTCCCCACCCCGACTTCGACCCGTTCAAGCTGGCGAATCTGGTCTGCGCGCAGCGCGGATGGGATCTCCGTCACATTCGCTTTTACACCGGCGTTCCGTCCGAACAACAGAACCGCCGGTGGTCCGTTTTCTGGGCGAACAAAGGCGCGGCGATGAAGCGCCTGGGCGTCGAAGTCGTCACCCGGAAGCTCAACTACAAGACGATCTCGATCAAACTGTACGACCAGGTGAAGATCTACCTCCCCGACGGCAGCGAGTACCCAGGACGGCTCCATTTCGACAACCTCGCCGAAGCCCCGGACGGGGTCATTCTTGAAACGACCACATTTACCGAAAAAGGGATCGACGTCCGACTCGCCGTTGACATGATCCGGTTCTTTCGCGAAGACCAATACGATGTCGCTCTCGTGTTCTCACGGGACAAGGATTTGGCCGAGGCGGTCGATGAGGTGAAGCGGTTAGCGAACGATCCCAAGAACCCGAAGAAGGCCACTCTCGCCAGTGCCTTTCCGTCGAAAGACGGAACCGGGACCGGGGTTCCCGGTACGATTCCGCTTCCCATTTCCCAAAGCGACTACGACGCCTGCCGCGACCCGCGGAACTACTTTCCGCGCTTGTGAGGAGTTTCGTTTAGACCGTTCGAGATCAAGACGGTCCTGTATTGGCTGTTCCGAAGTCGGACGGCGAACGAGCCGCGCTAGCGCCGGAAGGTGTCGAACCGCTTCGTCAATAATGCGATAGTGGGTTTTGTCAGCGGGGCCGTCCCGAGCCGTAGTCGCGCGAGCGACGACAGGTGTGGAGAGTTGGCCAGCAACATCGCCCCCGCGTCAGTCGCCTGCGACGCGGGGAATTCCAGTTCCGTCAGGTGCGCGAGGTTCGGACAACTCGCAAGGTACTCGCAGGCGACATCCCCGTTCTGTGACAGGAGCGAGAACTTGGTCAATCGTGACACGTACCGCGAAGCCAGAACCTCACGGAGCATTGCGTCCGATCTCAGTTGGATGCTCATCGTGTCGATCGGAGTCCAGTTGAAAACCGTGTCCGCGTACTCCAGGAATACCTGTAACCGCTCGAACGCCACTTCGTGGTAGAACCCGCGGGTGAGGTCGCGCCCGATTCGCACGCCAGGGCCGGTTGGGGAACCGCGGGTCCACGCGCCGCACGATTCCCGGTGAAGCAGGCTCGCCCGAGCAACTAACTCTGGTTTACGTAGATTCATTCCCAGTCTGGCAATTTCGATCTGCACGCGGATGAACTCGGCTCGCTGTGAGTGGCCGTTCTCCTCCAGCCAATCGGCGTACACCAGCCGCGGGGTGTCCTCCCACGGCTGCTCGCAGATCGCGCGGAACAGGGCGTCGCCGTCGCTGGTCATACCGTCCGAGCGTAACCGACCGGGCGCGCCCGCAACAGGTGCTTCCAAGAAACCGCGCGGTTCGTCCGGCGCGATCACGGGTGGACGTGCGGCCCGGGGCTGAAACTCGGCCCGGGGGTGGGGCAGCAGTTGCTCGGCGGCGGGGCAAAGCTGCGGTCGCCGCAGCATTGCCGGCGGCACCCGCACCCGGACAGCGGGAGCAACAGGGTGAAGGCGATCAGGGCCAGGAACGTGCGCTTGAGGGTCATCGGTCGCTCCGTCAGTTCGCGGGCCGTCCGTGGGCGGGGGAAGGTGGACGCGGGCGGTTCGCTCCGCGAGCCGCGGTTCGGGCGCCGGCTCTCTGCCGGGCGCCGTGCGGCTGATACATACGACATTCAAATGTAAGGCCGCCTTGCGTGGGGGCGGGGCAACACTTGAGCGAAACCGGCACGTTTTCCGCACCAGACGGGCGATTGTGCCGATCACGCCGAACACGCGGACTTGCGAAACGGGGCGGAGGCGTACAATCGTAACGATTACGCGGAGCCGATTCTGCGAGGACTGCGAATGAGTGAGCCGGAGTTCGTTGACGTTCGGATGCGCGGGTTCCAGACACGCGCGGAAATCGCCACGGTGCTGGCGCTGCTCGACGCGCGCACCGCGGCGCTGCCGGGCGAACCGGTATCGCTACTCGGCGCCGCCGGGCGCGTACTGGCGGACCCGGTCGTGTCGGCAGTGGACGTGCCCGGGTTCGCCCGAGCCGCGATGGACGGCTTTGCGGTCCGCGCTGCCGACCTCGCCGGAACGACCTCCGCCGACCCGTGCGCTCTCGAAATCGCCGGCGAATCGCTCCCGGGGCGCCCCCACGAGTACGAATTGGGGCCGTATCAAACGGTGCAAATTACGACCGGCGCGCCGGTGCCCGCCGGGGCGGACGCGGTGGTGATGGCCGAACACGTCTGGCACGAGGGCGAATGTCACATCCTCGTGCCCGAACCCGTTTCGCCCGGCAAGCACATCGGCCGCGTCGGCGAGGACGTGGCGAAGGGCGCTGCGGTGCTACCCGCCGGGCGCCGGCTCCGGCCGCAGGACGTGGGGCTGCTCGCGTCGATCGGCGCCGCGACCGTGCGCGCGGTTCGGCGCCCCAGGGTCGCGATCCTCGTGACCGGCAACGAACTGCTCCCGCCGGGCGAGACACCGGGGGGCTTTCAGATCGTGGACAGCAACTCGCCGATGCTCGCGGCGCTCGCGGCGCGCGACGGCGCGGAGGTGCTCCCGGTGCGACGGCTCCCGGACGACCTTGCCGCGATCCGCGAAGCAATGCGCGCCGCGGCCGCCGAAGCGGACGTGATCTTCGTTTCCGGCGGTACGTCGGTGGGCACGGAAGACCACGCCCCGCGCGCCGCGGCAGAGCTGGGCGAACTCGCGGTTCACGGCGTCGCGCTGCGCCCCGCGGGGCCGCTGGGGGTCGCGTTCCTGCCGGTGCCGGTGTTTCTGCTGCCCGGCAACCCGGTGTCGTGCCTGTGCGCCTACGACCTGTTCGCCGGGCGCGTCGTGCGGCGGCTCGGCGGGCGGCCGTGGGAGTTACCGCACCGGAAACGCGCGCTCCCGCTCGCGGGGGCGATCGCGTCGGCGCCCGGGCGGGTCGATTACGTGCGGGTGAAGATCGAGGGCGATTCGGTCGTGCCGCCAGCGAGCGGCGGGGCATCGAACCTCAGCACCGCGGTCGCGGCCGACGGGTTTGTGCTGGTCCCGCACGACGCCGAGCGCCTCGCGCCGGGCGAAGTGGTGGACGTGTGGCTTTACGACGAATGATGGTTTGTGGTGGCGCGGGCGTCCCGCCCGCACGCACCACCACAAAGACATTTGCGCGCCCGGAACGCCCTACGGACCGCTCTTCGCCCGCAGAGTATACGAGAACGCACCGAGCAGGTCGCCGCGTTCGCCCCCGTGGCACTCGACGCACTGTTTCGCGCTGCGGATGCCGCCCACGAACCGCACCACGTCGCCGCGCCGGGCCGCGAAGCCCTCCTCGCCGCGTCGCACCGCGTCCAGTCCGGCGACCTCGAACACGTCGAGCGGGCGCGTCGGGGCGTTTTGTAGGTCGGCCATCGCGGGGAGCTTGTCGGACAGGTACACGCGCGGTTCGGGGTGCTTCAAGAGGCCGACCAGTTCGACGCGCTGCACTTCCCAGGTTTTGGCTTCGGGCACCTTGCTGAATCGGTGCGACAGGAACCCGGCGACGCGATCGCGGCCCTTGACGTAGCCCCACCCGCGCGGGTTCACGAAGTCCAGGAGGCCGCTGGCGTGCATTCCGTAAAGCGCGTCGCGGTCCGCGAGCGGCTCGAACGGCTCGCTCCCCCACAACGCCGGCGACCCGGGCTGACCCGGCGTCGGTGGGCGCTCGGGCTTCTCCTTCAGGTTCTCCGCGGAGGGACGCACCTCGCGAACCGTCCGCATAACACCAAAGCCGGGACTTTCTACGAACGAGTACACGGTGCGCTCGTGCAAGGCCCGGAGGTGGGCGGTCCGCAGCGTGCGCCCCGCTTCGAACTCGACCACCCCCTCGAAATTATTTAGCTTCGCCGCGAACTCAGCGGGCAGCGGGGTGCGGAGGTCGGCCCGCGGTTCGGGCACGCGCGCCGCGAGCGATTCCATCGGGTACTCCTGCCGGAGTTGGTCGTACTTGGCCTGTTGCTTGAGCATGTCGCGGCCGATCAACCCGTAGGGGATGCCGACGGCCAAGACGAGTAGCGGGAGGAACGTCCGCAGCCGCGCGCGGGTGAAGTGCCAGATCAGAAGGGCGACGACGAGCAGGCCGAACACCTGGAGTACCGTTATTGAACCGAACAGCAGGCCGGACAGCACCGCGATACTTCCACCGACGCCGAAGAAATCCGGCCAGCGGACCTCGTGCGGTTCCCGGCGGGCCGCGTAGATCGCGACCCCGATCACGACCAGCGCAAACGGGAGTGTCAGGTAGAACATACGCACCTCACGGACGGAGGTTTTCGAGCGGTCCTGTTCGTATGACGACGGCGGGTCGGGCGCATTCCGCTTCAGAGTAGTAGGCACACTCCGTGTGCCGTTGCTTGACCACTCCCAAAGCGACGGCACACGGAGTGTGCCTACTACTTATTCGTGCTCGTCCTTGATGAGCCACGGGTCGAGCGTCTTCTTCCGCCAGTCGGCCAGCCAGCTCTTGTGCGCGCCCACGAGCACCTGATTCGAGGGCACCGCGAGCCACTTCGCGTCGAGCATCAGGTTGTTCAGCTCGTTCGGGTCTTTGGATACGTCGTAGAACTCTTCCTTCGGGCGGTGCAGGAACGACCGCACCTCGCGCTGGCCCATGAACTTGTCGCGGCGCTTCAGCACGCCCTGCCACATGTCCGAACCCCACAGGTCCGACGCGAACGGGTACTCCAGCGGGTGCGCCAGGTTCAGGATGTACTTGTGCGTTCGCGTGCGCACCATCCGCATCGGATAGTACATCGTGACCTCGTGAAACTGATGAGAGCCGAACACGCGGTCCCAGCCCTCGGCCTTTTCCTGTTCGAGGAGGGGAAGTAGCGAGCGGCCGGGAAGCGGGGCGTCCTTCTTGCCGACGGGAGCGGGCTTCACACCGCACCAGTCGAGGATCGTCGGCGCGAGGTCGGTCCAGCTCGCCATCGCGGAGCACGCGACGCCCGCTTTCTGACCCGGTTTGCGGATCAGGAGCGGCAGGTGAACGCCGGCGTCGTAGAGCGTCGTCTTCGCACCGGGGAACGGGATGCCGTTGTCGCTCAGGAAGATGACGAGCGTGTTGTCGAGTTGCTTTGCGGCTTCAAGTTCCTTCAGCACGAGACCGACGCCGTGATCGAGCCTCGCGATCGACTGATAGTATTCCGCGAGTTCGGCCCGCACCTCGTCGGTGTCGGGCAGGTGGTACGGCACCGGCACGGTTTTCGGATCGAACTTCACCGCCGGGACGCTGTCGGGGTACTTCCCGTCATTGGCAAAGCCCTTCGCAGCGCGGTGCGGGTCGGTGAAGCCCACCAGCAGGAAGAACGGCTTGTCGCCGCTCTCGGCGAAGAACTTCTTCGCTTGCTCGGCGATCTGCACCGGGTTGCGTCCGTTGCCGCCGATCTCGACATCGAACGGAAAAACCTCCTTCGGCTGCACGTGCAGCTTTGCGATCACGCCCGATCGGTAGCCCGCGGGGCCGAGCAGTGCCGGCAGTCCGCGAACGGTGCGGAACGAGTGCTGGTTGTGCGTGGCATGGGCGAGGCCATATTGCCCGCACTGGTGGGTGGGCATCCCGGTGAGGAGCGTGGCCCGGCTGGGGCTACACGACGCGACCGACGCGAAGGCGTGCATGAACCGCGTACCGCTTTTCGCCAGCGCGTCGATGTTGGGTGTTTTCGCGACCTTGTCGCCGTAACACCCGACCTGAAGCCCGAGATCGTCGGCGACGAGCAACAACACGTTCTTCGGTGCGGCCGGTGCCGGCAGCGCGAGTGCGAGCGCGAATGCGAGGGAAAGGAGGAGACGCATGGCGGAACCTCGTGGAAGTGGGTGTAGGGGGTTGTACTCCGACAACTTCCGCGCCGCCAATCGGCGGTTCGGTGAGACAACCCTTTTTTCCGGCTCGCCGTCCGATTAGAGTGTTATTCAGATTCGCTGCCGCCCGACTCTCCCTTTCACCCCATACCCGGCCGCGCCGGGGAGCTGCTCATGGACATCTTCAGTCGTCGCGAATTCCTCAACCGGTCCGCGATCCTCGCCGCGGCTGCCGCGACCGGCTCCACGGCCGTCGCCGACGAAAAGCCCGCCGTGTCGGTCAAGGCCCAGGCCGACAAGCTCCGCGTCGCGGTGGTCGGCGTCCGCGGGCGCGGGATGAGCCACGTCGGCGGGTTCCTCGGCAAGAACAACTGCGAAATCACCACCGTCTGCGACTGCGACGAGGCCGTCATCGGCAGCGCGATGCGCAGCATCGAGAAGGTGCAGAAGCAGGCCCCGAAGTACGAGAAGGACATTCGGAAGGTCATCGAGAACAAGGACATCGACGTGGTGTCGATCGCGACGCCGAACCACTGGCACGCGCTGATGGCGGTGTGGGCGATGGAGGCGGGCAAGGACGTGTACGTCGAGAAGCCGGCGACGCACAACGTGCATGAGGGCGCGATCATGACCGCCGCGGCGCGCAAGTACAAGCGCATCTGCCAGGTGGGCACGCAGAGCCGCAGCAACCCCGGGATGCGCGACGCGATCGCCTACGTGCAGAGCGGCAAGCTCGGCAAGGTCGATCTGGCGATCGGGCTGTGCTACAAGAACCGCCCGAGCATCGGCGACACGGGCCTCAAGATGGGCGAGCAGAAGCCGCCAGCGACGATGGACTACGACCTCTGGTGCGGCCCGGCCCCGCTGAAGATGCCGAAGCGGAACGTGAAGAACAACGGCACCGTTCACTACGACTGGCACTGGATCTGGGACTTCGGCAATGGCGACCTCGGCAACCAGGGCGTTCACGAGATGGACAAGGCCCGCTGGGGGCTGGCGAAGACGACGATGCCGAACATGGCGTTCAGCGTCGGTGGCCGGTTCGGCTACGTCGATGACGGCGAAACCGCCAACACGCAACTGTGTGTGTTCGACTACACCGACGCAAAGATGATCTTCGAGGTCCGCGGGCTGCCCTCGACTGACTACAAGGGGGCGCGGGTCGGGAACATCTGGGTCGGCACCGAGGGCTACGTGGTGTGTCCGAACTACGCCGGCGGGATCGCCTACGACAAGGCCGGCAAGGAAGTGGCCCGCTTCGGCTGGGGCAAGAACTCGAAGGGCGAGATGGCGTTCATCGGCGACGATCAACACCACTTCGACAACTTCGTGAAGGCGGTCCGCAGCCGCAAGCATGAGGAGCTGACCTCTGACATCGCCGACGGGCACCTCTCCGCGGCGCTGTGCCACCTGGCGAACATCAGCTACCGGCTCGGCACCGAGATGCCGATCGCAAAGGCCGAGAAGGTTTCGACCGACAAGGCCGTGAACGAGTTCGCCGACGGGATGCTCGCGCACCTGAAGGCGAACAAGGTGGACGCGGGGGACACGAAGGGGCGGTTCGGCCTGCCGCTCACGATCGACCCGAAGACCGAGAAGTTCAAGGATCTTTCGCGGCACGCGAACGAGGCCAACGCCATGCTGTTCCGCGAGTACCGCAAGGG
>CAZBXY010000366.1:0-7873 GCA_964495365.1 uncultured Frigoriglobus sp. | reverse complement strand
CCAGCGCCGGCGCGAGCAACAGACGTGCGCGGTTCATGGGGAAAACCTTGAGGAGAGGGTGAAAGTAGTAGGCACACTCCGTGTGCCGTTGGTATCTATTTGTGCGTTGCGACGGCACACGGAGTGTGCCTACTACTTTGAGTACTCACGGCAGCGTGATGACCTCGCCGCCCTGGATCGTAATCAGCGCCCGGAGCGTTTTTTCGCCCAGTTTGCTCGGCTTGAACACACGCACGCTCCCGTCGCCCATCGCGGCGAGGAACCGGTCGGCGCCCTTGTCGCCCAGTTGCGGCAGCGGCAACACCCCGTCGTAGCCGAGTACGTCCGGCTTGTACCACGGCACTGCCACGCCCGTTTCCACGATCATCAGCGTGTTGCTCGTGCCGTCGGTGATGTGGGCGAAGGTCGGTCCCTTCTGCCCCTCCATCAGCCACGGCCGCTCATTGCCTTTCGCGTTCTTGGGCTTCGAGAAGATGCGGAAGTACGTGTGCCCCTTCGGCGCCGGGCGCCCGGGGTGCTCGAACACCTTCGGCATCTCCATCGCTTCGAGCCGCTTCTGGTTCTCCGGCGCGTCCCACGGCTTCGTGAAGTCGAGGAGCCGGTACAGGTTCTCCTGTTCGATGTACGGCAGAACCTGAACGCGCCAGCTCCACGCCGGCGCGTTCGGCGCGCCGCCCATGACGTCGCCCGGCATGAAGCCGTTGGCGCTCTCGAAGTTGTGCATCGCCAGGGCGAGTTGCTTGAGGTTGTTCTGGGCCTTCGTGGTGCTGACGGCCGCGGTGTACTCCTTCGGCAGCGCCGCGGCGAGTTTGGCCACCGCGTCGGCGTAGGGAACCTCCGCGGTCGCGAACACGTTCGGCCCGGCGCTCTCGACCTTCCCGGCCTTCAGCACGGTGACGAGCGCTTCGAGGAACAGCATCGCCGCCGGCTCTGTCCGCTCCTTGTCGCGAACGATCTGCCGCTCGAATTCCTTCGCCAGGTCCGCGGCGGCCTCCTGAAGCACCGGGGCGGCGCGCTTCGCGTCGGCCTCGTTGGCGAAGGTGAGTTTCAGCGCGCCGCGGGCCGTTTTGTCGAAGTCCGCCGCGAACGTGAGGGTGCGCGCCTTCCACAGCGCCGCGTACGGAGCGGCCTCGCGCGCGGTGTCCAGTTCAAACAGCGCCGCGATCGGGCGCACGTCCACGCCCAGCGCCAGGTCGTGCTTGGCGGCATCGGCGACCGCCGCGGCGAGCAGCCCGTCGGGCTTCTTGGCGAGCAGTTGCCCCACCAGCCCGGCCAGCGCCAGGGCGTTCTCCCGCTCGTTCGGCAGGAACAATAGCGTGCGCTCGTCCACCAGCACCACGACGGGGAATGCGTCGCTGTCGATCGCCACTGCGTTGCCCATTCGGACCGCGCCGCGCGGGCGCTCACGGTCGGCGCCCTGGTCGGCCCGCAGCGCCTTCAGCACGCGGGCCTCGTTGTACGGCTTGCGGCTCGTCACCAGCACCACCGGGGGCGATTTGAGCGTCGCGGCCGGCATGAAGACCGTCACGCGATCGACCTCGCCCGCGGGCAGGCCGAACATGTCGTCGGTCGGGCCGACCTTCTGCGCCTCGAACCACGCGCGCAGCGGCTTGAAGCCGGGCGTGTCGTACAGCTTGCCGACGTTCACCATGAAGAACGCGAAGCAGTCGGTCGGCACGACCGCAAGCGGGCCGCCCTTTTCGGGCGGCTGAGCGGAAGCGGGCACCGGGAGTGTGACGGCAATCCCCACCAGAAGCAGGGCCTGGAGCGCGAGACGGGTGCGCATCGGTTGTTCTCCGCGGGCGGGATGTGAATAGCCCACGCAGAGATGATACCGCTAGGCGAGCGTCTTCGCCAGAACCGCGGTGAAGTACAACCGGCCGAACGCACTGCTCCCGCCGGCGAGCAGCCGGTCGAGCGCAACGGCCGCAGTCGCGGTCCACCGCGAGAACCCGAAGTAGCCGGGATCGGCGTACCGGCGGAGTTGAACCACCTGTAGGCCCGTCGGGCGCGCGGCGCGGCGGATTTGCCCGGCCGTGTTCAGCCGGTAGTACGCAGGGAAGGTGTCGGCTTCGCCTCGACCGTAGAGGCGCCGGACGATTGTTTGATTCGCCGAATGCGGTAACAGCCCGAACGCGCGGCGAATCCAGGTGACGTAATGCGCCCCGCTGACGGTGTGCCCAACGAAATGCCCACCGGGACGCAGCACCCGCGACACCTCGCGGAAGAACGCCGCCGGGTCGGCGACGTGTTCGAGGACCATCACGGCGGTAACGGTGTCAAAATGGCAGTCCGGGAATGGAATCGTGCCGTCCGGGGCCAGTTTGCGGAACCAATCAGAGTGCCGGAGGTGCGGGTGCGGCTCGAAATCGGCCCCCCACACCTCGCGGTCGGGCGTGCGGAAATCGTCGAGTTCGGTGTTCGCCCCGCAGCCGAGGTCGAGCACGCGCCCGGCCTCCGGGAGCCGCGCCGCGAGTTCGAACCGGAACCCCGCGACGTGGTGAACGTCGTGTGGAAACAGTCGGTGCAACAGCGCAGGCGTCACGAGCAACTCCGGTCGCGGAGGGGTGCGTGTCGCTCCCTTTATCGGCACGGGGTCAGTAATTCTGTAGTCGCCTTTCTTTCGTGGCACAGGCTTTCGAGCCTGTGTTTTTCAATCCGGTGGTCCGAGCCAGGGTCCCCGCGCCAGCGGGGTAAGAGCGGCCACCGCAACAAACTCGTCCCGTAGCCCCACGGTTGAGTTCGGCCCCTCCCGTTGGTCGGGACCGATTTGCAAGCACAGGCTCGAAAGCCTGTGCCACAAGAAAGAAGCAATTCCCCCCGAGTTCTGAATTCTGGCGTGTTGACCCGCTCGTGTCGGTGAGTTACTATCCTGACCGAACTCACAACCACCATGACGGACACCGGAGCCGCGAGTGCTTCTCGGAAAGACCAAATCGGTACGCGGGCGTGTGCTGAACATCCTGTTTGCCACCGCCGGCCTTTGCGCCGCCGGGATCGTCCTCTCCGCCGCGTATTCGGCCGTCAGCCCGTGGGCGTGGCCCCCGCCCGCGAGCAGCCCGCTGGGCATCTTCTGCGGGGTCGTCGGCGGGCTGATCGTCATCTTCGAGATGCTCATCCTCCCGCGAAAGTGGTTCCGCGGGAAGCGCTGGGGCAACACCCGCACCTGGATGCGGTGGCACGTCTGGATGGGCCTCATCTGCCTTCCGGTCATCGTCGTCCACGCCGGGTTCGGGTTCGGCGGGTGGCTCACGACCGTCACCCTCACTCTGTTCCTCCTGGTCACGGTGAGCGGCATCTGGGGTCTCATCATGCAGCAGTGGCTGCCCCAGAAATTGCTCGAAGAGATTCCCGGTGAAACGGTGGCGTCGCAGATCAACCGGATGGGCGACTACCACGCCGACGAGGCCGACCGGCTCATCACGGCACTGGTGACCGTGCCCCCGGAGGCCGAATCCGCCACCCCGATCGTCACCGGGCCGCTGGCCGCCGAGCTGGTCACGTTCCGCGACGACGTACTGCTGCCGTACCTCCAGGACGGGGACCGGTCGCGGTCGCCGCTGACCACCCCGACCGACGCGGAACAGCGGTTCGGCCGGCTACGCGAGGCGGTCCCCGCGGAGGCCCGCAAGACCCTCGACCGGCTCCAGGAACTCGCCGACCTGCGGCGCCGCTGGGACACCCAAAGCCGCATCAACTTCTGGCTGCACAACTGGTTACTCGTTCACCTGCCGCTCTCGGTCGCGATGAGTGCGTTCATGATCCTCCACGCGATCCGCGCGCTGAAGTATTGGTGAACCGTCATTGCTCATTAGTCATTGGTCATGGTTCTGTTCTCTGATCTCTGTTTTGTGGGTAGACGATGCCACGTTCTCCGAGCCGCGACCTGTCGGACCGGTACATCGGGCGCCGCGGGTACTTCCGCAACCCGGACGCGATCCGCAAGGGGAAGTACGCGCTGTCGTTCATCGCGCTGTTCGCCGTGTTCGCGTGGGCGGTGATCGACGTGGTGCAGCCGTCGAAGGCGGCCTACGGGCACAGCCACGGCCCGCTGGCCAACCCGCACGCGGCGTTCGACGACAACTGTAGCGCGTGCCACGCCTCGTACTCCGCCGGCGACTTCGGCCCGATCAGCATGTTCAACGCCCGCGAGCGGTGGCACAAGCTGACGTGCGACAAGTGCCACTCCGGCCCCGGGCACCATGCGTCGGCCACCCCAGAGGGCGCGGCCCGACACGAGATCTGCTCGAACTGTCACCACGACCACAACGGGCGCACGTTCTCGCTGGTGCGGCTCAACGACCGCGACTGCAACGCTTGCCACGAGAACCTCGCCAAGTGGCACGACCCGACGAAGTCGCTCTCCGGCAAGGACGGCGGACCGTACGCGAACAAGGTCACCAGCTTCGTCACCGACCACCCGGGATTCCGTTCGCTCGGGGAGCAGAAGGAACCGAATAAAGACGACAAGCCCAATCCGACCCCCCGGTCGCGGACCCTGACGTTCAGCCACGCGGTCCACATGAACCCCGGCCAGGCGTACAGCCCCGACGGCAAGGAAGCGATGACAGTTCGCAACCTGCGCGCGCTGAGCGGCCAGGTTGCGGTCGATCGTTACGCTCCGGGCGTAACGGACGAGAACGCGAAGATTCAGCTCAACTGCGCGTCGTGCCACACGCTCGATGCCGGGATCGGCGAGCCCGGGTTCGACGCGGTCAAGGGCACACTCGGCAAGGGCGACCCGACGGCCTCGCTCCTGCCGGCCCGGGCCGAGGGCGCGTACTTCCTGTCGGTCAACTTCGAGTCGCACTGCCGCTCGTGCCACCCGCTTGCGGCCAACGAGGGCACGAACAAGACCAACGACGCCAGGCTGATCCTGCCCCGGTTCGACCTGCCGCACCGCAAGCAAACCCACGAGGTCCGCGAATTCCTCCGGGCGGGCTACGTCAACGAACTGATCAAAACCGGTCAACTGCCACAACTGGCACCACTGGCCCAACCCGGGCTGCCGCCGGAGGCCGTCAAGGACGAACGGACCAACGCGTTCCGCACGGAAGTCGATCGGCTGACCGGGGCCGCCGAGAAGGCCCTCTTCACGGGCGGCGACGGCTGCGCGAAGTGCCACACGAAGGAAAACGTTGATAAACCCGCGCCCGGCGCCCCGGTGTTCCGCATCGCCCCGGTCGCGGACCGCACCGTATGGCTGACGCACGCGAAGTTCAACCACGCGTCGCACCGCGGGGCCACGTGCAACGCCTGCCACCCGGGCACGAAGGCCAGGACCATCGACCCGGTGGAGGCCGCAAAGCCCGAACCGGTGCAGATCCTCGGGCTGTTGTCGTGCCGCACGTGTCACTCGCCGACCAGCACGCGGGTTTCTGTCGAGGACGAGGGCGGCGTGGAGATCAAGACCTCCGGCGGCGGGGTGCGGTCCAACTGCACCGACTGCCACCGCTACCACCACGGCGACCACCCGATGCAAGGGCGCGGCGCCGCGAGCTGGTTCCCCAAACAGCCGCGGGAAATCGCCGACTGGCTGCGAGGCAAGTAGCAGAGGACAGAAAACAGGAGACAGGGGACGGGAGGCGGGAGGCAAGAGATAGAAGTCAGCAGGAGGCATGGGACAAGTGTTTTCAGCCCCGGGGCTGAAACAACGCGACTGATCGATATCCGCTGTGGCTCTATGGTTCTGTCCTCTGACTTCTGTCTCCTGTTTCCTGGTATCTGTCCCCTACTCCCTGTTCCGTCCTCTGTCCTCTGTCGTTCTGATCGCTGAAAGGGTTGTCGATGATCGTTCAGCGGCTCCGCGAGATCCAAAACCGGGTCGGCTTCCTCCCCGACGACGAGCTGACCAAGCTCGCCCGCGACAGCGGCGTGCCGCTGTACCGGATCGAGGAAGTGGCCAGCTTCTTCCCCGCGTTCATCTTCGAGCGGAACAACCCGCCGAAGGTCGAGATGCGGGTCTGTCGCGACATGACCTGCCACCTGCGCGGGGCCGCCGAGTTGCTCGACCCCAAGCGCGGGCTGCCGGTCCTCGCCAAGCAGCTCACCGAGAAGCTCGGTGAGGAGGTGTGCGTCGAGGGCGTATCGTGCCTGGGGCGGTGCGACCGCGCCCCGGCCGTGTGGGTCGAGAAGCGACCCATGCCCGAGGGCGAACACGCCTGGGTGTACTGCCAGAAGTCCCAGAAGGAACTGGAAGTCGTCCTCCGCAACCTCGCCGCCGGCGGCGAGCCGCCCCCCGCCGACCCGGACGCCGAGTACGTCCCCCACACCAACGCCAACCGCCCCTACTCGTCCCCACCGGCCGACCCGGGCGCCAAGCACCCGCCACTGCCCGCCGCCGGCTGGTCGCTCGACATCTACGGGCGCCAGAAGTGGCCCCGCGACTACCGCGCCATCCGAAGGCTGACCGACTACCTCAAGGCCCTGCTCCGCCCGCTCATCCCGCCGCCCCGCGAGCTGGGGGCCAAGGAACTCGACGCCTACGTTCAGAAGTACCACCCGCTGTTGTGGGAACTGAAGACCGCGAACCTCCTGGGCATGGGCGGGGCCGGCGCCCCGGCGTACCAGAAGTGGCTCGACGTGTGGCGCGAGCCGGGCACCGAGAAGTACATCGTGTGTAACGGCGACGAGAGCGAACCCGGCACGTTCAAGGACCGCGAGATCCTGCTGCGGATGCCCCACCTCGTCGTGGAGGGCATGACCCTCGCCGGGCTGATGACCGGGGCCACCGCCGGCTACATCTACATCCGCCACGAGTACCACGAGCAGATCCACGCCTGCCGTGAGGAGATCGCCCGGGCGGTGCGGATGAACGCCTGCGGCGAGGACATCTACGAGACCGGCCGGAACTTCCACCTCGAGGTGTTCGAAAGCCCCGGCGGGTACATCTGCGGCGAGCAGTCGGCCCTGATCGAGGCGATGGAGGACCGCCGCGGGCAGCCGCGGAACCGGCCCCCGGAACTGACCACCAACGGCCTCCGCGACCGCCCGACCGTCGTCAACAACGTCGAAACGCTCGCCTGGGCGCCGGGCATCGTCCTGTTCGGCGGCGACAAGTACGAACTCGGCGGGTGGCGCGGCCCCGACCCGAAGGCGAAAATGGGCGGGCGCCGGCTGTTCTCGATTTCCGGCGATGTGGCCAAACCGGGCATCTACGAGGTGCCGATCGGCCTGCCGCTGCGCGACCTGCTACAGGACCAGAAGTATTGCGGCGGGATCATCAACGGCCCCTTGCGCGCGGTGGCGACCTCGGGGCCGTCCGGCGGGCTGTTACCGGCCAAGATCCCGGTGGACCCGAAGTTCGACGAGAAGAAGCGGGCCGACGCGGTGGCCGGGATCGCCAACCGGTCGGCGGCCGACGCGGCGTTCATGGAGTGGTTCCTCAAGACCAAACTGCCACTCGGCGCAACGCACCTGGACCTGCTCGACATCCCGCTGGACCTCGTGTTCTACCGGCACATGAACGGGGCGCTGAAGTTCCCGGTCGAGCCGATGCTCGGGGCGGCGATTGCCGTGTATGCCGGCGACGTGGACATCCTGGCGCAGGCGGTGAATTACACCGAGTTCTACCGCAACGAGTCGTGCGGGAAGTGCGTCCCGTGCCGGCTCGGCTCGCAGAAGCTGGTGCAGATCGGTCAGGAACTCCTGGCCCGCCGCGATTCCGGTTCTCCCATCACGGGCAAGGAGGCGGAAGCGGTGACAAAGGACGTGAAGGAGATCACCCGAACGTTGCAGCTGACGTCGATCTGCGGCCTGGGTTACGTCGCCCCGATCCCGATGGCGACGGCGCTGTTATACTTCCCGGGTTCGCTCCAGGAGGCGTCCGCCGCGCCTGCACCGCCTCCGCCGCCGGCCCCCGCGCCGCGGGCGC
>CAZBXY010000365.1:0-7880 GCA_964495365.1 uncultured Frigoriglobus sp. | reverse complement strand
CCTCGCAGATCGGTAGCGGGCTGACCGGCGTGCTGTACGTCCTCGACGAACCGACCATCGGCCTCCACCCGCGGGACAACGAGCGGCTCCTGCAAGCGCTCCAGCGGCTCCGCGACCTCGGCAACACGCTCGTCGTGGTCGAGCACGACCGCGAGGTGATCGCTGCGGCCGACCACCTGCTCGACTTCGGCCCCCGGCGCCGGCGACCGCGGGGGCGAAATCACCGCCAGCGGCACACCCAAGCAGGTGACGAAGAGCGCGGACTCGCTCACGGGCAAGTATTTGAGTGGGAAGCTGGCGATTCCCGTTCCGACGAACCGGCGCATCGAGGCGCCGAACCTAACCCCCCAACCCCCTTCCCTGAAAAGGAAGGGGGAGAAAGAGAAGCTATCTTCCTCCCCTCTCCTCTTGGGGGAGGGGCCGGGGGTGGGGTCATCGCCCGACGCGGTTGCCGAGCTCGCCCCCTCGGGCAACGTCCTCAGTATCCTCGGTGCGCGCCAGCACAACCTCAAGAACGTCGATGTTCACATCCCGCTCGGGGCGTTCGTCGCCGTGACGGGCGTGAGCGGCAGTGGGAAGTCGTCGCTGGTGAATGAGGTGCTGTACAACACGCTCGCGCGGAAGCTGCACCGCGCGCGGACCGCCGGTGCGGCGCACGACGACATTCAGGGCCTCGATCACGTGGACAAGATCATCAACGTCGATCAAGACCCGATCGGGAACTCGCCGTCCTCGAACCCCGCGACCTACACCGGCGTGTTCGATCTCGTCCGGGAACTGTTCGCGCGACTGCCGGAATCCAAAGTGCGCGGCTACCACCCGCGGCGCTTCAGTTTCAACCAGAAGGGCGGGCGGTGCGAGGCGTGCGAGGGGATGGGCCAGAAGGTGATCGAAATGCACTTCCTCCCGGACGTGTGGGTGGAGTGCGACACGTGCGGCGGCTCGCGGTACAACCCCGAAACGCTCGCGGTGCGGTATCACGGCAAATCGATCGCCGACGTGCTCACCATGCGCATCACGGAAGCGCTCGAACTGTTCGGCAACATCCCCAAAATCCGGCACACCTTGCAAACGCTCGATGATGTCGGGCTGGGCTACATGGCGCTCGGTCAGCCCGCGCCAACAATGAGTGGCGGCGAGGCGCAGCGGGTGAAGCTCGCGGCCGAACTCGCGCGGCCCAGTACCGGCAAGACGCTCTACCTGCTCGACGAGCCGACGACGGGGCTTCACTTCGACGACATCCGCAAGCTGCTCGACGTGCTGCACCGGCTCGTCGATCTGGGAAACACGGTCATCACGGTCGAGCACAACCTCGACGTCATCAAGACCGCGGACTGGGTGATCGACATGGGGCCGGAGGCCGGGCACGCCGGCGGCGAGGTCGTCGCGTGCGGCACACCGGAGGACGTGGTCCGGCAGTTCGAGGGCGGCGCGAAGACCCACACCGGGCGCATCCTGAAGGGAACGCTCGCCGCCGGTCCCTACGCGGAGCGGGTGCGGTTCGACCCGGAAGCCGCGCTCCGCGCCCGCGAGGGCGACATGGACATCGCCGACGTGGGCAAGCACCAGAAGTTGCCGTGGGAGGCCGACGGGCCGAAGTGGCACACGCAGGACCGCGTCACCACGACCGGCAAGCCGATGAAGTGGGACGGCGCGATCGTTCCCTACGTCGTCGATGTGGTTCAGAACCTCGGCACGTTCTCGGAAACAAACTGGAAGCACCGGAGCATCGTCGAGATCCCGCTCGTGAAGAAGTCCGAAGGGTGGTTCCTGCACGCGATGACCGGGCACGAGGCCTACGCCAAACTCGTGTTCCGCGTGCCGGGGCGCCCGTTCAAGCAGGAACAGCTCGAAAAGCAACTCGGCCTGCGCCCGCTCTCCGACACGCCGGGGCTGGAAGGCTACTCGCGCGACAGCAACCGCGTCGAGGTCGGGAACTGGCCCGGACAGCAGTACGTCGTGGTGATCGCGCACCAGAAGGCCGAGATCGACACGCCGGCGTTCCGCGCGTTCGTCAAGCGGGCCGTCGAGACCATCAAGGGCAGCGCCGCGACCGCCACGAGCATCGAGAGCAACATGCCGTGGATGAAGGACGGCGAGAAGTGGCACCTGGGCGACAAGGGGTTCCCGCCGGGCCAGGGCGCGAAGTGGGACCGCGCGCTGTTGCCGAAGGTGTTGAAGCTGCTCCGCGAGGTCGATCCGACGCTGGAGTTCAAGTGGGACGTGCGGAACGCGGTGTCGGCGTACCCGAAGGACGCCGGGCGGTTCTGGGCGCGGTTGAAGACGAAAGAACGCGACGCGCTGGAGCTGTGGTTCATCAGCCGCCCCGGTCAGGTGAAGATCGCGCAGTTCGAGGACTTCGGCCGCGACCCGACCGTTGAGCGTGACCGCGCCGACGGCACCGAGCTGTTGAAGATCTGGCTCTCGACGAGCGGTCACTTCGACGCCGCTCGGCTGAAACCGCTGCTCGCGGCGCACCTGAAGGCGTTCAAGAAGGCGTTCGGCAGCGGCGCGAGCGAGAAAGAAGCGGGGTGATCAGTTACGCGAAATGTTAAACTGGGTTGAGTTGCCACGTGGCAAGTTTGGGCGAAATGGGCGGTTTCCAGGCGAAATCACTCGTCCGCGGGGTCGAAGCCTAGCCCGCGGAGCAGCCGCTCGACCTGCGGCCACGCGACCGTTTCCCGAACGGCGTTTGCGTGCGGTCCTGTGATCGCGGTCACGAACGAAGCCAGCGCATCGCGGAGCGCCCGCTCGCCCGGCGTCAGCAGCGGGTCGAACCGCGCACCAACCAACAGGTGCGCCGCGTCCCGCGTGCGCGACACGAGGTAATCGAGGAAGATTTCGAGCCGGCGCGCGGCTTCGGCACTTTCCGCCGGCGTGAGGACGGTTTTCGGGTCCATCCGCACGCGGCGAATGTCGCGGTCCCAGAGCGTTTCGGCCAGCCCGCCGTGCCCGAGCGCGAGCGCTGTTCCGAAGTGCGCCGGGCGCCGGGCGTCGGCTCGTAGCCGGCGAACGGCGTCCACCACGCGGTGGAAGTTGTCGTCCGCGAGCGAAAAACCCACAAACAGCACGTGCCGCGTCACGAGGAACGCCTGCACCAGCCCCGCGAGCGCCGGGAGTCGCTCGTCGTATCGCGTGTAGCTCGATCGCGTCAGTACGACGCGGGCCGGGTCGCTCAGACAGCCGTGCATCTTGAGTAGCCACCGGCGCGCGTCCGGGTTGATCGCGCCGGGCAGCACCGACAGCCCCGCGGGATCGGACAGCGCCCAGGCATCGTCAAAGAGCCGGTCGTAGTTCGTGGTGACCGCTTCGCGCACCGGCAGCGCCGCCAGGAGCGCGTGCGGCAGCGCGTAGTGCCGGCGCTCGCCGAGTACGGCCGCAACAGTCGCCCCAATCTCCTGGCGCCGGTCGGTGAGTCGGCGCTCGACGACGGTCGCCTGATCGAGCGCGCTGCGAAGATCATCGAGCGCGATTTGTTCTTCGGGCGACATATCCGCCGCGCGGGCGAGCAGTTTGAGCAACCCGGCCCAGCTCGGCAGCCCGGCGGCCATGCTGACGCCGGCGCCGAGGAAGAGTGCGAGTTCGCCCCGCAGCGCGTAACCGGCGAGCGTGTCTGCTTCGGCGCGAAGTTCCGGCGTGAGGTCCGGGGGCCACGGCGCGCGCCGGACGCGCTCGGCCTGCGCCGCGGCGTGACTCGCGGCGTCCCAGCACACGAGCGCGACATCGAAACTGCGCCCGTTGACCTCCCGCGCCGCGAACTCTTCCAGCCGCGGGAGCAGTTCCTGTACGATCTCGCCGGCGCGCTCGGCCCCACCGCCCTTCCCCGTCCCGACAACCGGCAGCGCGAGCAGCGACCGCGCGCGGCCGAACAGCGGCGGGTTCCCTTCATCGGCAATCGCGCGTGCTGCGGCTTCGAGAAAGGCGACGGCGCCGTCGGTGAACCACGACACCGGCATCGCCCCGCGCCCGATCCACCCCAGCCACGGGCGCGGCTGGCCCGGCGCGTGCGGCAACAGCGGCTGCGCGCGCGGCCCGTCGTTGACGAACGGCGTTCCCTCGCGCGTCCCGGTGTAGCCCTCGAGGAACCATTCGTACCCGGGCCGCGCCTTGCGGCTGGTCGGGATCAGGAACGCGTCGCACGCGATCCGCCGCAGGTCGCCGCGAATGATGAACACGTGCCCGGACATGGAGTGCCCCTCGGGTGGCCGGCTCTCTCCGAGAGCCGGGTCGCTCGCTCTGCGAGCGACTTCTATAGCGACGACTTTGCGGCACGTAGACACGAGCGCCCGGCTGCGCTGGGCTTGTCGCTCTCGGAGAGAACGACCCACCCGATTACAGCCGAATCCCGCCGCTCGCATCCAGCCACGCGCCAGTGATCCACCGCGCGTCGTCGGACGCCAGGAGCGCTGCGGCGTCGGCGATGTCCTCCACTTCGCCGATCCGCCGCAGGGCCGTCGCGGCGACCTCCTGCGCCTCTTCTTCCTTTGTCTTGCCGCTCTTTTCGCTGTTCATGTCGGTCCGCGTTGAACCGGGCGCCAGTACATTCACGCGAATGCCCTTCGGCCCCAGCTCCATCGCCAGTACGCGGCTCATCACGTCGATCGCGCCCTTCGTTGCGGTGTAGACGACCGCGCCGGGGTACGCCATCCGGCTGATCGCACTGGCGACGTTAATAATGCACCCGCCGTTCGTCATCACCTCGGCCGCGTGCTTACAAGACAGCAGGTAGCCGCGAACGTTCACGTTGAAGTGCGCGTCGATCGTTTCGGCGGTCACGTCCGGCAGGAACAGGCGCTGCATGATCGCGGCATTGTTCACCAGGATGTCGAGCTTGCCGAACGCCTTCATGGTCGCGGCAAACAGCGCGGCGATCTCGGCCGGGTTGCCCATGTTGGCTTTGACCGCGATCGCCTGTCCGCCGGCGGCGGTGATCCGCGCGACGACCTTGTTGGCCTCGCCCTCGCTATTCGCGTAGTTGACGACCACTTTCGCGCCGTCGGCGGCGAACCGCAGGGCGATCGCCGCGCCGATCCCGCGCGACGCCCCAGTGACGAGAGCGACCTTCCCGGCCAAACGCTTGTCGGACATGACTCCTCCTGTGGTACAGTGTCGAGCGGAGTCAACTTATCGCATGGGAGCAGCGCCGCAAGCGGCGCGGATACACACGAGATCCTCATGAACCGCCGCACGTTTCTCGCCGCCTCGCTCGTACCGTTCGCCTCGACCGCGCGCGCCGAGCCGCCGGCGAGACTCCCGCGCGACAACCTACTCGTCTATCGCGACGGGAACACGACGCGCGAAGTGAAAACCGTCGAGGACTGGCAGAAGCGCCGGGCGGAGATCCTGCGCGGAATGGAATCCGTGATGGGCAAATTGCCCGGCGCGGAGAAGCGATGCAAGCTGGAACCGAAGGACGAGGTGGCCGAGGTCGATTGCGGCAAGCACGTTCGGCGACTGATTACCTACACCTCCGAGCCGGGTTCGCGCGTCCCGGCGTACCTGCTCGTTCCGAAGGGCGTTTTGAAGGGCGAGCGCAGGGCTCCGATCGCGCTGTGCCTGCACGGAACCGATAACGTCGTCGGGCACGGAACGGTCGTCGGTCTCGGCAAGAACCCGAATCGGAATTACGCGAGCGAGCTGGCCGACCGCGGGTACGTGTGCCTCGCCCCGAACTATCCGCTGCTGGCGAAGTACCAGCCGGACGTGAAGAAGCTCGGCTGGGAGAGCGGTACGCTGAAGGCCGTGTGGGACAACATGCGCGGCCTCGATTACCTCGAAACGCTGCCGTTCGTGAACGCAAAAGCGATGGGCGCGATCGGTCATTCCTTGGGCGGGCACAACTCCGTCTACACCGCGGTGTTCGACGAGCGCCTGAAGGTGGTCGTCACGAGCTGCGGGCTCGATTCATACCTCGATTATTACAACGGCGACGAGAAGAACTGGGTACTCGAGAAGGGCTGGTGCCAGACGCGGTACATGCCGAAACTGGCGAACTACAAGGGCAAGCTCGCGGAGATCCCGTTCGACTTTCACGAGCTGATCGGCGCACTCGCGCCGCGCGAAGTCCTCATCATCGCCCCCAAAGAAGATCACAACTTCAAGGCGGAAAGTGTGGATCGCGTTGCAAAGGCCGCGAAGGAAGTCTTCAAGCTCCACGGCAAACCGGACCACCTGCGAGTGGAGCACCCCGACGGCGGACACGACTTCCCGCCGGCGATGCGCGAGCTGGCGTACAAGCTGTTCGACGCGGTATTCGGGTAGTACGGGCGAACGGCCGGTGTGAGCCGGCCGGTTTAACCTCTCCGCCCCACCGGCCGGCTCACACCGGCCGTTCGCCCAACGTAACAACCTTCCCGTCACCAAGCGATTGATCTCCCCTTCCTGACCGCTGGCGCGGATAATCGGCTCATCGCGGTTGCGGAGGAGTTCCGATGCGGTGTCTCGCTTGGGCGGTCGTGTGCGCACTGGTCGCGGCGGTTCCGGTGGTCGGTCGCGGCGACATTCCGCCGCTGTCCGGCGGCCCTGTGGGCGAGGGCTACCCGCTGCCCGTGGGCGACGCCAACTACAAGGCGCCGAAGGCCGATGGGCCGGTCGTCGAGCTGCTCGACGAGGCCACCGACCCACTGTTCCCGGTACTCATCAACGACGGCGGGGGCGAGCACGGCACGATCACGCGCGAGGACCGCGACGTGTTCGCCGGCGTCGAGGCGGTTCGCGTCGCCCCGATGCAGAAGTACCGCACCAACATCCCCGGCTGGAAGTTCCGGATCGTCGAGGCCCCGAAGAACGCCGGCGAGTTCCGCTACCTGCGGCTCGCGTGGAAGAAGGACGGCGGCGAGGGCCTGATGATCCAGTTCCATGACCCGCAGAAGTCGTGGGCGTTCCGCTACCACGCCGGGAACAACATCTACGGCTGGCAGCCGTCCACGCAAGTCGCCGCGAAGCCGCCGGCCGAGTGGGCGCTCGTGACCCGCGACCTGTTCAAGGACTACGGCGCGTTCACCCTCACCGGGATGGCCCTCTCGCCGCTCGACGGCAATTCGGCCCTGTTCGATCACATCCTGCTCGGGCGCACGATCGAAGACCTCGACAAGGCGACCGACACGGCGCAGGGCCGGGTGAAAGGGGCCAAGGCGCCCGCGGGCAAGGAGCGCGAAGCCTTGTGGGCCGAGCTGCTGGGCGCCGACCGCGCGAAGGCCGCCGCGGCGCAGCGGGCGTTCCTCGCGACCGCCGCGGACCACGCCGGGTTCATCGGCGAGCAGTTCGGCAAGTCCGCACCGGACAAGGCGACGTTCGCCAAGATTCAGAAACTGCTGAAGGAGCTGGACGCGGACGATTTCGACGTGCGCGACACCGCGACCGACGAGCTGGTGAAGCTCGGCGCGGTGGCGGCGGAGGCACTGCGGAACCTCGCGGCGTCACCGCCGAACGCCGAGGTGGGCTACCGCGCGAATCTGGTCTTGCGGAAGCTCGAAGGGGTCGGGCCCCCGGTGAACACCGCGGGGCGCACGGTGCGCGCGGTTCGCGTACTGGAACGCGCCGCAACGCCCGAAGCCCGCGCGGTGCTCGAAAAGATGGCCGGCGGCGAGTTCGGGTTCGACATGGCGCCCGACGCGAAGGCGGCACTCGGGCGCCTGAAGGCGAAGCCGTAACACGCTGCGTACGTTTCTACGAGCCGCAATCGCGAGGGAGCGGGAAACGTCAACCGCTCCCGGGCCAGTCGTTTCAACGTGGTTTGGCTTTCAGCCCCGGAGGGGCGACCGATGTTAGCCCGGGGTGGAGCGAGGCTCTGCGAGCGCAACCCCGGGAACCGACGCGAAACAGGATTAGGAGTTACGCAGTTGACATTTTGGGAAGTTGAAACAGGGGGTCGCGGAGGT
>CAZBXY010000364.1:0-7920 GCA_964495365.1 uncultured Frigoriglobus sp. | reverse complement strand
GTGTCCCATGTCCGACGCGATCTCCTGCTACCACGACCTGCTCGCCTCCGGTTCGGCCCTGGCGGCCGACTCGCAGGCCGCGCTGGAGCGGGCGCAGCGGCTCCGCGGGCTCCAGTTCGGCGAGCGGCCCGTCTGCACCGTCCTGCGCCCGCGGTTCCTCAGCCCCGCGCAGTACCGACTGCTGCACGACACTGTAAAGGTGATATTGCCGGCGTTTCAGGCGATTTACGACCGCGCGCTGGCCGACCCCGCGTTCCGCACACAGTTCCGAATGCTCGACTGGGAGGAAGAACTGCTCGCGGTCGATCCGGGGTTCACCTGCCCCAGCCCGACAAGCCGGTTCGACACGTTTTTTGCCTCCGACGACGAACTGCTCTTCACCGAGTTCAATACCGAGACGCCCGCGGGGGCCGGATACTCGGACGCCCTCACGAAGGTCTTCTACGCGCTGCCCGCGTTCCAGGAGTTCCAGCGCCGGTTCCGCTGTTTCCCGATCCCGGCCAAGCCCGGCGTGCTGCACGCCCTCACCGACAGCTTCAAGCAGTGGCAGGGCAACACCTCCGACCCGCCGCGGATCGCCATTCTGGACTGGCGCGAGGTGCCGACGTTCAGCGAGTTCGTTCTCTTCTACGACTATTTCAAGGCGATGGGCATCGAGGCCCGCATCGTCGATCCGCGCGAGGTCGAGTACCGCGACGGGAAGCTCCTCGCCGGCGATTACCACATCACGCTCATCTACAAGCGGGTACTCATCGGCGAACTGATCGAGCGCGGCGGGATCGATCACCCCGTCGTCCGGGCCGTGCGCGACCGGGCGGTGTGCATGGTGAACTCGTTCCGGTGCAAGATCCTCTTCAAGAAGGCGTCGCTCGCGGTGCTGTCGGACGAGCGGAACGCGGGGCTGTTCACCCCGGACCAACAGCAGGCGATTGCTAAACACGTTCCGTGGACCCGGGTAATGGAGAACCGCACGACCCGCGGCCCGGACGCGACCGACATCGATCTCGTGCCGTGGGTGGCTCACAATAAAGATCGGCTGGTGCTGAAGCCGAACGACGACTACGGCGGCAAGGGGATCGTCCTCGGCTGGACGGTCGATCAGCGCGCGTGGGACGAGGCCATTCAGACCGCGCTCGCGACGCCCTACGTCGTGCAACAGAAGGTGAGGCTGCCGAAGGAGGCGTTCCCGAGCTTCGAGAACAACGGGCTTCAGGTGTTGGACCGCATGCTGGACACGAACCCGTATGTGGCGTTCGGGTCGTTCATGCACGGCTGCCTCACGCGCATCTCGACCGAGGCGCTGGTGAACGTCACCGCCGGCGGCGGCTCCACCGTGCCCACGTTCCTGGTCGAACCGCGATGAAGACAGACATAGCAGCCACGGATCAACACAGATAAACACAGATCAGACAAGAATCAGGATGAAGACCAGTAGCATTTCGCCGTTCAGTCTTTCACAATCTGTTCTGTCTTGATCCGTGTCTTCTGTGTTCATCCGTGGCTCTGTCTTCTTCGCTTGGGATCACCCCATGAAAGCTCCGTCGCTCACGCTCGGCATCGAGGAAGAGTACCAGATCATCGACCCGGCGACCGGGGAGCTGAAGTCGTACATCACGCAGATCCTCGACGAGGGCAAACTCGTTCTCAAGGAGCAGATCAAGGCCGAACTGCACCAGTCGATGGTGGAGGTCGGCACCGAGATTTGTCAGACCCCGGCCGACGCGCGGGCCGAGCTGGTGAAGCTCCGCACGTGCATTTCCGACCTCGCCGCGAAGCACGGGCTGGTCATCGCGGCGGCCGGGACGCACCCGTTCTCGAACTGGGAGCAGCAGGAGATCACCCCGTTCGAGCGGTATCTGGGCGTGCAGAACGACATGCAGGACCTCGCGCGGCAGTTACTCATCTTCGGCACGCACGTACACATCGGGATCGAGGACCGCGACTTCCTCATCGATGCGATGAACGTGGCCCGCTACTTCGCCCCGCACGTCCTCTGCCTGAGCACGAGTTCGCCGTTCTGGACCGGGCGCAACACCGGGCTGAAGTCGTACCGCTCCATCATCTTCCGGCACTTCCCGCGCTCGGGTATCCCGCCGCTGTTCACCGACTGGGCCGAGTACGGCGGGATGGTGGACACGATGTCGCGAACCGGGTGCATCCCGGACGGGTCCAAGATCTGGTACGACGTGCGGCCCAACCACCGCTACCCGACGCTCGAGTTCCGCATCTGCGACGTTTGCACGAAGGTGGACGAGGCGGTGTGTATCGCGGCGCTCTTCCAGGCGATCATCGCGAAGTTGTGGAAGCTCCGGCGCGACAACATGACCTTCCGCGTCTACCCGACCGAACTGATCGAGGAGAACAAGTGGCGGGCGGTGCGGTACGGTCTCGAAGGCAAGTTGCTCGACCTCGGCAAAGAAAAGGAAGTGCCGGTACGCGAGCTGATTCACGAGATGATCGACTGGTTCCTGCGCGACGTGATCGACGAACTGGGTACCCGCAAGGAGATCGAGTACGCGTATAAGATTCTGGAGGGCGGGTCGAGCGCCGACCGGCAACTGAAGACCTTCGCGCACACCGGCACGACGCGCACGGTGGTCGATCAACTCGTGCGGGAGACGCAAGAAGGATTAACCTAACCCCCCAACCCCCTTCCCTAAAAAGGAAGGGGGCTTTGCTGAAGCCCCTCTCCCCTTGGGGGAGGGGGTGGGGAGGGGTCAATTCATGCACACCTTCGAGCGCGACGGGATCTCGTTCCGCTACCCGGCGGACTGGGCCGTCGAGGTCGCGGACGACGCGGAGGGCGGCGGGTGGACGGTGACCGTGTCCAGCCCGGACACCGCGTTCTTCCTGGCGTCGTTACAACCCGAAGCGGCCGATGGCGGCGAACTGTCCGACCAGACGCTCGCGACGCTCAAGAGCGAGTACCAGGAATTCGACGCGGAAGAGGTGATGGAAACCATCTGCGGGCTGCCCGCGATCGGGTTCAACGCCGACTTCCTGACGGTGGACACGGCCACGAGTTGCCGGGTCCGCGCGCTGGACACCTTCGCCGGCCCGCTGCTGCTGCTCGCGCAGGTCAGCGACTTCGACCGCGACCGGAACGACCCGCTGTTGCGCGCGATCGTGAAATCGCTCGACGTGGAGACCGACCGGTGAGGACGCTGGGGTTCGTTCTGCTCGGGCTGGCCGCGCTCGACGTACTCATGCTGGCGCTGTTGCTCGGGACCGTGTGGTTCGCGCACCGGGCGGTGCGGCGCGAGGCCGCCGCGACGGGCGAGGTCGTCCCGTCGGCCGCGCGCGACTTCCGCTGCCTGTTCGCGGTCCTCGGGGCGCTGGCCCTCGGCCTCGGTGTCGCTTCCCTCATCCTGCTCGTCGTGTGACTCCCCATGCCCCCCGACCCCTTCGCACCCAAGCGCGCGGAGATGCGCGACGAGTTCTTCGCCAAGCTGTTCCTGCTCGGCGGGTGGCTCGGCGGCACCGACACCTACAAGCGAACCATGTGGTCCGCGGTGCCCGATATTGCGCTGCTTCCCGCCGCGTACACCCTCACGTTCCGCAAGGGACTCGCGGAAGTCGGTGCGGCGAACCGGCTCGTCATGGCCGGGCACGAGGCGATGCTCGCACAGTGGTTCTACCGACGGCTCTCACGCAGCGACATCGAGCTGTCGCGCCAGTGGTACGCGAACCAGTCCGCCACAAAGGCTTTCCCCGCCGAGGTGTGGGACGCGGTACTCGCCCAAAAAGGCGATGCGCTCACGCTTCCGGTCGATGTGTGGGGCTTTCCCGGCGGGCAGACGTTCCTCGCCGGCGTGCCGCTTCTCACCTTCGAGGGGCCGGGCGGACTGATCTCGTACCTCGAACCCGCGATGTGCCGCTACTTCGCGCCTGTCATTCAGGCCACTAAAGCGCGATTGATGAAGGAAGCCACGCCGCGGGATGCGGAGTTCGGGCTGCGGAGCGCCCCGGTCGAGGTGTGTAACCTCATTCTGCTCCTCGCGCGGTTCGTCGGCGGCGCGGGCACTTCGGGCGACGCGCAACTCACGTCGAACGACACCGCGGAGTTCGTCTGGCCGGAGCTGTTCCGCTCCATCGGCACCATCGGCCACGAGATGATGTGCGCCGGCCAGTCGTTCGACAAAACACTCGCAGCCGCCGAATACGAGATGATGGACCGGTTCGTCTCGAAGATGGGCACCGCGTCGCTGCTCTGCGACCTTGTGGATGCCGAAACGGTCGGCCTGGAGAACGCGCTCCGCGTGATTAAAGGCCACCCCGAAACCGACCGCGTGGGCGTGCGGGTCGATAGCGGCGACATCGCGGCGCAGTGCGTGTTGTACTTCAACGAGATGAAGAAACTCGGCATCCCGCCGCGGGTGATTGTGTTCGAGGACGAGGTAACGCCCGACGGCGTCCGCCGCGTCTACGACATCTTCCGCCAGCAGACCGGCCTCGAACCGACGATGCTGTTCCCCGGCGCCGGCGGGTACTGGTGGAAGCTGGTCCACCGCGATTCCGTGAGCGCCGCGTTCAAGCGCACCGCGACCGAGGACCGCCCGAACGTGAAGTTCTCGAACTCGCCCGGGAAAGAGACGATCCCCGGTTATATCCGCGTGTACGGGCGCGGCGATACGCTCGTCGTCGCGGACAAGAGCGAGACCATCGACGGTGAGCCGCTGTTCGTGAACCTGGTGAAGCAAGGGCGCGTCGTGTATGCAGAGGATTTTCGTCTTCAAGCCGCCCGCGCGGAGCAGACGTGGGGCCGCTATACTCGGTGGCAGGCATCGCCGCTGCTGGCCGACCACCTGAAGCGGTTCCAGGCGATGCGGGCGGCCGAGGTCGCCGCGGCGCGCGAGCGGTTGCGCGGGAGTTAACCTGTGATCGTCGTCAATGTCGCCAAGGCGGTTGTCAACGGCGTCGCCTTCAGCCCGGACGGCACGTTGCTCGCGGCGGCGTGCCCCGGCGGGCGTGTCAAGGTATGGGAAACCGCCGCGGTGCGGTCCGGCGAGCCGCTGTGGGAAGACCAGTTCGACAGCGGCGACGCCAACCATATCCAGTTCAGCCCGGACGGCAAACACCTGTTCGCCTGTGGCGACGACGGCGGGGCGTGGGTGTGGGACGTGGCCCACGGGCCACCCGGCGAAGCGATGCCCCGCTCGCGCCAGTGGATGCGGCACACGATGGTGCTGGTGTGCTCGCGCGACGGCAAATACCTCGCGTGGGCCGGCGGGTACTTGCACATCCCCAGCAAAATCTCCGTCGCGCGCATCAACCCGCGCCGGTTCCACAAGCAGTTCGACGGCCACGACCAGGCGATCGGGATACTGGTCGCGACCCCGGACGGGCTGATCTCCGGCTCCGCCGATCGCAAGATTCGGTTCTGGGAGTGGGCCACCGGCCGGATGTACCACGAACTGACGCTCCGCGGGTTCACCCGCACGATGGCCGCCTCGCCGGCGGGCGACCGGTTCGCCGGCTCGGCCGGGAAGATCGTTTACCTGTGGCCGCTGGAGGCGCACGACGGCTCGCGCAAGCGGCTGCCGGGTAAGCCCCGCGAGCTGCGCGGGCACACGCGAACGGTGTCGTGCGTCGAGTTCTCGCCCGACGGGCAAACGCTCGCTTCGTCCTCCGACGACGGCACGTTACGATTGTGGGACGCGGCGCGTGGGGTCGAGCGGCAGCAGTACGCGCCGGGCATCGGCCCGCTGCACTGGATCGCGTTCGCCCCGGACGGGCTGACCCTCGCCGTGACCAGCGACAAGGGTCACCTCGTCCTGCTCGACCTGGACCCCTGAGCGCCGGGCGCTATCACAAGAGCGGACCATGATCGCGTTCACGCCCCACGACGGGCCGGTCACCGCGCTCGCCTTCAGCCCGGACGGCGCGCGGCTGGCGTCGGTCGCCGGCGACGGCGCGCTGAAGGTGTGGGACACGACGCGCCTCGGGCCGGCCGGGCTGGTGTGGGAGGTCGAAGGGGCCCACGAATCCGGCATCAGCCACGCGCAATACGCGCCCGACGGGTCGGTCATCTACACCGGCGGGTCGGACGGCTTCATGTTCGGCGCCGTGAAAGCGTGGGGCGCGGCCCGCGGCGACCTTCGCACCCGGACCGACCCGGAAACTTACCCGGACGCGCACTCGCCGACGCTCAACGCGCTGGTGGTTTCCCTGTGCGGCAAATACCTCGCCTACGGCGGCGGGTACATGAACTACCCGTGCGAGTTCGTCGTGGCCCGTGCGGACGACCTCGCGCCCGTGCGCCGCGTGTCGGGTCACGACGGCGCGGTGGGCGTCTTCGTCGCCCAACACGCGGGGTTCGCGACCGGCAGCGCCGACCACACCGTGAAACTGTGGGACTGGACCTCGGACCGGTGTCACGGAACAATCCGGCTCCGCGGGGTGGTGCGCGGGCTGGCGTGTTCGCGCGACGGGAACTCCTACGCGATCGCCGGCGGGGCGCTCGTCCACCATTACCGCGCCGCGCCCGGCGCTCACGACCCGCCGCGCGCGGCCGGGCAGTTCCGCGGACACGCCAAGCGGGTCGAGTGCGTCGAGTTCTCCCCGGACGGGGCGCGGCTCGCCTCCGCGTCGGCCGACGGCACGGTTCGGGTCTGGGACACCGCGACCGCCGCCGAGCTGCGGGCCTTCCACCCGCAACTGGGTCCGCTCCACTGGGTCACGTTCGCGCCCGACGGGCTGACCCTGGCGTTCTCCAGCCGCAAGGGCCACGTCGGCCTGCTCGACCTCGACGCCTGACGCTCCGACGACAACTCTTGGTAGAATGGCAGTGGAGGGCGACCGATGACGAACGCGTATGTGGTGACCGGCACGCTGACGAGCGCGACGACCGTCGAACTCGATGAACCGCTCCCGGTATCCGGGGGCAAGGTGCGGGTCGTGGTCGAGGCCGCGCCGGCAGCCAAGCCGGACTTCCGGCAAGTGGTTCACGCGATTTGGGCGGCGCAGAACCGCCGGGGGCACGTGCCGCGGACGGACGAAGAAATTCTGACCCAGATCCGCGAGGAGCGGGAAAGCTGGGGCGACTGATGGAGCGGATCTACTTCGACTCGGTCGCGTTCATCTACTACGTCGAGCAGCGAGCGCCGTGGTCCTCCCGCATCGACACGCGCCTCACCGCCGGACCGGTGCAAATCGTGGTCTCCGACCTGACCCGAATGGAGTGCCGGGTGAAGCCTCTTGCCGCCGGCAATACCGCGCTCCTCGCGGAGTTCGACACCGCGTTCGCTGCCGCCGAACTCGCCCCGATAACAACGGCCGTGTTCGACCGGGCGACAGAGATTCGGGCCGCTCACAACTTCAAGACGTCGGACGCCCTCCACCTTGTCGCCGCGGTTGAAGCCGGATGTGCGGTCTTCCTGACCAACGACCACCGGCTCGCTGCGTTCACCGGTATTACTGTCGAGGTCATTTGAGCAGCCATGAACACCAACGGCTTCCTTCGCGTCGCGGCGGCCTGCCCGGAACTGCGGGTCGCCGATTGCCCGTTCAACGCCGACCGCACACTCGCCCTCATGGCGCGGGCCGACGACCAGGGCATCAACCTGCTCGTGTTCCCGGAGTGCGGCCTCACCGGGTACACGTGCCACGACCTGTTCCACCTCCAGTCGCTCCAGCGGGCCGCCGAAGAGGCGCTCGCGAAGGTGGTTGAAAAAGGCGCGCAGATGTTCCGCGGGGTCGCGCTCGTCGGGGTGCCGCTGGCCATCGAGGGACAACTCTTCAACTGCGCCGCGGTGATCCACGCGGGAAAGGTGCTCGGCATCATTCCGAAGACGTACCTGCCGAACTACAAGGAGTTCTACGACGTTCGGTACTTCTGCCCGGCCGACAACGCGAACTTCTCCGCGGCCTCGTGCGCCGGGCAGAGCGTCCCGTTCGGCACCAATCTGCTGTTCGACTGCC
>CAZBXY010000363.1:0-7945 GCA_964495365.1 uncultured Frigoriglobus sp. | reverse complement strand
CCAGAGACCCACCACCCGCAGAAGGCCAACCACCCACTGGATGACATGAGCCGATAGGGTTTGGTCTGATCCGCACCAACGATCGGAGATCGTCCATGCCCGCGCCCAACCCCTCCGCCGAACCGCTGCGTGCGCTGGTCGTGGACGATGAGCCGTCGGTGCGGATGGTCGCCCGCCTGATGCTGGAGCGGGCCGGGTACGAGACCGAGGAGGTCGGCGACGCGGGCGCGGCCCTGGCGCAGGTTCAAAGCGCCGCCAGGCCGTTCGCGGTCGTGCTTCTGGACGTGACATTGCCCGACCGGATCGGGACCGACGTGATTCCCGACCTGCGGCGCCTCGCCCCCGATTCGCGCGTGATCCTCACGAGCGGGAAAGCGGAAGAGGACGTGCCGGACCACGGCGCCGACGGCTACCTACCGAAGCCCTTCACCAAAGAGCAACTGCTCGCCGCCGTCCGCTTGGTCCTTGGTCATTAGTCATTGGCGCTGCGCGTCAACAGCCGGTTCCGGGCGAACGGCCGGTGTAAGCCGGCCGGTGGAGCGTAGACCGGTTGAAGTCGATCGCGCATCCGCCGGTGAGCGCAAGGTCCGAACGGTCACGTCGGCGCCCACCGGCCGGCTTACACCGGCCGTTCGCCCGGCGGGTCATTGGCGCTGCGCCATCGGACGACGCAGGGCAGAGCGGAAGGACCAAGGACTAATGACCAAACAGGAACCGCAGCACGCGATCGAACCGCGCCCCCCACGACGCCTCGCTGTGGGTTCCGCCCGGCACCTCGTCGTAATGGAACGGCAACCCACGGCGCTCGAACAGCCGGGCCAGCCGGGCCGTTCGGCGCATCGTCACGGCACTCGCGGGGGCCAGCGAGTTCTCGTGTTCGCCGATATCGAGCCACAACCGGCACCGCTCCGGCCAGGTGAACTTCGCGGTCGCGGTCCGCAGGTAATACTCGCGGTCCCACCACAGCGACGGCGACATCGCGGCGCACTTCCCGAACACCTCGGGGTACCACTCGCACAGGTGCAATGAAATCAACCCGCCCATCGACGACCCGCCCACGCCGGTGTGTTCGGGTTCGGGGCGCGTGTTGTAAGTGGCGTCGATGAACGGCTTCACTTCTTCGACCAGGAATCGCCCGTAGTCGCGCGCCGGGTCGGGGTCGTCGCCCGCCAGTCGCCGCGGGCCGTACTCGTCGAGCCGCGCCGGCGTGTTCGCCACCCCGACAATGATGATCGGCGGCACGCGATCGGCCCGCATCTCGCGCTCCGCGACCTCGTCGGCCAGCCACGGGTTGCCCGCGAACGCGGTGTGCGCGTCGAAGAGGTTCTGGCCGTCGTGCATGTAAAAGACGGGATACCGCCGGTGCGGGTCGAAGCCGTAGCCGGGCGGGAGCCACACACTCAGCGTGCGCGCGTTCGGCAAGAATTGTGAGGCGAACTCGGGGTGATAGTGGACGCTGGTCCGGCCCCACCCGCCGACGTGGACCTCGACGAGTTCGGCGGCGCCGGGCCACTCGCGCGGGAGGTGTTCGTGCCCGCGGGGGTCGCTCTCGACGCCGCGCCACGTCCCGTTGGTCACGAGGAAGTACCCGCGGAAGTCCGTGGGCAGGTCGAGCCAGGCCCGGTGCGCCCCGTCGTCGCACGGGACGAGCGGAACGCCGGTCGCGGACCAGTCGCCCAGTGGCCCGTCGCCGGCGAGGAACAGTTGTTGCCAGGGCGGGGTGGTGTTCTCCGGCACCCGCACCACGATCTCGACCATTCAGCCCTCACGCTCCGCGCAATATGATTCGCTGTGCCGGCTTCACACGGAGAGGCGTATGCTCGGCCCCAGTGACATCGTATCGGCGCTCGAAGCCGCCGGGTTTACCCATCTGGTGTGGATTCCCGACAGCCACCTCGGCACCTGGGACGCGGCGCTGCGCGGGTCGCGGCTCGCCCCGGTCCGCGTGTGCCGCGAGGGCGAAGCGATCGGTTTAGCGATCGGCCTCTTGCTCGGCGGCGCCAAACCGCTGGTCGCGGTGCAGTGTACCGGGTTCTTCGAGGCCGGCGACGCGCTCCGTAACGCCGTTCATGACATGAAGTTACCGCTGAAACTGATTATCGGCGTGCGGAGCGCCCGCGCCGCGCGGGTCGGCAAAACGGCCGACAACTGCCCGCACTTCGCGGAGAAACTCGTCGCGGCGTGGGAACTGCCGCACGCGCGGTTCGACCCGGCCGAAGCCGACGTGGCGGAATTGGCAGGTGCGATGAAATCGCTGGTCGATCAGCCGACCGCCGCCGCGCTCCTCTGGGCGGAGTAATACCGATGATGACGCACCGCGCCGCGCTCGAAGTGCTGGCCCTCCACCGGCGCGAACAGGTCGTCGTGACGACGATGGGTTCGGTCGCGCTGTGGCCGCAACTGTCCGATTCGCCGCTCGACTTCCACTACCTGCCGTCGAGCATGGGTCAGGGCGTGCCGGTTGGCCTCGGATTGTGCCTCGCACAGCCGGGGCGTGGGGTCGTTGTCCTCACCGGCGACGGCGGCCTGCTCATGAACCTCGGCTGCCTCGTCACGGTGGCGCAGTTCCCGGTTCCGCTTTACATTCTGCTGATCGATAACGGGCTGTACGAAGTGACCGGCGGGCAGGTGATCGCCAACGCCGGCCACACGAACTTCGCTGCGCTCGCCCGCGGCGCCGGCATTGCGCGCGTGTACGAATGTGGCTCGCGGAGCGAATGGGAGGCGGTCGCCGGCGAATCACTGGCGGGCGAAGGGCCGGTGTTCGTGTGGCTGAAGGTGGAGGGCGAACTCGGCAAGGCGACGCCGACCGCCCCGCGCCCGATGGCGGAGCAGGTGACGCGGTTGGGGGAAGCGTTGGCGAACCCCGCCCGCAAGGGCGGGGGTGGCGCGATCGATACCTGACACCCCCGCCCTTGCGGGCGGGGTTCGCCAAGTCAGGCAGCGAGACGGCCGTCATCTTCTGTCAGTTGTAAGCGGGCGAAGTGGATCGGCTTTTTCGCCTTCAGTACGAGAACGCGGCCGATCCCGCGCTCCAGAAGCATCAAGGGGAGGATGCGCCAGGCGTGCGGCAGTTCGCCGCGGCGCAGGTGGCGCTTGCTGACGCGGAGGTCGCCGAACCGCGCGAACGCGCGGCGCAGCTCGCGGGCGGTCGTTTTGGGCGCGGTCGCGGGGTCCGGCGGGCGGCGCCACCACAACCGGGCCAGTGGGAACAGGATGTCCTGCCAGAACGCCGCGTCGAACCGCGCCGGGAACAGCCCGATCAGCTTCCCGCCGGGCTTCAGGACGCGGAACAGTTCGTTCACGCGCACCAGGTTCGGCCGGTCGGCGTCGTAGAGGGCGTTCCACGTCACCACGTCGAACTGCCCGTCGGCGAACGGCAGAAACGGGGTGTCGAGCTGCGCGAACTCGGCCTCGATCGCGTGCCGGGCGAAGTTGTCGCGCACGAGGTGCGGGTACTCGTCGGGACCGGTCGCGACGGTGACGTGCGTCCCGGTGCGGGCGTAGTGGACGGCGTCGGTGCCCATCCCGCAGCCGAGGACGAGCAGCGATTCGCCGGGATGGCGGCCGAACTCCAGGGCGCGCGACAGCCACGCCCCGTGCCGCTGGTATCGTTTTTGCTCAAGTTCCTCGAACCACGCCGCGGAGAACGGCTCGTACTCGCGCCGCCCGGGGCGCACCGTGGGCGGGCGGATCAGTTCGCGGGTGGCGGCGGTGTGCGGGTCCGGGCGCAAGAGCGACACCTTCGACCCGCCGGCGGGCGCGGGCAGCGGGGCATGATCCGACGAGCCGGCCGACTCGTCGGCGAACAGTTTCAGGCTGCTGAACTCGCCGTCCATAGGCGCACCACGCCCAACCCGGTGTAAGATGACCGCACGCGATAGCGGTATGTGGCGGAAAAAGCAAGAGGAAGAAAAGTAGTAGGCACACTCCGTGTGCCGTGGTTTTTAGAACAGCACACGGAGTGTGCCTACTACTTTGTGGAGACCCTATGAGCCGGTTGTGGGACGCGGTGAAGCGGACGGTGACCGGCGACGCCAGCCCGCCGCCGGAACTGGAGAAGACGCTCGCCGAACTGCGCACCAAGACGCCCGCGCCGGTGTTCTGGCTGCTCGGCAAGACGCAGTCCGGCAAAACCTCGATCGTGCGCTACCTCACCGGCGCCGAGGACGCGGCCATCGGCAGCGGGTTCCGCCCCTGCACCAAGACCTCGCGGCTCTACCAGTTCCCCACCGCCGACGCCCCGCTGCTCACGTTCCTGGACACCCGCGGGGTCGATGAACCCGGCTACGACCCGACCGAGGACATCGCAGCGTTCGACCCGAAGGCGCACGTCGTCATCGTGACCGCGAAGGCGACCGACTTCGCCCAGGGGAACGTGCGAACCGCCCTCGAACGCATCCGCAACGCGAGCCGCTCGCGCCCCGTCCTCCTGGCGATCACAACTCTGCACGAAACAATTCCCCGGCAATCGCACCCGGAGCCGTACCCGTTCGGCGAACTGGCAAAGAACCCGACCGCGCCGCTGCCGGAGTCGGTCCCACAGCCGATGCGCGAGTGCATCGACGAACACCGCCGGGCGTTCGCCGGCCTGTTCGACCACTGCGTTCCGCTCGATCTGACGAAATCCGACGACGGGTTCGCCGAACCCAATTACGGGGGCGAGCAACTGAAGCAGACGCTCCTGACGGTGCTGCCCGCGGCATACCGGCAGACGCTGCTCCGCCTGAAAGAGGCCACGGACGTTCTGAAGGACGCGCACCTGCGGCACGCGCTGCCGATCGTGATGGGCTACACCTCGGTCGCGGGCACCGCGGGCGCCGTGCCGCTGCCGTTCGTGGACATGGTGCTTCTGCCCGGCATCCAGGCTCGAATGGCGCACCACCTGGCCGAAATCTACGGCCAGCCGATGACGACACAGCGGCTGAAGGAGATCGGCGCCGCGGTGGGCGTGGGAATGGTCGCCCGAACGCTGGCCCGGCAGGCGGTGAAGTTCATCCCGATCGTCGGCTCGGCGGTCGGCGCGACGGTCGCCGCCGCCAGCACTTACGCGCTGGGCCGGGCGCTGTGCTACTACTTCGAGGCGGTGTGCGAGGGGCACGTCCCGACCCCCGACGCGCTGCGGAAGTTCTATCACGAGCAGTACGCGGCGGCCGAGAAGCAGTGGAAGGCCGACCACTCCAAGGGGGAGAAGTAGCAAGAAGAACCCACCCCCGGCCCCCTCCCTTCAGGGAGGGGGAGAAAGAGAGCGACCTTCTTCCTCCCCCTCCCTGAAGGGAGGGGGTCGGGGGGTGGGTTTCTTCGCGCTGGAGTATCCCATGACCCGGCTTCGCCTGTTCGTCCTGATGCTCCTGTTCGGCGCCCCGTTCGTGTTCCTCATGGGCGCCGGCGGCTACCACCTGTGGGAAACCGGGTGGATGGTCTGGGCCTGGATTCCCATGTTCCTGTGCTTCGCCCTCGCGTACTTCTTCGCGTGGCGGTGGACGAAGCGTCAGAACCTCCCGCCCACCGACGCCGACCCGCCCCTCTACTGGACCGAGCGCGACAAGGCCGCGTGGCAGAAGGTGGTCGAAAAGGCGAAGTCGTTCGAGAAGATCACGACCGATCAGCTCGAAGATCCCAAGCACTACACCGAACTCGCGCTCGACCTCGCGAAGCAGGTGAGCGAGCAGTACAACCCCGGCGCGGCCGACCCGTTCGAGCATCTCACATTGCCGGAAGTGCTGGCGTGCGTGGAACTCGCGGCCGAGGATCTCGACGAGTTGGTGCAGAAGTACGTGCCCGGATCACACATGCTCCGCATCCGCGACATGAAGCGCGCCCGTAAGGCGGTCGGCTGGTACAAGACCGGCATGAACGTCTACTGGGCTGGCGCCGCGATCTTCGACCCGGTTCAGACGGCGATCCGCTACCTCGCGTCGAAGGCCGCGCTCGGCGGGCTGATGGACCGCATTCAGGACAACATCATCCTCTGGTTCCACACCGCGTTCATTCACCACCTCGGCCGCTACCTCATCGAACTCAACAGCGGCCGACTGCGGGTCGGGGCGAAACGCTATCGCGAACTGCTCGCCCAGCACCAGGCGCCGCCCGTCGATGATCCGGCCGCGCGCCCGGCGCCTTCGCCGGCGGAATTGGGCGAAGCGGCAGTGACTGTGGCCGCGACAACCGCGGTCGGGCCGAAAGCGATCACGGTCGCGGTACTCGGGTCGGTGAAGGCCGGCAAATCGAGCCTCGTCAACGCGCTGTTGGGCCGAAACGCCGCGCAGGTCGATCGGCTCCCGGTCACCGCTGGCGTTCGTTACGACTACATGCTTCCCGGAGGTCAGCCCGTAAGTGTCCTCGACACAAGCGGTTACGGCCAGGACGGTCCGACGGACGAAGATTTCGCCGCCGCGGTGGAAGCGTCGCGCGATGCCGATCTCATCGTGCTTGTGACACAAGCGACAAACCCCGGACGGCAACCGGACGTGGACCTGCTCGACCGCCTGCGGAAGTGGTTCGCGGAGAAGCCGCACCTGAAGATGCCGCCGGTGGTCGTCGCGGTGTCACACATCGACCTGCTCAGCCCGAAGGCCGAATGGAACCCGCCGTACGATTGGCAGACCGGCACCCGGCCGAAGGAGCTAAACATCCGCGAGTGCGTTTCGGTCGTGAAGGAACAGATGGGTGCGCGGGTGAGCGACATCGCACCGGTGTGTGGGCGCGAGGGCGAGAGGTTCGGGATCGTGGAGGGCCTCATCCCGGCGATGGTATCGCACCTCGACAGCGCGCGGGGCACGGCGGTGTTGAAGGCATTCGACGCGGAGACGAGTACGGGGCAATACGAGAAGATCGGCACGCAGGTGCTGGAGGGCGGCAAGGCCGTACTCGGCATCCTGCGCGATGTGTTCAAGAAGAAATAGCGAAAGCAGAAGACTCCCCCACCTCTGCTGCTTCGCCGCCGATCGAGAATCGGCGGCGAAGCAGCAGAGGTGGGGGAGAGGGAACCACCTCCGCGAATCCGCAACCCGCTCCCCCGCCGAACAACGCCGAAACGCGCGCCCGCGGTGGCGTTTCGACTCTTTCGCTCCTATCGTGAACTGAAACCCTCGGAGGTCGCCGCGATGAGTATCGCCGAGTCCCTTCCGTTCGCCGAAGAGATCCCGGCCCGCATGGTCGAGAGCGTGCCCGGCCGGCTCGGGACGTGGCCCGCCAACGTCGCCGTCGCCCGCGTCGGGCTGCCGTGGCGCCGTCGGCTGTCGCGGGCGGCCCTGTTCATCCCCAAAATCCGCTACTACGAGAAGCAATTCCTGTCCCTGTCCGACGACCAGCTCCTCGACCGGAGTATGCAGCTCCGCGGCAAGGCCCGCGGCAAGTGGGATCTCGACGGCCTTCTGCCGGAAGCGTTCGGGCTGGTGTCGGTCGCCATCCAGCGCGTGCTGGGCATCCGGCCATTTGATGTGCAACTCGCCGCCGGGGCGGTGATGCACTTCGGCGGCGTCGTGGAACTGGCCACCGGCGAGGGGAAGACCGTCAGCGCCAGTTCGCCGGCGTATCTGAACGCGCTCTCCGGCAAGGGCGTCCACGTCACCACCGTCAACGACTACCTCGCCAAGCGCGACGCGGAGTGGATCGGCCCGGTTTACAGGAAGCTCGGCATGACCGTCGGCGTGATCCAGCAGAAGATGGACGAGGGCGACAAGATCGCCGCGTACAAGGCGGACATCACCTACGGCACCGCGGCCGAGTTCGGGTTCGACTTCCTGCGCGACCGGCTCAAGGTCCGCGGCGGGCAGGCCCAGACGGCCCCGTTCTGGGCCGCGTGGATGGGCGGCGGGCGCCTGGACCCGCGCGTCCAGCGCGCGCTGCACTACGCCATCGTGGACGAGGCCGACAGCATCTTCATCGACGAGGCCAAGACGCCGCTCATCATCGCCAACCCGACCCGCCCGGCCGAGCCGGA
>CAZBXY010000362.1:0-7981 GCA_964495365.1 uncultured Frigoriglobus sp. | reverse complement strand
CTCCTGGATCTTGGCGGTGAACTTGAAGCTGTGCCCCGGCACCACCCGGTCGTCCGTGTCGGCCGTGGTGACGAGGGTGGCCGGGTAGCGGGTCCCGGACTTCAGGTTGTGGTACGGGCTGTACTTGACCAGCGCCGCGAACTGCTCCTTGTCGTCGCTCGACCCGTAGTCGTCGACCCAGAACCGGCCGGCCGTGAACCGCTGGAACCGGAGCATGTCCATGACCCCGACCGCCGGCAGGCAGGCCCCGAACAGGTCCGGCCGCTGGGTCATGACGGCACCCACCAGCAAACCGCCGTTCGACCCGCCCTGGATGGCTAGCTTCTTCGGCGACGTGTACTTCTGGTCGATCAGGTACTCGGCCGCGGCGATGAAGTCGTCGAACACGTTCTGCTTCTGGAGCTTCGTCCCGGCGCGGTGCCAGGCGTCACCGTACTCGCCGCCCCCGCGAAGGTTCGCGACGGCCAGAACGCCGCCCATCTCCATCCACTGGAGACGCGATACCGAGAACCCCGGCGTCAGCGAGATGTTAAACCCGCCGTAACCGTAGAGCAGCGTGGGGTTTGTGCCGTCGAGCTTGATGCCCTTCTTGTGGGCGATGAACATCGGAACCTTCGTCCCGTCCTTGCTCGCGTAGAAGATTTGCTTCACCTCATAGTCCGCAGGGTCGAAGCGCACCTTCGCCTGGCGAATGAGTTTACTCTCGCCGGTCGCGGGGTCGTAGCGGTAGACGCTCGTCGGCGTGGCGAAGCTGCTGAACGTGTAGAACGTCTCCTTATCGGCCCGCTGGCCGTTGAACCCGCTGGCGGTGCCGATCCCGGGCAGGTCCACGTCGCGGACGAACTTCCCGTCGATCTCGTGGACCTTCACCGCGCTCTTGGCGTCCTTCAAGTAGCTGCAAATGAACCGGTTACCCACCAGATCGACGCTATCCAGCACTTCCTTCGCCTCGGCGATGACGGTTTTCCAGTTCTTCCTGTCCGGGTTCTTCGTGTCGATCGCGATCACCTGATACTTCGGCGCGTTGTAGTCGGTCCGGAAGTAGAACACGCCGGCGTCGTTGCCGAGGAAGTTGAACTTGTTGTCGTGGTTGTCGATCAGCTCCACGATCTTCGCGCCGGGGTCGCTCAAGTCCTGATACGCGATCCGCACCTTGCGGCTGGTGGTGCCGTCACCGATCGAGATGATGAGGTACTTCCCGTCCTCGGTCACGCCGCCACCGATCGTCCACTTCGGGTTGTCCTTGCGCTCGTAAACGAGCTTGTCGGCGCTCTGGGAATCGCCCATCTTGTGGTAGTAGAGCTTCATGTCCACGTTCAGGTTCTGGAACGCGGCGCCCGACTCCGGCTCGGGGAACCGGCTGTAGTAGAAGCCCTTGCCGTCCTTCGACCACGACGCCCCGCTGAACTTCACCCACTTCAGCTCGTCGGAGAGCGTCTTGTTGGCGGTTACATCGAAGATCTTCCACACGTTCCAGTCGCTGCCGGCCTCGGCCGTTCCGTAGGCGACGAACTTCGCGTCGTCGCTGACCTCCAGGCCGCTGAGGGCGACGGTCCCGTCCTTGCTCCAGGTGTTCGGGTCCATGAGCAGCTTCGGCTCGCCGGTGAGCGAGTCCTGCACGAACAGCACGTTCTGGTTCTGAAGCCCGTCGTTCTTGAAGAAGAAGTACCGACCGCCGTGCAGCGACGGAGCGGAGATCTTCTCGTAGTTCCACAGGTCGGTGATGCGCTTCTTGATCAGCTCGCGCTCGGGGATCGACTCCAGGAACCCGAACGTCACCTTGTTCTGCGCCTCGACCCAGTCGGCCACGTCCTTCGACTTGCGCACGTCGTCTTCGAGCCAGCGGTACGGGTCGGGCACCTTCGTCCCGTGGTAGTCGTCAACGACGGTGCCCTTTTTGGTATCGGGGTACGACAACTTCTTCGGCTCCTCGGCCTGGGTGGTCGAAACGAGAACGGCGACGAGCGCGGCGACGACCGCGGTCATCGCCCAGCGGGTCTGGCGCATGGATGAACCTCCGGAATGACATGCGGGAGAGGACGAAGGGGATTATAGGTGTTCGCCACGGGCGTCAGTACCGCGTCATGCCCGGATCGACCTTGTCGGCCCACGCGAGGATGCCGCCGGTCAGGTTCACGAGGCGCGTGTAGCCCTGCGCCTTCAGGAACTCGATCGCCTTCGCCGAGCGCATCCCGCTCTTGCAGTGAACGATCACCTCGCGGTCGCGCGGCACCTCGGCGACCCGCGTGGGCAGCTCCGGTAGCGGAACGAGCGTCGTTCCGGGGATGCGGCAAATCGCAAACTCGTTGGGGTTCCGCACGTCCAGCACGAACAGGTTCTCGCCGGCGTCGATCCGCTTCTTCAGTTGCTCGGGCGTAATGTCCATGCCGCTCGTCACTTGCGGCGCGGCCCCGCCGCGCACCCCGCAGAACTCCTCGTAGTCGATCAGCCCCTTGATCGTGGGGTGTGGCGCGCCGACCGCCCACTTCGGATCGCGCCGGATCTTGAACGTGCGGAACGTCATGTTGAGCGCGTCGTAGTGCAACAGGCGGCCGATGAGCGGTTCGCCGACACCGAGAATGAGTTTGATCGTTTCCGTCGCCTGAATGCACCCGACGACACCCGGCAGAATACCCAGAACGCCGCCCTCGGCGCAGCTCGGCACCTCGCCGGGTGGCGGCGGTTCGGGGTAGAGGCACCGGTAGCACGGCCCGACTCGCGGGTCGAACACCGTCGCCTGCCCGTCGAAGCGGAAAATGCTCCCGTACACGTTCGGCTTGTTCAGCAGCACGCACGCGTCATTCACGAGATACCGCGTCGGGAAGTTGTCGGTGCCGTCCACCACGATGTCGTAATGCTTCACGATGTCGAGCGCGTTCTTCGAGGTGAACCGGTTCTCCCAGAGGTCGAGCTTCACCTCCGGGTTCACGTCGCGGAGCCGGTCGGCCGCGGACTGACACTTCGATCGACCCACGTCCGCGGTGCCGTGGATGATCTGCCGCTGAAGGTTCGACATGTCCACCACATCGAAATCGACGAGGCCGAGCGTCCCGACGCCCGCGGCAGCGAGGTAAAGGGCGAGCGGCGAACCGAGGCCACCGGTACCGATGACGAGTACGCGCGCGGCCTTGAGCTTGCGCTGCCCGTCGAGACCGACCTCCGGCATGATGACGTGCCGCGAGTAGCGGGCCATTTCGGGTTGCGAGAGCGCGGTGTCGGTCCAGCGGCCGGCGAGCAGATCGGGGAGCGGCATTCGGGGTTCCTCAACGAGAAGGGATGCCGCTATTTAATTGCAGAAGCCCCGCGGGGGCGACGGAAACAGGTCCGCCGCCCCCGCGGGGCGTCCTTCGTAGCCCGACTCTCCGAGTCGGGTGTATTCAGAACCCGACTCGGAGAGTCGGGCTACGAGGTCAAAGTCACTTCCGCCCGTTCAGTTCGCCGAGGCGCTTTTCGGCCTGGCGCAGGCGCTCGGGGTCGGTGTCGTGGTCGATCACCGAGCGGTACAGTTCGATCGCCTTCGACCGTTCGTTCAACTGGCGGTCATAAAGCACCGCGGCCCGCAACCGGGCGTCGGACCGGCTCCCCTTCACCCACTGGAACGAGCGCTCGAAGTATTTGGCGGCCCGGTCGTACTGCTTGTACGCCCGGCCCTCGTAGATGTCGCCGAGTTGATACGCGACGTCGCCGATCTTGTCCGAATTGGGATATTTTTCGAGGATCTCGCGGAACAGCAGTTCGGCCCGGCGCATGTTCAGCACGTAATCGTCGCCGAACCCCTTGCCCTTGTACTCCATCGCGGAGCGGTAGAGGTCGTTGGCCTCCTTGACGTTCACCCGCGCTTCCAGCGTGGGCGGGGGCACGTCCTTCACGTCGAGGTTGTACGACGGCTTCCACATCATGTGGTAGGCCATCAGTTCCTTCTCGACCCACATCAGCCGCTGCTTGTCGCCGACCTTCGCGTAGTGTTCGTACAGCGCCTTGAGGCTGTTCTCGTACTCCTTGCGGGCCGCGAGCGTGCGTTCGACGAGTTGCACGTCGGTCGCCGCCGCCGGCGGGAGGCTATCGGCCTTCGTCGGTTCGGAGAGCGGTTTGCTCGGCGGGGTATCGGCGACCGCCCACCCGACGAGCCCGGCCCCGCACAGACCCAGCGCCAGTAGCACGATTCGCATAGTCTGTCCCGTGAATAGTAGGCAGCGGGCAGAAGGCAAAGATCAGAAAGCAGGGATTAAGAGCAAGAGCAAGATTAAGAGTAAGAAGAGGAGTAAGAGGAAGAGTAGGAGTAAGAGTAGGACGGCGGGTTGGGTGTGTTGGTCCTCATCCTCTTCTTACTCTTACTCCTAATCTTCTTCTTGCTCTTGCTCTTACTCTTAATCCTAATCTCTTTCTGCCCACTGCCCACTACCCACTGATCACTTCTTCCCGTCCCCCTTGCCCGCGTCGGGGGCCGGCGGTCCCGAGCCGCCCTTCGAGTCGCCCGGCCCGCTCACCGGCGGCCCGCCCATTTTTGATTCGCCCGGCGCGCTTGCCGGTGGGGTACTCGTCCCGGACCCGCCGGGGTAGGGCGTGTGCGACCCGCTCAGCCGCTGGTCCGGGCGCCCGAAGATCATCCGCCCCGCGGGCGTTTGCAGCACGCTCGTGACCACGATCGTGACTTCCTGTCCGATGTGCGGGCGCCCCTGCTCGATCACCACCATCGTGCCGTCGTCCAGATACCCGACGCCCTGGCCGAGCTGGTCGCCGGCCTTCACCACCCGGACCTGCATGTACTCTCCGGGGAGAGCCACCGTTTTGAGCGCGTTGGCCAGCTCGTTCAGGTTGATGACATCGACGCCCTGCAACTGCGCGATCTTGTTCAGGTTGAAGTCGTTGGTCACGACGCGGGCGTTGAGGGCTTTCGCGAGGATGACCAGCCGCTCGTCTACTCGGATGCGCTCGCCGGTCCGAAGTTCCGGCACGTTGCCGTCGTGCATCTGGAGTTCGAGCTTCGGGTTGCTCTGCAACCGCTTCAACACGTCCAGCCCGCGCCGCCCGCGGTTCCGCTTCAACTTGTCCGAGCTGTCCGCGACCGCCTGTAACTCCTGGAGCACGAACCGCGGGATGATGAGCGTCGTGTCGATCAGTCGAGTATCGCACACGTCGGCGATGCGCCCGTCGATGATGACGCTGGTGTCCAGCACCAGCGGCCGGCCGCCCTTGGTCTGCTTGGAAAATTCGACATAAGGGATAATGAACCGAAACTCGTCCTTCGTCTGCAAGAACGTTGAAATCGTCACATAGCAGCACACCACGGTGAGCACGATCCGGCCGAGCAGCACCATCTGCGGCTTGTGGGGGAACGTGGACTCCAGGATGGGTACCAGGGCCGTCGAGAACAGGTAGCCGAGCAACAACCCCAGGAGCAGGCCGAAATACACGGCCGAAATGGTGGTGATCTGCTTCTGCTTCTCGTACAGGTCGGTCAGGAGTACCAGTCCGCCGACCGCGAGGATGGCGAGCGGGACCAGGATCATGCTCGCGACATCGTTGGCCTCGACGAAGAAGCCGACGCCGATCACGGCCATCCCGAGGAGCAGTGCGATGTACGCGGTGCGAACGAGAGGCAGGAGCATGGGAAACCAGAGGTCAGAGGACAGAGCCACAGGAGACAGAACCACAGAGGACAGAACCACAAAGCCACAGAACCCCAGAAGACAGTCAGAGAAAGGAGTTTTCCGACTTGCTGTCCTCTGTGGCTCTGTTCTCCGATTCTACAGTTCGATCGAGGGCAAAAATAGCCGCCGATATTCCAGTTGCGCGAACCGATCGGTCATTCCGGCGAGGTAATCGGCCACCACGCGCTCCAGGCAATCCAGTCGCGTGCGCGCCGCGGTTACCCACCCCGCCGGCGGCGGACCGATGATTGCTTCAGAACCGGTCCAGCGCCGCAGGTGCTTCTCCGGCAGCAGTTGCGGCGATCGCACGTACTCCGCAAACAGCGCCTCCAGGATGCGCTTGCCGTTGGCCGTCATCCGCAACACGCGGTGGTGCTTGTACACCCGCTCGTGCAGGAATCGTTCCAATCCGGCCTTGAGCGACCGCACTTCCGGGGTAAACCCGACCAGCGGGCCGCTCGCGGAACGCACCTCGGCAACAGAACGGATGTTCCCCGCGGCAAGCCGGTTCGCGGTTTCTTCGAGCAGGTCGGTCACCTGCCACGCGAGCAGCTCCCGCACCACCGCGACCCGCAAGGGGCCGTCGGAGAGTCCGGGTGTGTGCCGGTGAACCCGTTCGGTCGCCCGCGCCCAGAATTCGACCCGGCTCAACTCCGTAAGTGTAATGAAGCCAAGACCTAACGCATCGTCGGTGTCGTGCGTATCGTAGGCGATCGAATCCACCACGTCCGCGATCTGGGCTTCGAGCAGGGGACGGCCACAGGCGCGGAACTCGGCGCATTCGGGGGCGTCGAGGCGCCCGCAATGCTGGACGAACGCCTCGCGCACCTCGAACGACAGATTTAAACCCGGGAACTGGGGGTAACGTTCCTCCAATTCGTCTACGCGGCGCAAACCGAAAAGGTTGTGGTCGAACCCGCCGAACGGCTTGAGGCACCCGTCGAGGGCGTCCTCGCCGGCGTGCCCGAACGGCGGGTGCCCGATGTCGTGGGCCAGTGCGATCGCCTCCGCGAGGTCTTCGTTGAGCCGCAATCGCCGCGAGACCGTGCGCGCAAGTTGTGTCACCTCAAGGGTATGCGTCAATCGGGTGCGGTGGTGATCGTTCACACTCGCCACGAGAACCTGCGTCTTGCCGGTCATGCGGCGGAACGCGGTGCAGTGGACGATGCGCTCGCGGTCGCGCTGGTAGAGAGATCGAAACGGGTGTTCAGGTTCGGGGTGTTTGCGCCCGCGACTGGCCCGCGACGGCATCGCGTAGGGCGCGAGCCACCGGTCCTCGAACTCGAGCCAGTCGTCGGTGGTGATGGGGGAGGACATGACGTGCGTGAGCCGTTGATGAGTGTTACACGACGATCATCGAGTGACCCGGATCAATTGTAAACGATTCGTATTGCTTCGACGTGTCGCTGAGCCGAAGTCGCTCCCCGCGCTCGAAGATCAGTTCCAAGTGCGTCGGGGCAGTGATTTCCGTTCCGATTACGTGCTGGCCGAGGAGGCGATGCAGTTGGAACGGCGGACGCGGAAACGGCATTCCGTGATCGATGCAGATTCCGTTTTCGTCGAACAGCGACCAACAATCATCGCCGCTGTTGATAACGGTATTTGGGTGAAAACAGAACTGCACATCGTAAACACCGAGCCGAATTTGGATCAGTTGCGCTCCGTGCAGGAACGACAGGTCCAGATCGGCCGGAACGCCGTACATTGCTCACCCCTTCGCTAACTCTTCTGTGAGTAGGTCGTACAGCGCCTCCAGCGATTGCGAGAGTACCCGCACGTCGCCGACGGTCGTCATGAAGTTGCTGTCGCCGAACCACCGGGGGACGATGTGCCAGTGCAGGTGGCCCGGCACCCCGGCCCCCGCGGCGCGGCCGAGATTCAGCCCGATGTTGAAGCCATCGGGCTTCATCCGCTTCTCCAATACACCGGTCAGCTTCCGTATCGTCAGTTGAAGATCGAGCGTTTCGTCGGTGGTGAGTTCGCCCAGGTGAGCTTTGTGAGCTTTGGGCGTGACGAGCAGGTGCCCGTTGTTGTACGGGTAGAGGTTCAGCATCACGAGCGACAACTCGGTGCGGTAAACCACGAGGTTCGCGCGGTCATCGGTGCCGGTCGCGGCGCGGCAGATGAAGCACTCGTCGCCGGTCGTCGGCTTGTCCTTCGGCATCGTGATGTACGACAACCGCCACGGCGCCCACAACTTATCCACCATTCACCCCACTTCGCAGTTTCCCGGGGTTGAAACCCCGGGCTATTGAACGGTGACCCCTTCGGGGTCAAAAACCCAACCGGTGACCCTGAAAGGGTCACCGTCTAATAGCCCGGGGTTTCTA
>CAZBXY010000361.1:4724-8007 GCA_964495365.1 uncultured Frigoriglobus sp. | reverse complement strand
GCCGCCGAACTCGACAACAAACTCCGGAACCGGGCGACGGGTTACCTCGAGTCGCTTTGGGCCGCGAAGGACTGGGACGGGGCCGTGGGGCTGGTGGAGGTCCAGCTCAAGAAAGATCCGAACAATCCCGGCCACCACTGCAACCTGGGCATGACGCGGAAGGGTCAGAAAGATTGGGCCGCGGCGGAGGCGGCCTACCGCCGGGCGCTCGAACTGAAGCCGGACTTGGCGTTCGCTGCCGGGCCGCTGGTGGATTGCCTGGACCAGTCCGGCCGACCGGCCGAGGCCGTGCGGGTGGCGACCGAAGTGATGCGGGCGAACCCGGCGTGGGGCGACGACCCGCCGGGCGACGTCCGGTATTTCGCGGCCCGCGCCGCCGCGCGGTGCGCCGCCGGGAAGGGGACTGACGCCCCGCCGCCGGCCGAACGCGCCGCGTACCGCAAACTGGCCCTCGACCACCTGACCGCGTCCGTGGCCGGCTCCTACAAGCCGCGGCCCAAAGACCCGACGCGCACACGGGACCAGACCCACAGCCGAATGGCGTTCCTGCTGCGATCCACCGATTACCCACACGTCCGCGACCCGGCGGAACTGGCGAAGCTGCCGGCCGACGAGCGGGCCGCGTGGGAGAAGTTGTGGGCCGACGTGCGGGCGCTGCGGGACGCGACTGCTCTGCCCGTCGCCCCGCCGCCGCGGTCCGCGACGGCCCTGCCTGTGGCCCCGGCGCCGCGGGAGAAGCGGTAACCGCCATGCCGTCGCCCGACGAACTCACGTGCTGGACGCTGATCCGCGAGGCCGCCGCCGGCGATACGGCCGCCCGCGAGCGGTTCGCCGCGGTGTACCTCCCCGTCGTGAAGGTGTACCTCACCGCGCGCTGGCGCGCGGGGCAACACAGCGCCGAGGACGCGGCGCAGGACGTGTTCGTCGAGTGCTTCCGCGCCGGCGGCCTCCTGGATAAGGCCGACCCGGACCGCGCCAGCGGGTTCCGCGCGTTCTTGCTCGGCGCGGTGCGGAACGTCGCCCGAAGGTACGAGGGCCGCGCCCGATCCGCCGAGGCGCTGCCGTCGGACGTTCCCGACGACGACACCGGCCCGGCGGAGGCGTTCGACAAGGCGTGGGCGCGGTCGCTCTTGAAGGAAGCGGGTCGGGTGCAGGTGCGAAATGCCCGCCGCGCCGGACCGGAGGCCGTTCGGCGGGTGGAGTTGCTGCGGCTGCGGTTCCACGACGGGCTACCGGTTCGCGACATCGCCCGCGCGTGGGGCGTCGAGGCCGCGAAGGTCCACCACGAGTACGCCACCGCGCGCGAGGAGTTCCGCACGGCCCTGCGACAGGTGGTCGCGTTCCACCACCCCGGCGCCCCGCCGGGCGAACCCGACCGGGCGTGTGAGGAACTGCTTGCCCTTCTCGGTTGACCGTTCGGGGGCAACAATCGAACGCGGCTCGCTCGACGGCGCGTACGGAATCCGTTCATTTTTCGCGCGAATCCGGTCCGGGTCACGGCAGTTGAGTTCGTTTCGGTTGGCTCAGCAGGTCGAGGTGGGGGTGGTGCTGCTTCGCGTACGCGACGAATTCCCACTGGTCGGCGAACGGGCGGTTGTAGGTCTCCGCGAGCGCATCGAGTACCGCCCGCCGCGCCTCCCGCCCACAGAACGGGCGCTTCAGCAGATCGACCAGCGTTTGTGGGGGCAGCGGCTGCGGGCGGTTCTGGAAGTGCAAATGGAACAGGGGGAGCGAGGGGACCAGGTTATGCGGGGCTGTCGGGCCGCCGGTGGCCAGGGCGCCCACTTGCGCCCAGTCGTGCCGGTGCCCCGTGGTGTTGCCGAGCAACACCGATTGCAAGGTTAATCCCAGTTCGCTCGCGACGAGCGCGTCGGTCACCCCTCCCGTGGCGTCGATCAGCACCTGGGCGACCGCGACGCGCATGTGGGTCGCTTCGGCGACGTCCAGCCGGGCGGTCACCGCGGCCAGGCCCTTGGCCAGCTCCCGCAAGACGGTGGCGTCGGTGTTCTTGGCCATCACGTCGCTGATGACCCGGGCGGCTGTGACCCGTACCTGGGTGGCCTCGGCGGGGGGCATGCGCGTGGCGACTGCGGCCAGGACGGTCGCCAGTTCCCGGAGCGCGTCGTAGTCGGTGGTCTTGGTCATCGCGCCGGCACACAACCTGGCGACGGGTGCGGGTTCCAGGCGCGGCGCGACCTCGGCCAGGCTTGCGGCCAACAGACTCAGGGCGTTGGTGTCAGTGGTCTTGGTCATCGCGTCGGTACACACCCGGGCGGCTTCGGCCGGGTCCAGGCGCGGGGCGACGGCGGCCAGACCGGTCGCCAATTGACCCAGCGCGGTCGGGTCGATCGTCTTGGTCATGGCATCGGTGAGTACCTTGGCCGCCACGGTACAGATCGTGGTGGCGGCGGCGGGGTCCAGGCGCACGGCGCCCGCGGCCAGTTCGCGCGCCAACTGACTCAGGACGATGGCGCTGGTGGTCTTGGTCATGGCCTCGGCGAGGGCCCGGGTCGCGGTGGCGGGGTCCGACCGCGCGGTGGCCGTGGCCAGGCTCATCGCCAACTGACCCAGCGCGGTCGGGTCGGTGGTCTTGGCCATGGCGCCGGTGCAGATCTTGGTGGCCTCGGCGGATTCCAGGCGCGGGGCGACGGCGGCCAGGCCGGCCGCCAGTTGGTTCAGAGCGGCCGAGTCAGTGGTCTGGGCCATTGCCTCGGCGAGTACCCGGGCGGCGCCGGTACACGCCGTGGTGGCGGTGGCCGGGTCCAGGCGCGGGGCGACGGCGGCCAGGCCGGTCGCCAACTGGTTCTGGGCGGCCGCGTTGGTGGTCTTGGTCATGGCCTCGGTAAGGATCTGGGCCGCCGCGGTACACATCTTGGCGGCCTCGGCCGGTTCCAGGCGCGGGGCGATCTCGGTCAGGCCGCGCGCCAAGCCGCTCCGGGCGGTCGGGTCGGAGGTGCTGGCCATGGCCTCGGTGAGCACCTTGGCCGCCGCGGTACAGACCTTGGCGGCTTCGGCCGGGGCCAGGCGCGCGGTCACCGCGGCCAGGCCTTTCGCGAGTCCGCTCTGGGCGTGCGCGTCGGTGGTCCTTGCGATGGCCGCGGTGAGTACCCGGGTGCCCTCGGTCAGCATCTTGGCGTCTTTGACCGGTTCCAGGCGCGGGGCGATCTCGGCCAGAACGGCCGCCAGCTCCCGGAGCGCATCGTAGTCGGTGGTCTCCGCGATGGCGTCGGTGCAGATCTTGGCGGCTTCGGCCGGTTTCAGGCGCGCGGCGACCGCGGCCAGA
>CAZBXY010000361.1:0-4624 GCA_964495365.1 uncultured Frigoriglobus sp. | reverse complement strand
CCGCGGGCCAACAGGTTCAGCGTGGCCGCGTTGGTCGTTTTGGTCATGGCCTCGGCGAGAACCCGGGCGGCATCGGTGGGTTCGTGGCGCGGGGCGACCGCAGTCAGAACGGTCGCCAGCTCCCGGAGGGCATCGTAGTCGGTGGTCTTGGTCATCGCGTCGGTACACATCCGGGCGGCTTCGGCCGGGTCCAGGCGCGCGGCGACCGCGGCCAGACCGCGGGCCAACAGGTTCAGCGTGGCCGCGTTGGTCGTTTTGGTCATGGCCTCGGTGAACACCCGGGCGGCGCCGGTGCAGATCTTGGCGGCCTCGGCCGGGTCCAGGCGCGCGGTCACCGCGGCCAGAGCGGTTGCAAACCCGCTCAGAGTGTTCGGATTGGTGGTCTTGGACATGGCCTCGGTGAGGATCTGGGCCGTCGCGGCGCAGATCTTGGCGGCCTCGGCGGGGTCCAGGCGCGTCGTCACCGCGGTCAACTCGCGCGCCAACTGGCTCATGGCGCTCGGGCCGACGGTTTTGGTCATGGCCTCGGCGAGGATCCGGGCTGCGACGGCTGGGTCCAACTTCGAGGCCTCGGCCAGAACGGCCGCCAGCTCCCGGAGCGCGTCGGAGTCCGTGGTCCGGGTCATGGCGTCGGTGCAGATCTTGACGGCCGTGCCGGGCTCCAGGCGCGCGGCGACCGCGGCCAGGCCACGAGCCAACTGATTCAGGGTTCCCGAGTCGGTGGTCTTGGTCATGGCCTCGGTGAGGATCTGGGCCGCCGCGGTGCAGATCTTGGCGCCCTCGGCGGGTTCCAGGCGCGGGGCGATGGCGCCCAGCCCGCGCGCCAACTCGTCCAGGACAATGGGGTCCGTACTCCGGGCCATCGCGGCGGTGAGTACCCGGGCAACCTCTTTGACCGTCGCCGGCGACGAGTACTCCCACCGCGAACAGGCCAGGGCCAGGCTCGTCTGTTGCTCGGGCGTGGCCGGGGCCGACAGGCGGGCCAGGAGCAGCGCGTCGGTCTTCTCGCGCAGGGCCGGGTCCAGCCCCAGGGCCGCGTGGAAGGTCAGCTCGGCCCGGCTTTCCAACTGTTTGCAAGTGGCCGGGGTCCGCGTCAGTTCCTCCAGAAAGACCAGAATGACGGGGTTATTCCGAAGGCCCGTGAGTTCCCAAAACGTGTCGATCTCGTACGCGGTTAGCGGGAGCTCGCGGCTCCCGGCGATCGGCCCGCGCAGGGCCTTCGCCAGGACCGCCCGCAGCTCGTTGCGGGTGGCCAGCGCCGCGTCCCGCTCCCGGTCGGCCCGCGCGGCCTCGGCGGTGGCGCGGTCGGCCTCGAGCCGCTCGCGCTCGGCCGCGTCGTCGGCGTTCTTTCGCTGCGCCTCGGCCTCCCGCGCCTGCTTCCGGGCCTCCAGCCCAAACCCCAGTGCCACCGCCGAACCCACGACCAGGGCCAGGAACACCGCCGAGGCCGCGCCCGAGACCTCCCTGTTCCGCTTCACCCACTTGTACCCGCGCTCCAGCGGGCCGGCCGTCCGCGCGGTGACCGGCGCGCCGTCGAGGAACCGGCGCAGGTCGTCGGCCAGTGCCCGACAGTCGGAGTAGCGCTTACCGGGGTGCTTCTCCAGGCACTTCAGGCAGATCGCGTCGAGGTCGCGCGGGACGGCGGCGTTGGTCCGCGACGGGAGCTCCGGCTCCTGGGTCTGATGCAGCGCCAGTACAAGCTCGATCGGGCCGGCGAACGGCGGGTGCCCGGTCAGCAGTTCGTACAGGACGATCCCCAGCGCGTACTGGTCCGCCGCCGGGGTCCACTGGCTCTCCGACCCGCGGGCCGCTTCCGGGGCGAGGTACGCCGCAGTGCCGATGACCGACCCGGCGACGGTCAACCGGTCCTGGTCCTCGGACCGGCGGGCCAGCCCGAAGTCGAGCAGGTGCGGGTCGCCTGTCGGGTCCAGAATGACGTTCGAGGATTTCACGTCGCGGTGGATCACGCCCTGGCCGTGCGCGTAGGCGAGCGCGTCGGCCAACTTCTGGGCTACCGCGGCCGATTCCGCCGGGGCGAACCGCCCGCCTTCGCCGCGCTCCTTGATCGCGTCGTCGAGGTTCATCCCGGGGATGAACATCGAGGCCAGGTACAGGTGCCCGTCCGCCTCGCCGGCCTCGAACAGCGGTACGATGTGCGGGTGCCGCAACCCGGCCGCGGCCTTGGCTTCCCGGCGGAACCGGATCCCCCGTTCTGGGGTCTGGCCCACGCTCCGGGTCAGCTTCAGGGCCACCTCGCGCTCGAGCTGCGGGTCGTAGGCCCGGTAGACCACGCCGAACGACCCGCTGCCGAGGAACCCGCGGACGAGGAACCGCCCCACCCGGTCCGGCAGCGCGTGGGGCGTGTCGTCGGCGCGGGGAACGGCCGGATCCACGGTCGGCGCGTTGTCGGACCCGGGCACGGTGCGACGGTCCGGGTCGTTTTCGTCGGACATGGGCGCCCTCGGGATTGAACGCCCCCCATTATCGGGTAATACTAGCACTACACAACCACGTTCTGCCGCCCGTGGAAGTGGGCGTCGTCACGGAAGTCGGTGGCAAAAGGCGCGGGCGATTTTTCGTGGGGTGGGCCTCCGGCCTGCCACAAGCCAGACTGCGAAGCAAACGCAGCGGAACACAAGCCAGACTGCGAAGCAGGCGCAGCGGACCAGACGGATCACATGAACATCACCCTCACGGTGCAGGGCGGGCCGCAGTCGGGCCGGGCCTTCACGTTCGACCACCACGACACGTTCATCGTCGGGCGCGGGGAAGACGTTCACTTTCGCCTGCCCGACGACCCGAGCCTGTCCCGCAAGCACTTCTTGCTCGAGGTCAACCCCCCGCTGTGTCGGTTGCGCGACCTGAACAGCCGCTCCGGGACGCGGGTCAACGGGCAGCGCGTCACCTCGACCGACCTGAGCGGGGGTGAGCGGATCCACGCCGGGCAGACGGTGTTCGTCGTGACCATCGAGCGGGCGTCCGAGGTCGATCCCGATTCCACGCTGCCCGGCCCGCAGGAGTTGCCCATCACCACCGCCCACTGGGAGGACGTGGGGCTGCCCGTCATCCCCGGGTACGAGGTGCGGAGCGAGATCGCGCGGGGCGGCATGGGGATCGTCTACGAGGGCGTGCGCCGCGGCGACGGCGAGCGGGTCGCGATCAAGACGCTGCTCCCGGCCGTCGCCCCGACCCGGTTCGCGCTCGAGCGGTTCATCCGCGAGGCCCGGATCCTCCAGGACCTCACCCACCCGAACATCGTCCGGTTCGTCGAGATCGGCGAGGTCAACCGGCTGCTGTGGTTCGTGATGGAGTTCGTGGCCGGGACCGACTGCGCGCGCCACGTGCGGGAACACGGCCCGTTCGAGATCGGCACGGGCGTGCGGCTCGGGCTGGAACTGCTCGACGCCCTCACCTACGCGCACGCCAAGAAGTTCGTTCACCGCGACATCAAGCCGAATAACGTGCTGCTCACCCCGCCGGCGGGCGGGCGGTTCGGGCTCAAGTTGAGCGACTTCGGGCTGGCCCGGACGTACCAGGCCTCGCAGATCAGCGGGCTGACCGTGACCGGCACCTCGGCGGGAACCCCGCTCTACATGTCCCCCGAGCAGGTGCGCCACTTCCGCGACGTCAAGCCCGCGGCGGACCAGTACTCGGCCGCCGCGACGCTCTACTTCATGCTGACCGGGCGGACCGTGTTCGAGCCGCAGGGGGAGTACGTGAGCGTGATGCTCCAGGTGCTGGAGGGCAAGTTGATCCCGATCCGCGAGCGCCGCGGCGCGATCCCCGAGGGCCTCGCGAAGGTGATCCACAAGGCCCTCAGCCCGGTGCCCGACGACCGCTACCCCGACGTCAACGAGTTCGCCAAAGCGCTGAAGCCGTACGCGACCCCGTGAGGCGTTCGGTTCGTCGGCCGGCACCCCGGCGGTTTTCGATCGCGGCGGGCGCACCGCTAGCGTATGGTGAGCGGCATGGCCACCGTCACACAACTGTTGGACGCCGCGGGGTCCGGCGACCCGTGCGCCGCGGCCGAGTTGCTCCCGCTTGTCTACGACGCCCTGCGCGATCTGGCCGCCGCCCGGCTCGCCACCGAAACGCCCGGCCAGACCCTCCAGCCCACCGCGCTGGTTCACGAAGCCTACGTTCGGCTGGTCGAGGGCCATGAGGACCAGCGGTGGGCCAACCGGGCGCACTTCTTCGCCGCCGCGGCCGAGGCCATGCGGCGCATCCTCATTGATCAGGCCCGGCGGAAAATGACCGCCAAGCACGGCGGGGCCGGGCGCCGGGTCGAACTGGCCGACACGCCCGCCGCGCCCGAACAGGCCCCGGAAGACCTGCTCGCGCTCGACGAGGCGCTCACGGAACTGGAGCGGCACGACCCGCTCGCGGCCCGGCTCGTCAAGCTCCGGTACTTCGCCGGACTGTCCCACCAGGACGCCGCCGCGGCACTCGACATCACCCGGCGCGAGGCCGATCGCGTCTGGGCGCTGGCCCGCGCCTGGCTCTACCGCCAACTCGCCGGCGAATAAGCCCTGTTTTCTCGTAGCCCGACTCTCCGAGTCGGGTGCTGATTGCTGACAGTCCCTCACATCTTTGGGGTTGACTCACTCCGGGGAAGCCGTTTTCC
>CAZBXY010000360.1:0-8017 GCA_964495365.1 uncultured Frigoriglobus sp. | reverse complement strand
TGTCGTTCGTTAAATCAAGCGCACCATAATGGCTTTATCCACCGAGACATAAAGCCCAGTAACTTGCTGGTTGCTATCTACGACGTGCGCCCGGTGCCGAAGGTGATCGACTTCGGGCTGGCCAAGGCGACCGGGCCGAAGCTGACCGAAAAGACGCTGTTCACCGAGTTCGGAACGATCATCGGAACGCTGGAATACATGAGCCCCGAGCAGGCCGAGTTGAACCAACTGGACGTGGACACGCGAACGGACGTGTACTCGCTGGGTGTGTTGCTTTACGAACTGCTGACCGGAACCACGCCGCTGGAGCGGCAGAAACTCGGTGCGATTCCGCTGTTGGAAGTGCTCCGGCAGGTGCGCGAGGGCGACACCCCGCGGCCGAGTACGCGGTTGAGTACCGCGAACACGCTCCCGACCATCGCGGCGGCCCGCGGGATCGACCCGCGGCACCTCGCCGGGTTGCTCAAGGGGGAACTCGACTGGATCGCGCTGACGGCGCTGGAGAAGGATCGCGAGCGGCGGTACGAATCGCCGGCGGCACTGGCCGCGGACGTGGAGCGCTACCTCCGCGACGATACGGTGCAGGCGTGCCCGCCGGCGCTCGGCTACCGGGTGCGGAAGTTCGCAAGGCGGCACCGGCGCGGGCTGGTCGCGAGCGCCGCGACGGGCCTTGTGCTGGCGGTCGCGATGGGGTCGGTCGGCTGGGCGCTGTGGGACCGCGCCGCGCGAAAGTCGGAAGCGGCGGCCGACGCCCGGACCACCGCCGAACGCGAGCTGGACAAGATCGATGTCCTCTTGGGCGCGCGGAAGCGGGCCGACGCCGAGGCGGCCTGGGAGCGGGCCGCTTCGGCGGCCGCCTCCGCCCCGACCGACGCTCTCGCCGGCCGGCTCGCCGAGGCGCGGGAGCGCCTCGACGCCGCGGCGCGGGACGAGGCGTTCGTCGCGGGGTACGAGGCTCTGCTGTTGGAGATCGACGCCCGATCTTACGAACAGGACACCAATATCCACTTCAAACTCGAACCCAACGCCCGGCGGGCCGACGAACTGCTGACTCGCTACGGGTTGGGGGCGGACACCGACCCGCTCGCCGCGTCGGCGCTCGTGCGGTCCCGGCCGCCGGAGGTCCGGTGGTATGTGATCGCGGCACTGTACACCTGCGCGGCCGATCCGCAAGGGTCGGACCGGTTCGCCCGCGTGCTCGAAATGGTCGATTCGGACCCCTGGCGGGTCGCGCTGCGCGGAACGTTCGGCCGCGACGACGACGCGGCGGTCGAGAAGCTGGCCCGCGACGCGGACCCGCGCCAGCAGCCCCCGGCGGTTCTGCTCGTGGCCGTCCGCCGGGCCACCGGGGGCGCCCCGCGGGCCGCGCTCGAGCTGCTGCGCCGGTCGCTGGCGGTCCACCCCGGCGACGTGTGGCTCAACGCCCAGGCGGGCTTCAACCTGGTGGAAGCGGGCGAGCCCGACAAAGCCGTTCCGTACCTGACCGCGGCGCTGGCCCTGCGCCCGCACCACCAGGCCCTGCTGCTCCTGCGGGCGCAGGCGTTCCGGGCGGTGAAGCGGCCGACAGACGCCCTGGCGGACGCCGAGGAGGCCGTGGCCGTCGATCCTCAAAGTGCGGTCGCCCACGGTTTCCTCTCGCGCGTGCTGCAGGACCGCAAGGACGCGCCCGGTGCGGAGGCGGCGGCCCGCAGGGCGCTCGCCATCAACCCGAACTCGTGGTTCGCGCACCTGGAACTGGGCAACGCGCTGCGGCTCAAGAAGGACGCGCCCGGGGCGCTGGCCGCCTACCGGGCCGCGGCGACGGCCGCTCCGAAGTCCGCGGACGCTCATGCGTCGGTCGGGCTGGCCCTGCAAGACCTCGGCGACCGCGACGGGGCCATCAAGGCATTCCGTACCGCGGCCGAGGTCGGCCCCCGGCACAGCCGCTGCCGGTTGAACCTGGGGATGCTGTTGTGGGTACACAAGAAGGACGCCGACGGGGCCGTCGCGGCGCTCCGCGAGGCGCTGGTCATCGACCCGACTTACGCCGCGGCGCGATCCATGCTGGTGCGCGTCCTCGTCACCAGTAAGCGCACCGAGGCGGTGCTGGCGGAAGCGCGAAAGGGAGTGGAATCGGCACCGCAATCGGCGCTCGCTCACGAAGACCTCGGGCTGGCGTTCCAGGTCAACAACCAGCCCGACGAGGCCCACGACGCGTTCCGAAAGGCCGTTTTTCTCGACCCGTCGCGGCCGAGCGCGCAGTTGTTCCTTGGAACCGCGCACGGGCTGAAGAAGGAGTACCGGGCCGCGGCCGACTGCTTCCGCCGGGTGACCGTACTCGATCCGTCGAACGTGAAGGGGTGGACCAGCCTCGGCGTGGTCCTCAAAGAACTGAACGACATGGACGGGGCGGTGGGCGCGTTCCGCGCCGCGGCCGAACTCACCCCGAAGGTTGCGGCGGCACACTCACAGCTGGGCGACGCGCTGGGCGTCAAGGGGGACACGGCCGCCGCGATCGAGGCGTTCCGCGCCGCCGCCCGACTGGACCCGCAGCACCCCAACGCACTGTGGAACGTGGCGACCCTCTCGGCCCAGTTGAAGCGGTGGCCCGACGCCCGTGCCGGGTTCGCCGAAGGCATCCGGGCGTTCCCGAACGATCCGCGGTTCCACTTCCAGTATGGGCTGCTGTCGGTCCTCAGCCCGGACCCGAAGCTGGACGACCCGAGGGCGGCCGAAACGGCCGGGCGCAAGCTAATAAGCCTCGGACAGCCCGCCAACGGCTGGGCGCTCGTGGCCTGGGCCGAGTACCGCAAGGGCGAGTGGACGGCGGCCGTCGCGGCGATGGAGAAATTGCTCGCCGCTGAGAAGCCGCCGGCGAGCGAACTCACCCCGCTGAGGGGCTACTTGATGGCACTCGCTCACGCGAAACTGGGTGACGCAACCGAAGCCCGCAAGTGGTACGACAAGGCCGCCGCGGCGAAGGGCGATTGGGCCCCGGAGGTGGTCGCCCGCGCGAAGGCCGAAGCGGCGGAACTGCTGGGGATCGATCCGCCCCCGAAGAAGTAACCCCGAAGACAACCCGACCGGCACCCGGACCGCGCTGACGCGCGAGTTCCCGTCCCCGGTCCGCGCGCCGACAACCCCGCCCACTGAAACGGGCGTGTAACCGAAGTTCAACCGGAACCGAGGCGTTTCGCCCCGGCCGGGAGACTGTTTGCCTGTCACAACCCTTTGGAGTCCTGCAATGGCCCGCTCGTACCCCTGGAACAACTGGTTTTCCCGCAAGTTTCTGGCGAAGTGGTTCGCCGCCAGGACGGCGCCCGGGCGCTCCGCGTCCGCGTTCCGCCCCGCGGTCGAGGCGCTCGCCGATCGCGTCGTACCGACCGTCACGTTCACCTTCGACGGCGACCTGCTCACCGTCAACAGCGACGCCCAGAGCGACAACATCACGATCCGCTCCGACGCGGCCACCGGGAGCGTGCTCGTCAACAACGTGAACACCGGCGCGTTCCTGTCCACCATGAACCGGCTCGTGGTCAACGGTAACGGCGGCAACGACGTGATCTCGCTCGCCCAGTTGAACACCTCGTTCCTCGACAACCGGGCCGAGGTGTTCGGCGGCACCGGCAACGACACGATCACCGGCAGCTCCAACGCCGACACGCTGGCCGGGCAGGACGACGACGACACCCTCGCCGGCGGCGGCGGCGACGACCTGCTCGACGGCGGCGCGGGCAACGACACGCTCCGCGGCAACGACGGTAACGACACCATCATCGGTGGGGTCGGAGACGACCTCGTCCGGGAGGTCGGGAACGTCGATTTCGTCCTCACGCCCTCCGCGCTGAATGCCGAGTCGATCGGCACCGACTCGCTCGGCGGCATCGAACGGGCCGAACTGGTCGGCGGGGTGGGCGCGAACACACTCGATGCGTCCGCATTCACCGGTCCGGTTACGCTCAACGGCGGGATCGGGAACGGGGACGACACCCTGATCGGCGGCAGCGCCGCCGACGTGCTGATCGGCGGATCGGGCAACGACACCTACATCGGGGGGCTGGGGGCGGACACGGCCATCGAAACGATCACCTCGGAATCGCCCTCCGTCCGGCTGATTTCGTCGGCCATTCAAGTGAATGGGACGACGATTGACACGCTGAGCTCGATCAGCCGTGTCGAGTTGACGGCCACCAACGGCGCGGCCGAGTTCACCATCGATACGACGACCGTCACGGCCGCGGTCACCGGGAACGCGGGCAGCAGCAACACGCGGCTCACCGTCCCGATCCCCGCGAACGCGACCCTCTCCGACGGCTTCCTCGACCGCACGGGCGCCACCGACGTGGAGTTCGCCGGGATCGCCGACGTGGTCCTCAACGGTTCGGCCGCAAACAACAACATCAACGCGTCCGCGTTCAACGCGCCCTCGGGCAACGTGGGGGTGGAGATCAACGGCGGAGACGGCGACGACACGATCCAGGGCGGCAGCGGGTTCGACGACCTCAACGGCGGCAACGGCAACGACCTGTTCCTGGTCAGCGGCGGTCTCGACGACATTCGCGGCGACGCCGGCAGCGACACCGTGCGGGCGACCATCACGATCGACGCCCAGCTCCTGGACAACCGGATCAACACGCTCAACGACAACACGTCGGGCAGTTTCCAGTCGTCCCTGAACTCGATCGAGCGGGCCGAGATCACCGGCAACGACGACGACAACAGCATCAACGCCAGTACGTTCACCGGCACGACGGTCCTGGTGGGCAACGGGGGGAACGACATCCTGAACGGCGGTAGCGGCCCCAACACCCTCAACGGCGGCGCCGGCGACGACCTGCTGCAGGGCGGTGCCGGGTTCGACTTCCTGCTCGCCGGGGCGGGCAACGACGATCTCCGGCCCGGCGCGGGGTCGGGGTTCGCCGACGGCGGAGCCGACACCGACACCCTGACGTTCACCAAGGACGCCGACATGGACCTCAGCAACACCTCGCTGGTGGTCTCCACCGGCGAGAACATCACGCTCGGATCGGGGACGATCGAGCAGATCACCCTCACCGGCGGCGCCAGCGCCAACGACATCGACGCCTCGGCGTTCACCGGCCGCGTCACGCTCAGCGGCGGGAACGGCAACGACATCCTGCGCGGTGGGACGGCCGACGACGTTCTGGAGGGCGGCCTCGGCAACGACCAGTTGTTCGGCAACGACGGCGACGACACCCTGATGGAAGACCGCGGGAACGATCAACTCAACGGCGGCGGCGGGGTCGATACACTGGTGTCAAACTTCTTCTTCTCCAATGGCACGATCAGCAAGACCGTGACGCTCTCCAACAGCAGCCTCGTGTTCACGGACACGACCGGCCTCACGGAGACGAACACACACAGTGGCCTCAACGCCATCGATCTGACGGTCGGCGGGACCGCGGGTCACACCGTCAACGCCTCTGCGACGTCGATCCCGGTGACCCTCACCGGTGGGAGCGGTCCCGACCTCCTGATCGGCGGGTCGAATGCCGACGTCATCTTCGGCGGGGCCGGCGAGGACGAACTGGAGGGCCGCGGCGGGGCCGACCAGCTCTTCGGGGGCGACGGTAACGACGAGCTGTACGGGTTCACCCAGAGCGACGCCACGGACGGAGCGAACGATACTCTCCGGGGCGAGGGCGGAGACGACCTCCTGCTCGCTCTCGACCCGGGCGACGACAACGACGAAGGGGCCGGCACCGGCGGCATCCTGGTCCTGGGGACCGCCGGCGACGACGTGATCGTGGTCCGCCGACAGGTCACCACGGACGGTCCGTTCGCGGTGGTGACGATCAACGGGGTCACGACCTCGACCCTGTACCGCAACGGCGAGACGATCGAGGTGCGGGCGGGCGCGGGCAACGACCTCGTCATCATGGACGAATCGACCGCGATTACCTGGTCGGGCAAGCTGTTCGGCGAGGGCGGCGACGACGTGCTGATGGGCGCGAGCCGCCCCGACTACATGGACGGCGGGACCGGTAACGACGCGCTGTTCGGCAACGGCGGCGACGACCAGCTCTTCGGGGGCGCCGGCAAGGATTCGTTGTACGGCGGCGCCGGGGCCGACATCCTCGACGGCGGGGACGGCAACGACCACCTCGACGGCGGCGCCGGGACGGACCTGCTGTTCGGGCGCGGCGGCAACGACTCCTACGCGGCGGCCGACGGCGAGATCGACTACCTGTTCGTCGATTCCAAGGACAAGAAGAAGGAGCACGACAGCTTCGACTACGTGGTCGAGTTGTAACGCCTCGCGGTCGGTCGTGCGCCGGATGGACCTGGCCCACGACCGACCGCCGGCTTTCGCGGTCTCGTGTGAGTACGGCTCGCCTCGACAACACAACAACACACATCCAAAGCACTATTCCATTGCGGGAGCCGGGCGCGGCGCGTATACTCCAACCACCTCTCCCACCGTACCGGGCCACATGGCCCGGTAGGCTGGTGATTTTTCGGCAAAGATCCGTTCGGAATCGCTGCCCTCACGGTCTTGAGGAGCGAGCGGACCGCGCCTCGGGTCGGTCATCGACCCGGACACAGCCCCTCCTCTCTCCCCATCTCCGCCCGGCGCGGTCGCGCGGGTTTCTGTCGCGAGTGCTGTTGCGCTCGAAAGGTCCGTTCTCTCCCCGCGTGTCCGGTCCCCTGCTCGGGGATCGAAGGAGACGTGTCATGGCCGTTCTCGCGCCGGTCGCGGAACCAAGTCTGCGGTCCGATTTGGATCGGATTCAGGGGGTATGGGTGTCGGTCGCCGGCCCCCGCGAGGCCCGCTTGCTAGTCGCGGGCCGCCGCTACGCCTTCGAGTTCGTCGGCGGTGACCTCTACATGGGCACCCTCGACCTCAGCCCCGGTCAGATGGATTTGCACATCGAGGAGGGCCCCGAACACGTGGGGCGCTGCACGAAGTGCATTTATCAGCTCGACGGCGGCGTCCTCCGCTGGTGCCCCGGCCGGCCGGGGTCCGAGAAGCGCCCGACCACGTTCCACGACGTGGACGACCCGCGCTATTTGTCGCTGGTTTTTCGGCGCGCCGGGCGCGCCGCCAAGCGCTAACACGCGCAACGCCACTCGCGGCGTTGTTCCACACTCTTCCGTCGCCAAGAAAGGGTATTCTCCATGACCGTTGCTGTTGCCGATCGCCCCGTGCGCACGCCCGACGTTCAGAAAGAGCCTGCGGAAACCTCCTACCAGTACCCCGGCATCCCCACCACTTGCGACGGCGCGGAGGCGGTCGTTCACGTCGAGGTGAAGATCAGCCAGGCCGCCGGGGCCTACCCCATCACCAGTTCCACCACGATGGGCGGCGGGTTCAACGCGTCCGTCATGAACGGGCAGAAGAACCTGTGGGGCGACACGCTCATGTTCTTCGAGCCGGAGAGCGAGCACTCGGCCGCGGCCGTGTGCGAGGGGTTCGCGGTCGCCGGCGGGCGCGTGACGAACTTCACGAGCGGTCAGGGCTTGGTGCTGATGAAGGAAGTGCTCTACACGATCAGCGGCAAGCGCCTCCCGGTGGTGATGAACATCGGCGCCCGGGCGCTCACCAGCCAGGGGTTGAACGTCCACGCCGGGCACGACGACGTGATGAGCGTCGCGGACGTGGGCTGGGGGATGCTGATGGCCCGCAACGCGCAGGAGGCCGGCGACTTCTGCCTCATCGCGCGCCGCGCCGCCGAAGCGACCCAGACCCCGTTCTTCAACGTGCAGGACGGGTTCCTCACGACGCACACCGTCGAAACCGTGCGCCTCATCGAGCCGGAGTTCATGAAGGAGTTCGTCGGCGACCCGAAGGTGCGGTTGACGAACATGAAGGACACCGCGAACCCGATGATGTCGGGTGTGGTGCAGAACCAGGACTCGTACATGAAGGGGAAGATCGCCCAGCGGTGGTATTACGACCGCATCGAGGGCGTGCTCGACGATTGCTTCGCCGAGTTCCATCGCAAGACCGGCCGGCTTTACGGGCAAGTTGAGAACTACCGCTGCGAGGATGCCGAGTACATCCTCGTGGGCATGG
>CAZBXY010000359.1:0-8020 GCA_964495365.1 uncultured Frigoriglobus sp. | reverse complement strand
CGGTGCTGCGCGAAGAACCTAACCCCCCGGCCCCCTTCCCTAAGAAGGAAGGGGGAGAAAGACCTTCGGAGTTGAGTGACGTCTCCGGTGTCGCGGGAGGCGAAGCGGCGCCGTCATCCCCTTCCTTCTTAGGGAAGGGGGCCGGGAGGTTAGGTTCTGCCTCCCCCCTCTACGTCGTCGTGGAGAAGATCCTCGGCGACAACGAATCGCTTCCCCCCAACTGGGTGTGTGACGGGACCGCAGGCTACGAGTTCGCGGGCGCGGTCAGCGGGCTGTTCGTCGATCCCGCCGGCGAGGCCGCGCTCACCGCGGCGTACCAGCAGTTCACCGGGCGCGACGAGCCGTTCCACCAGGTCGCGCACGACGGCAAGCTGCAAATCCTGGCCTCGTCGCTCGCCAGCGAACTGTGGGCGCTGTCGCATCAGTTGGACCGACTCGCCCGGCTCGACCGCCGGTCGCGCGACTTCACCCTCAACGGCATCCGCCGCGCGCTGCGCGAGGTGATCGCGTGCTTCCCGGTGTACCGGTCGTATGTCAACGGCGGCGCCTCCCCGACCGACAAGGCCGCGGTGGGCCGCGCCGTTCACTGGGCGCGCAAGCGGAACCCGACGCTCGGCAAGCCGCTGTTCGACTTCATCCGCGACACCGTGCTCCTGAAAGACCCGCCGAGCGGTCCGGCGACGGAGGAATACCGGCAGCTCCAGCGCCGCTTCGCCGGGAAGTTCCAACAGGTAACGGCCCCGGTCACCGCGAAGGGCGTCGAGGACACCGCGCTGTACGTGTACAACCGGCTGGTGTCGCTCAACGAGGTCGGCGGCGAGCCGGGACGGTTCGGGCACTCGCCGGACCGCGTTCACAAGTTCCTCGCGGCACGGGTGGGCCAACCGGGCGGCCTCTCGCCGCTCTCGACGCACGACACCAAGCGCAGCGAGGACGTGCGCGCGCGGCTGAACGTGCTGTCCGAACGGCCGACCGAGTGGGCCGCGGCCGTCGCGCGGTGGGCCGAACTGAACCGTCGGCACAAGACTGCCAACGCGGACGCCGACCCCGCCCCGGACACCAACGAGGAGTGGTTGCTCTACCAGACGCTCGTCGGGGTCTGGGACGGCGCGCCGACGCCGGAGTTCGTGGCCCGCATTCAGGCGTACATGAAGAAAGCCCTCTGCGAGGCGAAGGTTCACAGCAGTTGGATCAACCCGGACGCGGAGTACGAGACCGCGGTCGCGGAATTCGTCGCAAAAATCCTCGACCCGGCGGAATCGGCCGAGTTCCTCGCGGACCTCGGCACGTTCGCCGAGCGGGTCGCCTTCTACGGCCGCATCAACGCGCTGGCACAAACGGTCTTGCGCTGCACCGCGCCGGGCGTTCCTGATACCTATCAGGGAACCGAGGCGTGGGATCTGAGCCTCGTGGACCCGGACAACCGGCGCCCGGTAGACTATGCGGCGCGGGTCGCGTGGCTCGCCGACCTCGATGAGCGCGCAAGCGGCGAGCGCGGCCCGTGCCGCGTGGCACTCGAACTGTCGAAGCGCCTCGCCGACCCGCGGGCGAAGCTGTTCGCCACCTCCCGCGCGCTGCGGTGTCGGAAGACGCACGCGGCGCTGTTCGCCGCCGGCGAGTACGTCCCGCTCTCCGCCACCGGCGAGCGCGCGGACCACCTGTTCGGCTTCGCGCGCGTTCGCGGTAATGAGGCTGCGGTGGTCGCCGTTCCGCGGCTCGTGGCGAAGCTCGTCCCCGACGGCTCGCGCCCGCCGCTGGGGCGCAAGGTGTGGAGCGACACCGCGGTGTCACTGCCGGTCGGCGTGCCGCACGGGACGTACCATAACGCGCTGACCGGCGAGCGCGTGGCCCTGTCCGACGCGCCGACGAGCGCCGCCGAACTGTTCGGCGTGTTCCCGGCGGCGGTACTAATCTTGGCGAACGGCGCGGCGTAAGCCCGCCGGTGTCAGGCGAACGGCCGGTGTGAGCCGGCCGGTGGAACCTTCGCGTTTCCGGGCACCATTCCCACTCGGTCGCGGTCTTCGGCGGCCATCCCGGAACCGCGGTGCCACTCGTTCGCCCCACCGGCCGGCTCACACCGGCCGTTCGCCCAACCGGCGGGCTTACGCCGCGCCGCTCGCTACACACGTTGGAGGTCGAATGCCCGATTACACCCGGCGCTACCCCTACGGCGCGGAAGTCTCCTCCGAGGGCGTTCACTTCCGCGTCTGGGCGCCGATCTGTCACCGCGTCGAGGCGGTGATCGACGGCGGCCCCGCGGTCGAACTGTGCGCCGAAGAGGGCGGCTGGTTCGCCGCGCTGGCCGAGGGGGTCGGCGCCGGCGCGCGCTACCGTTATCGCCTCGACGGCGACTCGGCGCTGTTTCCCGACCCCGCGGCGCGGTTCCAACCGAACGGGCCGCACGGGCACTCCGAGGTGGTCGATCCGCGGGCGTACAACTGGGGAGATTATAACTGGACGGGTGTTCAAAGCCAAGGGCAGATTCTGTACGAAATGCACATCGGTACATTTACGCCCGAAGGGACGTGGGGCGCGGCGGCCGCGCGACTGCCGGAACTCGCCGAACTGGGAATCACCGCGCTGTGCGTGATGCCGGTCGCGGACTTCCCCGGGCGGTTCGGCTGGGGCTACGACGGCGTGTGCCTGTTCGCCCCGACGCGGCTCTACGGCACGCCCGACGACATGCGCCGGTTCGTCGATACGGCCCATTCTCTCGGGATCGGGGTGCTGCTCGACGTCGTGTACAACCACTTCGGCCCGGACGGGAACTACATCCGCGAGTTCGCCCCGCAGTTCATGAGTAGTGTTCACAAGACGGAGTGGGGCGAGCCGTTCAACTACGACGGGCCGGATTCGGGACCGGTGCGCGAGTTCTTCGTTTCCAACGCCGGGTACTGGGTCGATGAGTTCCACATCGACGGGCTGCGGCTCGACGCGACGCAGGCGATGTTCGACGACTCGCCCAAGCACGTGATCGCCGAACTGGCCGGCCGGGTGCGCGAGGCCGCTCGCGGGCGCGCGACGTTCGTGATGGGCGAGAACGAACCGCAGGAATCGCACCTCGTGAAGCCGCCGGAGGAGGGCGGGTACGGGCTGGACGCGCTGTGGAACGACGACCTGCACCACTCCGCGCGGGTCGCACTCACCGGGAAGAATGAGGGGTATTTCACGGATTATCTGGGCAGTCCGCAGGAACTGGTGAGCGCCGCGAAGTGGGGGTTTCTGTACCAGGGTCAACAATATCGGTGGCACCGCCGGCGGCGCGGGACGCCGGCGTTCGGTGTCCCGCGGAACCGGTTCGTCGCGTTTATCGAAAACCACGACCAGGTGGCGAATTCCGGGCGCGGCTATCGCGTCCACCAGTTAACCAGCCCCGCGCGCTGGCGCGCGATGACCGCGTATTTGCTGCTCGGCCCGGGAACACCGATGCTCTTTCAGGGGCAAGAGTATGCGAGCACCAAGCCGTTTCTGTTCTTCGCGGACCACCACCCGGAGCTGGCGGCACTCGTTCACGCGGGGCGCCGCGAGACCATGCGCAGGTTCCGCAGTTTATCCGGTCCAGAAGGGCAGAAGTTAGTTCCCGATCCGGCCGACAGAAGAACGTTCGAGGCGTGCAAGTTGGACCCGGCCGAGCGTTCCACCCGCGTCGAGTGGCTCCTGCTGCACAAGGATCTGATCGCGCTGCGGAACGCCGACCCCGCGCTGCGGGCCGGGCACACCGGCGGCGTGATGGACGGCGCGGTGCTGGGGGATCACGCATTCGTGCTGCGGTTCTTTCACCCGGCCGACGGCGACCGCTTGCTCGTGGTGAACCTGGGCCGCGATCTGATTTTGGAGCCGGCCCCGGAGCCGCTCTTGGCCCCGCCGGCGCGCGGTTCGCACTGGCACCCGATCTGGTCGAGCGAGGAGCCGAAGTACGGCGGCCACGGGACCGCACCGCTCGACACCGACGACAACTGGCAGATCCCCGGTGAGGCCGCGGTGCTACTGGCCGCGCGGGGAGCGAATTAGTTCCAGGTTCCAGAGTACCAAATTGGGAACGGACATATGAACGGAGTCGTCGTGGAACGTCCCGGGGTGTCTTCAACTTGGGACATGGAACTCTGGAACTTGGAACTCAGCGACGAAGACCCCATGACGCCACCCGCCCAGACCGGCTACGGTCCGGTACTCGACTACATCGCCGGCTTCTGGGACCGGCTCATCCGCTTCCACCCGCACGACACCGGCACGCTCATCGGCTTGCCGCGCCCGTACCTCGTGCCCGCCACCGACCCCGCGCGCCCGCTGTTCCAGGAGATGTACTACTGGGACAGCTTCTTCACCGCGCTGGGCGTCGTCGGCACGGCGCACGAGTGGCTCGTGTTCGACATGGCCGAGAACATGGCCGCGATGATCGAGCGGTTCGGGTTCGTCCCCAACGGCAACCGCTACTACTTCACCTCGCGCAGTCAGCCGCCGTTCTTCACGATGCTGATCCGCCTCGCGCACGGGCTGAAAGTGGCTCGCGGCGATGCGGATTCCGACGAGTACTTGCGCCGGATGATTCGGCTGGCGATCCGCGAACACGAAACCTGCTGGCTGGGCGACAAGCACCCGCACGAGCGGCGGAAATACCGCGGGCTGTCGCGGTACCACGACATCAACTACAGCGACTTCCTGGCGTCGTGCGAGAGCGGCTGGGACCATAGCACGCGGTGCGACGGCGACCGGCCCGGCACCGAGAGCGGGCGGTGGATGGACCACCTGCCGGTGTGCCTGAACAGCATATTATACATGCGTGAAGTAGACTTTGCCTGGGCGCTGGGGCAACTCGGCGCGGCGAACGAGTCGCACTACTGGCGCGACGCGGCGGACGTGCGGGCCGCGACGATCCGCGAACTCATGTGGGACGCCGAAAAGGGCTTCTTTTTCGACTTCGAGTGGAAGCGCGAGGAGCGGTGCGGGTGCATCTCGATGGCCGGGTTCTTCCCGCTGTGGGCCGGGCTGGCCACGCCGGAGCAGGCGAAGGAGATCGTGTCGCGGTGGCTCCCGCGGTTTCTGCTGCCGGGCGGGCTGGTGACCTCGCTGAACCCGTTCCCCGGCCGGCAGTGGGCGTACCCCAACGGCTGGGCGCCGCTGCAGTGGCTCGCGGCCGCCGGGCTGGACCGCTACGGCTTCCACGCCGAGGCGACCGAGGTCCGCCGGCGGTGGTGCAACACCTGCGCACATGGGTTCACGCTGCTCGGCACCATGCTGGAGAAATACAACGTGGCCGAACCGCACCGCGAGCCGGAACACGGCGTGTACGGCCTCGTCGAGGGGTTCGGCTGGACCAACGGCGTGTTCGTGGACTTCGCGCGAACGCTGGAACGCGCGACGTAGCGCACGCGGCCCGCGTGCTCCACGATAAAAACCCGGTCGCTACACTTTGTGGTAACGCCCGCTCCTTCAAGGACGTTCCATGTACGCACTCGCTTTTGCCGCGCTCGCGACCGCCCCGGCCCAGCCCCCGGCCAAGCACGAGGACCAGAACCCGCTCTACAAGCGGTTGCTCGACCCCGGCCTCGACGTCGGCGCCGGCGCGAAGGCCCCGTTCCCCGCGCCCACCATGCCCGACGGCCTCGACGCGGCCAAGCAGACCGCGATCCTCAAGGCGACGATCGCCAAGGAGTACGACTACGCCGAGTTCACGCGCAACGCCGTGCCGGCCCCGTACCTGATGAAGATCCGCGACATCAAGCCGTCGGACCCGAAGGCCCCGGCCCGCGGCGTGGACGTGTGGTTCGTCGCCCACGGCGACTTCAAACTGCTGGAGGACGACAAGTTCCTCGACCGCTTGACCAACGCCGGCAAGGGCGGCGGGAAGGGCGGCCCGCTGAACCGCAACGACCTCATGAAGCGCGGGATCACGCTCAAGCCCGAGGACGAGAAGCGCGAGGGCTACGGGCACTTCGAGTTCGACTTCCTGGAGAAGGTGCGGCTCAGCGGCGTCGGGCACGCGATGTGGAGCCGCAACGGCGAGTCAGTGATCGCGACCGCGGAGATCGACCCGCGGTTCCTTGACGACAAGGAGTACCCGAACCGCTGGCGCTCGATCATCAAGGCGGGCGGGCAGGTGAAACTGGGCGACCCGACGCCGTGGACCGGGGCCGCAATGTACCTGAAGATCACGAAGCTGTCGGAGCCGGCGGGCGCGGTGTTCGTGGAGCAGCACATCATCTTCGCCGAGCCGACCGGCTGGTTCGACGGCGCGAACCTGCTCCGCTCGAAGCTGCCGCTGGCGGTGCAGGACAACGTCCGCACCATGCGCAAGGAGTTCGTGAAGGGGAAGTAGGCGAACGGCCGGTGTGAACCGGCCGGTGGGAGCGAGAACAGTAAGGTCGCGCCAGCGCCCACCGGCCAGCTCACACCGGCCGTTCGCCTGTTACTTCCACGAGGTTGTCGAAGAAGGTGGCCCCGCCGCCGAGGTCGGTCGTCGCGGTGCTGGTCGTCGCGTTGCAGTTCACCCCGTCGTCGGTCCACTTCCGCCACCACAGACCCAGCGACACGACGACGCCCGGCTTCACGGTTTCGGCCAACACCGCCTTCGCGCGGAACCGGCCGCGGGCGTTGAACACGCTCACCGTCTGACCCGCGGTGATGCCCCGCGCGGCGGCGTCGGCGGGGTGAATCTCCAGCGTCCGCTCGCCGGCGGACTTGCGGAGCGTATCGACGTTCACGAACGTCGAGTTGAGGAACGGCGCGGCCGGGGGCGTGAGCAGTTGCAGCGGGTACTTCGCCGCGAGTTCGGGCCGCGTCTGCGGGTCTTCGTGCGGCGGGACGTAGTGCGGCAGCGGGTCGCGCCCGGCGCGGGCCTCGCGCTCGGAATACAGTTCACACTTGCCGGACGGCGTGGAGAACTCGCCGCCGGCGAACGGCGCCCAGTTTCGCGGCAGGTTGAGCCGCACCGGGCCGGCTTTCGTCGCGTCAAGGGTAATGTCGCGGAGCGCCTCGCCGCCGCGAAGGCTTCGTGCCGCGATTTCCTCGTCCGATTCTTCAAATAGCTCCGGCTCAAAGCCCATCGCCCGCGCGAGCAGGCGGAAGACTTCGGTGTTGGGCTTCGATTCGCCCAGCGGGCTGATCGCGGGGTTGTTGGACTGAACGTACAGGTGCCCGTAGCTGTTGTGGATGTCGAAGTGTTCGAGCTGCGAGGTAGCGGGCAACACGATGTCGGCGAAGTCGGCGGTGTCGGTCTGGAACTGGTCGTGAACAACCGTGAACAGGTCTTCGCGGGCCAGACCGGAGAGTACCCTCGATTGGTCCGGGCACACGGCCGCGGGATTCGAGTTGTACACGTAGAGCGCCTTCACCGGCGGGCCGGGCAGTTCCCCGTGCAGTGCCTCCGCGAGGTTCACCATGTTGATGGTGCGCGTGCCCTTTGGAATCAGGTCCGGGCGCGTCAGGTAGTGGTCGTCGAACGGGTAGGCCTTACTCGTGCTGAGGAACGCGCCGGCGCCAGCATGGCGCCAGTCGCCGGTGAGTGCCGGCAGGCAGGTGATCGTGCGGACCGCCATTCCGCCGCCGCCGTGGCGCTGGAGTCCGTAGTTCACGCGGATCAGCGCCGGGCCGCCGAACAATTCCTGTGACCGGGCGTACTCGCGCGCGAACTGCTCGATTTCCGCAACCGAAAGGCCGGTGATGTGCGCGACCTTCGTCGGGGCGTACTCCTCCATGACGCGCGTGCGAAGTTCTTTCGCCCCGACACAGTGATTCGTGAGGTAATCCGTGTCTTCCCACTTTTCGCGGAAGATGATGTGCATCACGCCCAATGCAAGCGCCGCGTCGGTCCCGGGGCGGATCGGGATCCACCAATCGGACTTTTGGGCCGTGGGACTCTTGTACGGGTCGATCGTGACGATCCGCGCCCCGCGCTTGCGGGCCTCGTGTTCGACCTTCCAGAAGTGAATGTTCGTAACCGCGGTGTTCGACCCCCAGTTCACGATGTACTTGCAGTTCACGGACGCTTCGGGATCGACCGTCGCCCGCGTGCCGAGCGTCA
>CAZBXY010000358.1:0-8059 GCA_964495365.1 uncultured Frigoriglobus sp. | reverse complement strand
GGACGGGTGCGTCGGGGCGATCGACGCGCACCACGGCTCGCACCTGCCGAGCTTCATCGAGTCCCTCACCCGCATCCGCGACGACGACGCGGAGTTCCTCCTGCCCAGCCACGGCCCGGTATTTCGCAAAGATTCGGCAATTCTCCAAAATGCGATCGACCGGCTGACGAAATACCAGCACATGGCCGATTTCGGCACCTGCACCGTCTCGTGGCCGCTCGAAGAGGAGTGGAAGCGGGACGTGCTCGCGGGCAAGATGCCGGAGTTGTGAGCCACCGGCTCTTATCCCGGGGTGCTTCCGATGATTCGTCGCGCGATCAAGTTGGTGATGTTCGCCTCGGCCCTGGGGTTCGGCGCGCTGTTGGCGCTGGCCGTGAACCGCGAGTCCGTTGAAGGCTCCGGCACGCCGGCGACCGAAGAGCGCGACATCAGCCCCGACATCACCTCGGTTTCGCTGTCCGGCACCGGCGACCTGACGATCGTCCCCGGTTCGACCCCGTCGCTGTCCGTCACCGCCGACGACAACGTTTTGCCGTTGCTCGAAACCGAGACCGACGGCGGGAAGCTCACGATCTCCACCAAATCGCGGGTCAGTCTCCGGCCGAAGACGAAAATCTCCTACACGCTGACGGTTCCGCGCCTGAGCGCGATCAGCGTCTCCGGGGCCGGGAACGTGACCGCCCAGCAACTCACGACCGGCGCGCTGACAGTGAAGCTGTCGGGCGCCGGGACCGCGAACCTGTCGAACGTCGCGTGCAAGTCGCTGACGCTCAACCTGAGCGGCGCCGGGTCGGCCAAACTGAGCGGAACGACCGAGCGACTGACGGTCAAGCTGTCCGGGGCCGGCGACATCGACGGCGCTGGGCTGAAGGCGACCGCCGCGGACGTGCAGATTTCCGGCGCCGGGCACGCGAACGTGTGGGCGACCGAGGAACTGAAGGCCCGCGTCTCCGGGGCCGGCGACGTGCGGTACAAGGGCAGCCCGCGGCTCGAACAGCGGACGAGCGGCGCCGGGCGCATTCGCCCTTATGAATGACGGCGGCGAAGATCGTATTCGACGAGCGGGGGGCGTAAGCCCCCTGTTCTCGTTTTCGGCGAACGGCCGGTGTCAGCCGGCCGGTGAGGTGTGATGTGCGCTGGCCGGTCATACACTAACACCACCGGCGCCGCCGGAGGTTCACCGGCCGGCTGACACCGGCCGTTCGCCATTAGGGTCGCGCCATGAAAATGGGACTGGTCGGGTACGCGGGGACGGGCAAGAGCACGGTGTTCGAGTGGCTCACGGGTGAGAAGCCGGACCCCGCGAAGGTGCAGCAGGGCCAAACGGCGATGGCCGACGTGCCCGACGAGCGGCTCGCCAAAATCGCGGCCGTCATCAAGCCGAAAAAAGAGACGTATACGAAGGTCGCGGTGCTCGACACGCCGGGCCTCATGGTCGGCGAGCAAAAGGACAACGCCCGGCGGCTCGGCGTCATCCGCGAGGCCAACGGGATGGTCATCGTGCTCGACGGGTTCTCGCGCACCGACTTCGCGGAGCAATTAAAGAAGTTCCGCGAGGAGCTGCTGTTCGCGGACCTCGATGTGGTGTCGAACCGCATCCCCAAGGTGGAAGCCGGTCTGAAAAAGGCCAAGCCGGCGAAGGAGCGCGAGGCCGACGAAGCGGAACTGGCCCTGCTCCGCCGCGTGGTCGCGGCGTTCGAGGCGGGAACGCCGGCGTCGGCGCTGGGCCTGACCGCGGACGAGGAAAAGGCGCTCCGCAGCTTCCAACTGCTGACGCTGAAGCCGGAAATCGCGTTCGTGAACCGCGGCGACAGCGGGTTCAACGATCCGCTCCCCGCCGACCTATTGGCCCTTGAGCCGCACGCGGTGCAGGCGCCGGTGAAGCTCGAAACGGAGTTGCTGGCGCTCTCCGACGAGGACCGGCAGGTGTTCATGGGCGACATGGGGCTGACGACGTTCCACCGCGCCGCGACGATCCGAGCGATGTTTTACGGCGTGGGCCGCGAGGTGTTCTTCACCACCGGCGAGGACGAGTGCCGGACGTGGTCGATCCCGAAGGGCTGCGAGGCGGTGGTCGCGGCCGGGTGCATCCACAACGACCTGAGCGAGCGGTTCGTGCGCGCCAACGTAATCAGCTATGAGGATTACGTGGCGTGCGGTTACTCCGAGAAGGAGGCGAAACACCGCGGACTGATGCGTACCGAGGGCAAGCACCACATCATCAAGGACGCCGACATCGTCCACATCCTCGCCTCTTCGTAGAACGGGCCGCCGGTTCCGCTTCCTTCACGAATCGGCCGTCATTTGACGAACGTGATCGTTAGCGGATAGTTCCACACCTTCCCTTCGTTGGCCTTTACGGCCGCAATGATCGGGAAGACGATGCCGAGAACGCCAACGATCGGCAACAGCAGGAAGCCGATCCCCACGAAGCACAACACAAAGCTGGTTGCCAGATAGATGCAGTACGAGATGATCCAGTTCACCGCGTTCCGCCCGTGAACGTCGATCAGCGGCAACTGGTCTTTCTTGATTTGCCAGATGACGATCGGGGCGACGATCCAACCCAGCGCCACGACGTGCCCCACCGCCAGTGACAGGTGCAGGAACATCGCCCACTGCCGCGTTTCCCTCTCCTCTTCCGCGAGGCTCAGCCGGTCGTCCCGCCGGCGTGGGCGGCGCTCGTCGCGCCCCGGTTCGGCTTTTTCGTCGCGAGCCGCTTCGCGAAGGTCGGGGTTCTCGTCGAGCAGCTTCGCCCGCGCGCGCTCGAACTGCTCGTCGGTGATGGTCCCGGCGTCGCGCAACTTCTGTAACTTGTCCAGCTCCTCGTCAACGCTCACGGGTAAGAACCTCCGACGAAGGGTATTCCCAACAATTCGCTCCGCGAATGCGGATATTTCGATCCGCTTCCAGAATCTCCAGTTTGCCCGAAATCCCGGGCCGCCGCCATCGCGGGGTTGATCTTTCGCAGCTTCGCCGGAAACGCTATACCCCCGCCGCGAGCTTCTCCCCGCGTGCGGCCGAGATTGCGAAGGCAAGTGAGGCGCGGCACGCGGAACCGACCAAATTACCGGGGCCGCGCAGAGGGTGCGCCATGAGCAGGTGGAAGCAGGTGCGGACGGCGGCACTCGGCGGGGTCGCGGTCGCGACGGTCTGGGCCGTCGTTGCGCTGGCCGCGCCCGCGCAGAACCCGCTCATACCACTCGCACCGCCCCCGTCGGCGAAGCTCGGCTTCCCGCAGCATGACGCGACCCCGGTCGCGCCGGCCAAACCCGATCCGCTCCCGCCGCTCGTTCTGCCGGCCGTTGAAGACCCCAACGTCGAACCGGCGCAGTTCAAGCAGCCGGGGGGCGTGCCCGCGCGCCCCGTTGCTGGTGCGTCGGGGCGCGACGTGCCCGACCCGCCACACCCGGTCGTCACCATTCGGGTTCGCGTGCCCGCCGATGCCGCGCCCGGCGACGACATCAAGTACGTCATCACCGTGCGGAATACCTCCGCGGCCGACGCGCACGCGGTCACGGTCCGCAACCCGCTGGCGGTCGAGGTCGAAACGGTGGTGAAGGCCGACCCGGAAGCGGATAAAGACACGCGCAACACCAAGCAACTCGTCTGGTCGCTCGGTACGCTGAAAGCCGGTGCGACGAAGACCATCGAACTGACACTTCGGCACAAAGAAGGTGTGAGCGAACTGAAGAACCTCGCGTATGTGAAGTTCGAACACGGCCAATCGGTGGCGACGAAGATCGCGAAACCAACAATCAAAGTGTCGAAGGTCGCGCCGAAGCAAACGGTGCGCGACGAGCAGTTCAAGGTGCAGGTGCTGGTCGAGAATACCGGGAAGGTGCCGACCGAGGGCGTGCGCGTGGTCGAGAACCTGCCTCAATCCGCGGAGTTCGAGGCGGTCACCGCCGGCGCGAAGCGCGTTCCGCAGGCCGAAGGGCAGCAGTGGGCGTGGGAGATCGCGAAACTCCAACCGGGCGAGCGGAAGGTGATCGAGTACAAGGTCACCCCGCGCGAGGCGAAGGACGTATACACGCTCACGAGCGTCAGCGGAACGAAGCTCGTGCCGGACAAACCCGCCGAGGGCCGCACGCAGGTGCTGGTGCCCGGCCTCGATGTGAAACTGACCGGCCCGACGGGTGTTGTGGCCGCCGGCGAGAGCGCGAAGTACGAAATTGTGGTTCGGAACACCGGGACGCTGCCGAGTGCGAACCTGCGCGTGACGGGAACGATCCCGGCCGACTGCAAGCCGACGATGAAGACCGACGGCGGCCAGATCTACCGCGATTCGATCGTGTGGCAGCTCCCGCGCCTGGAACCGGGTGAGGCGCAGTCGTTCCGGTTCGCGGTCAAGGCCAGCACCACCGGTCGGCGCGTGGTGGTGGCGAGCGCGGCCGACGCCCGCGGGCTGAAGGCGAGTCAGGAACTGGCGACGGTGTTCGCGGGCACCGCGGCGCTGGTGTGGGAAACCGAGTTCAAGCCGCTGACGCTGCAGGTCGGCAAGCAGGGCATCTTTACCGTGAAGGTGAAGAACAACGGCGGCGAGGCGGCCCGCGATGTGCGGCTCCAGATCGACGTGCCGGACGCGGTGAGCGTGGTGCAGGTGACCCCGCAAACGCGGATCGAAGGCAACGTCTTGGCGTTCGGGGCTGAAACGATTCCGGCTTACGGCGAGAAACTGTACACGCTCACGATCCAGGGCGCGAAGGCAGATCAGGCGTGGTTCCAGATCCATTTGGCGGCCGACTGTCTCGGAGATCAGCCGCTCAAGACGCAGAAGATGGTCAACGTGATCGGCGGGCCGAAGTGACTTTCAAAGTAGTAGGCACACTCCGTGTGCCGTTGCCTTTCACGGCACACGGAGTGTGCCTACTACTCTATCTTGATGAATACGGACGTACTCATCGTCGGCGGCGGGATCGTCGGGCTGGGCACCGGGCTGGCGCTCGCGGGACGCGCTTCCGTCACCGTCGTCGAAGCCGAAAAGCACATCGCGCTTCATCAAACCGGGCACAACAGCGGGGTCATCCACTCCGGCCTCTACTACAAGCCGGGTTCGGCCAAGGCTCGCAACTGCGCCGCGGGCCGCGAACTCATGTACCGCTTCTGCGCGGACAACGGCATCCCGCACGACCGCTGCGGCAAGCTCGTTGTCGCCACCGACGCATCTGAACTGCCCGCGCTGGAGGAACTAGAGCGCCGCGGGGCCGCGAACGGGCTTCGCGGGATTCAGCGCCTCACCGGGGAGCAGCTCCGCGAGATCGAACCGCACGTGCGAGGCGTCGCGGGCCTCCGCGTTCCCGAAACCGGCATCGTGGATTACAAGGCGGTCGCGGCGGCGTACGCGCGGAAGATCACAGACGCCGGCGGTGCTGTTCGGACCGACGCGAAGTTCTACGGTTGCAAGCGCGAAGGCGACGCGATCGTCGCAGAAACGACCGCCGGTCCGGTTCGAACGAAACTACTCGTGAACTGCGCCGGGCTGTACTCGGATCGCGTTGCGCGATTGTGCGGGGTCGAGCCGGGTGTGAAGATCGTGCCGTTTCGCGGCGAATACTACGAGCTAAAGCCGCGTGCCGAATACCTGTGCAAGCACCTCATTTATCCGGTGCCGGACGCCCGGCTGCCGTTCCTCGGGGTTCACTTCACGCGCATGATCGGCGGCGGCGTGGAGTGCGGCCCGAACGCGGTGCTCGCGTTCCGGCGCGTAGGGTATCGGCTGACCGATCTGAGCGTTCGCGACATGTGCGAGCTGGTGGCGTATCGCGGCTTTTGGAAGATGAGCAGCCGGTTCTGGCGTGTCGGGCTACACGAGATGTACCGCTCGCTGAGCCGCCGGGCGTTCTGGCACGCGCTGCGGAAGCTGATCCCCGAAGTGTCGTTCCACGACCTCACACCCTCCGGAGCCGGTGTGCGCGCGCAGGCGGTCGCCCCGGACGGGAAACTGGTGGACGACTTCTTCATCCGCCAGGCCGAGCGGATGATTCACGTCCTGAACGCGCCCTCGCCGGCGGCGACCGCCTCGATCGCGATTGGACGGAGTATCGCGGAGATGGCGGTGAAGGGGTTGTAGGGTGAGAGGGGCTTTGTGGATCCAACCAGACGGTGAAGCTCGGATCGAACGACACAGCTCATCTGCCGGCGGGGCGGGGGAGCCATGAGTCGCAGAAAGCCTACATGCCCCGGCGGTCAGGTGCAGCGGATGGATACATCTCATGGCCTCGATGGCGACGGGCCGAACCTGTCGCCAAGTAAACTGAGGTCGCCGGTGGAACCGGTCCTCGGCGTGGATCTTTCAGCCGAGGTATGTGGCCTCGGCAACCACGAAGCGGGATCAGGCCGGCCCGTCGCCAAGGAGGCATGAGATGCGCACCTACAGCACGACCCACTCACATTACTGCGGTGTCGATCTCCACGCCAGAACACTCTTGGTCAACGTACTCGACCACAACGGCACCACGCGACTCGAACAGGAACGAGAGAACCATCCCGGTGCAGCCAGGTGATCCAACAAGGACACCTGCGGTGTGCGAAGGCCAGTGACGGGGCTGGGAAGTGCGTCAGGACGGGCGCTCAGCCCGACCCAAGGTTTTCGTTTTCATTCAAGTCGGTTGGCCATGAGAGCGGTTCGGCCCTCCCCCTAACGGGATTCCTCCGCGACCACCTGGATGCTATACAGCATGTCCGGCTGCGGCCCGACAGTCACGTTCCCGGAGTTCTCCGGGGCCTTGTACTCGAACCGGAACCCGACCTTCTTCCCGTCCTTCAACTCCTCCCGGACCGGCCCGATGACCTCCGCTCCCGTTGATCCCGCGAGGGTCTTGAGGTACTCCTCCAGTTCGCCGAGCAGGCCGGCGCGGGCCTCCTCGAACTTCGTGCCGTTATTGACGACGACCTGTACCAGGACCGTGGGCTTCAGGGGCTGGCCGGGGGCTGACGCGACGTTTCCACCTCCTCCGCCAACGTGCAGGTCCAGGTCGGGGAACTTGGCCTTCAGCCGCCCCTTCAGCGTCCCCGCACCCGGCTCGGCGGCCAACCGGGCGAAGAACTTGGTTTGCTCCGGTGCCGTCGGCTGGACGGGAGGAGCGCCCGCCTGTTCCCGTTTACACCCGGCAACGCAGGCGAGGAACCCGAACACGGCGGCAGTGACGGTCACCAGCTTCGCATGTCGCATTCGACACCTCCGGTGGCCGAACGACCCAGCTCACCTGCCCGGCCGCGACACCCGTGTGCGGACGAGACGCGCAGGGAGCAACACGAAACAAACTACGTGGCCGGGTCAGGTGCAGCGCCTGGTTCGGCTGCTGCGGGTGCGCCCAGTGACCTCGCCTGCTCTTCGCTGACCGATGCGGACCCACCAGTTCCGGAAGACCTTGGGGCGCGGACCGCGCTATGTGGCCGGGTCAGGTGCAGCGACTAGCAGCCGCGTCCATCGAAAATCCGATTCCCACGAACGGTACGCCGTGAGGGGAAAGGATTTACGAACGGAAGCGTTCCCTGCCCCTCGCTGAATCCAATTTCGTTTTCCGCCAACTTTCCGCCAGCAGGGTGATTGCAGGGCGTTTCCGCACGAAGGAGACGCACATGGCCGGTATCCGCAAAAAAGGCGACGCTTACTACTGTACGTTCCGCTTCCAGGGGAAGCGATACTACTTCACAGTCGGGGACATCTCGGAGGCACAGGCGCTGGCCAAGGGCACCGAGGTGGACGAGACACTGAACCTGATCGAACGCGGGCGGCTCACCGTCCCGGACGGCGTGCCGCTGGAGGAGTTTGTCGCCGCGGGCGGCAAGGCTCCTGTGGTCGTGGAGCGATCCGACACGTCCACCGCTCGCAGCCTCTTCGACCGCTACCTGACGACGCTCGCGAACGGGACCATTGAGGAGAAATCGCTCGTCACGCTCAGGAGTCACCTGAAACAGGTGACCGATACAATCGGCGCGCGGTTCCGCATTCAGGGACTCACGCTCGCCGATCTTCAGGGACACGTTGACCGGCGTGCGAAGAAGGGGCTGTCGCCCGTCACGTCGAAGAAGGAGATCGCATCGTTTCGGGCTT
>CAZBXY010000357.1:0-8103 GCA_964495365.1 uncultured Frigoriglobus sp. | reverse complement strand
CATCTTCATCCGCGTGGTGGACAAGCACACCGGGCACTGGGGGCACGTCAACTTCGACGACTTCCGGTTCCACGCGCAGAAGCCGAGCTTCCCCGATCGGCCCAAGATCGATCCGCCCCCGCCGGCCGACACTTACAAGCACGCCGGGTTGAAGCCCGAAGAGGCGGCAAAGGCGATGACCGTCCCGCCGGGCTTTTCGGTGACGCTGTTCGCCGGCGAGCCGGACGTTCACCAGCCGATCGCGTTCTGCTTCGACCACCGCGGGCGGATGTGGGTCGTCGAAGCCTACACCTACCCGCGGCGCCACCCGGAGAAAGGGCCGATTATCCCGGCGGTCGCGGGCAAGCCGCGCGAGGGCGACAAGATTCTGATCTTCGAGGACACCGACGGCGATGGGAAGTTCGACAAGAAGACGGTATTCATGGAGGGGCTGAACCTCGTTTCCGGCATCGAAGTGGGTTTTGGCGGGGTGTGGGTGGGGGCGGCTCCGTACTTCCTGTTCGTCCCGCACGACGAGAAGACCGACAAGGCGGGCGAGCCGAAGATTCTGCTCGACGGCTGGGGCTACCGCGACACGCACGAGACGCTGAACTCGTTCATCTGGGGGCCGGACGGCTGGCTCTACGGCTGCCACGGCGTGTTCACCTACAGCAACGTCGGCAAGCCGGGCACCCTGGACAAGGACCGCGTGTACATCGACGCCGGCATCTGGCGCTATCACCCCACGAAGCACACGTTTGAGGTGTTCGCGCACGGGACGAGTAACCCGTGGGGGCTGGATTACAACGCCAACGGCGACTTCTTCTGCGAGGCGTGCGTGATCCCGCACATGTGGCACATCGTCCAGGGCGGCCGCTACCACCGCCAAGCGGGTGCGCACGTCAACCCGTACACCTACGGCGACATCCAGACGATCGCCGTTCACCGCCACTACGTCGGCGCGACTCCGCACGCGGGCAACAACCGCAGCGACTCCGCCGGCGGCGGGCACGCACACGCGGGGCTGATTTGTTATCAGGGCGGCGCGTGGCCGAAGGAGTATCACGGCAAGCTGTTCATGGGGAACCTGCACGGCCACCGGATCAACGTCGATGTCATCACGCCGAAGGGCAGCGGCTATGTGGCCGACCGCAACCCGGACTTCCTCTTAATGAACGACAAGTGGGCGATCCCGCTGGCGCTCAAGAGCGGCCCGGACGGCAACGTGTACCTGCTCGACTGGTACGACAAGCAGATTTGCCACCTGCCGCAGCCGGAAGTGTGGGACCGCACCAACGGCCGCATCTACAAGATCAGCCACAAGGACGCGAAGCCGGTCAAGCCGTTCGACCTGTCGAAGGCGACGTGGGCGGAGTTGGTGAAGTATCAGGAGCATCCGAACGACTGGTACGCGCGGACGGCGCGGCGGATCATGCAGGAGCGCGTTAGCCGCGACCCGAAGGGGAGCGCGGACGCCAGCTCCGCTCTGGCGAAGATGGCGACCGACCACAAGGACGAACGGATTCGCCTGCGAGCGCTGTGGGTGGGGTACGCCACGAAATCTCTGCCTCCCGATGTCACCAAGCACGTTCTTCACGACAAGTCTGCCGTGATTCGGGCTTGGGCGATCCGTTTGTGGCTAGATGAGGCGCCCTACTCTCCGGTTCCAAGTTCCAAGGAGTTGCGGCTAGTCGATTTGACTGGCTGGGAGGACTACGCGAAGGGAGATGCTTCGCCTCTCGTTCGACGGTCGCTAACCTCCGGTTTTCAGCGCTTGCCTGTAAACGAGGATCGCTGGCTTGTTCTACCCGCGCTCCTAAATCACGCCGAGGACGCAACCGACCACAACCTGCCGTACCTGTACTGGTACGCGCTCGAACCGCTGTGCGCCGAAGACCCGGCTAAAGCGCTGAAACTCGCGGCCGACGGCAAGATCCCGTTCGTGTTCCAGTGTGCGGCGCGCAGGGTCGGGGCGATCGGCACGCCGGAGGCGTTCGATTTGCTCACGAAGTCGCTCGCAGAGGCGAAAACCGAGGAACAGCGGGTCACGTACTTCCGCGGGCTTCAAGAAGGGGCAAAGGGCAAGCGCACCCTCCCGATGCCGAAGGGGTGGCCCGCGGCGTTCGAGGCGCTCAAGAAGTCGCCGGACGCTAGCATCCGCAACCAGGCGCTCGGCCTCGCGGCGGTGTTCGGCGATAGGGGCGCACTGGCCACGCTCCGCGGGGCGCTGGCCGATCCGAAGGCCGCCCCAGCGGCGCGGCTCGCGGCGATGACGGCGCTCGTCGATGTTCGCGACGCCGAAACCGCCCCGATCCTTCAGGCGATGCTCGCGGAAAAGGACGTTCGCGGCGCGGCCCTGCGGGCACTCGCGGCGTTCGACGACGCCAAGACGCCCGGCGCGATCCTCGCTCAGTACGGCAACCTCACGCTCGCGGAGAAGCGCGACGCGCTGGCGACACTCTCGGCCCGGGTCGGCTTCGCGAAGGAACTGATGAACGCCATCGGCGCGAAGACGGTTCCCGCCGGCGACGTACCGGCGGAGATCGTCCGCCAACTCCGGGGTTACAACGACGCGGCACTGGATAAGCAGATCGCGGACTTGTGGGGCACCATTCGTGAGACGCCGGCGGAGAAGAAGCAACTCATCGCGGCGTGGAAGAAGCGGCTCACCGCTTCGACGGCCCCGCCCGGCGACGTGAACCTCGGCCGCGCCGTGTACGCGAAGACGTGCCTCAATTGCCACACGCTCTATGCGGTCGGCGGGAAGGTCGGCCCGGAGATCACCGGGGCCAATCGCGGCAGCATCGATTACTTGCTCGAAAACATCCTCGATCCCAGCGCGGTCATCCCGAAGGAGTACGCCGCGACGCGCATCATCACCACCGACGACCGGAACATCACCGGCATCGTGAAAAGCGAGGCGAACGGCGTGCTGACAATCGTCACCGAGCGCGAGACGCTCACGATCGCCGTTGCCGATATCGCGAGCCGCAAGCCATCGGATCTTTCGATGATGCCCGACGACATCCTGAAGCAGGTCAACGAGACGGAGTTCCGCGCACTCATCGCCTACCTGCAAACGCAATCGCAGGTGCCGATGCTGGCGAACGCCGACAACGCGAAGGAATTCTTCAACGGCAAAGACTTGAGCAACTGGGACGGCGAACCGGGCCTCTGGAAGGTGGAGAACGGCGAAATCGTCGGCAAGTCCGAAACCGGGCTGAAGCGGAACACGTTCCTGAAGTCGCACACCGCGGTGGAGAACTTCCGGCTCTCGCTGAAGGTGAAATTGACACCCAACAAGGAGAACAGCGGCATTCAGTTCCGCAGCGTGCCGCTCGCCAACGGCGAGATGCGCGGGCCACAAGCAGACATCGGCGCCGGGTGGTGGGGCAAGCTCTACGAGGAGGAGGGCCGCGGATTGCTCGCGAAGGAGGGCGGCGAGAAGTTCGTGAAGCCCGACGAGTGGAACGATTACGTCATCGAGGCCGTGGGCGGGCGCGTGAAGATCTGGATCAACGGCACCCTCTGCACCGACTACGAGGACGACAAACTCGCACGCCGCGGGGTGATCGGGCTGCAACTGCACTCCGGCGGCCCACTGGAGGTGCGCTTCAAGGAACTGAAGTTGGAGGTACTGAAGTAGCCACGGGAGTAACCATGAACACGTCGCCCGGTGTATCGCGTCGTCGGTTCCTGGGGGCCGCGGCGGGCGGGTGCGGTGCGCTGACCGCGACCGCCGGCCCGGCCCCGGTACGCGGGGTCGCGGGCAACGTCATCGACGCGACCGTTCTCGCCGCGATGAAGGCGTGGGCGGTTCCGGGCGTGTGCGTCGGGATCGTTCACAACGACACGGTCGTTCACCTCGCGGGCTACGGCGTGCGCGACGTGGGTACGAAGCTCCCCGTCATGCCCGCGACGCTGTTCGGCGTCGGGTCGTGTACGAAGGCCGTCTGCGCGACCGCCGCGGCGGTGCTGGTCGATGAGGGGAAACTCGGCTGGGACGATCCCGTTCGCAAGCACCTGCCGTGGTTCCGCATGGCCGACCCGCTCGCGGAGCGCGAACTGACGCTCCGCGACTGTCTCTGCCACCGCACCGGGATACACGACCGCCACGACCTGCTCTACTACATGGCCCTGTGGAGCCTGGAGGAGGTGGTCCGCCGCGCCGCGCACCTGGAGCTGGATTTCCCGTTCCGCTCCACGTTCCATTATTGCAGCTTCAATTTCTGCATCGCGCCGATGGTCGTCGCCGCGGCGGCCGGCAAGCCGTGGCACGAGTTCGCCCGCGAGAAACTGCTCGTGCCCAGCGGGGCGACCGAGGTTGCGTTCACGAAAGCGGAGTGGGAGAAGACCGAGAACCGTGCGACGACACACCTGAAAACCGCGAAGGGCGACGTGGTGGTCATCCCGCCGTGGAACCCGGTCGATAACCAGATCGACGCCAGCGGCCGGCTCAAGGCCAGCGGCACCGCGATGTGCGCGTGGCTCCGGATGCTGCTCGCCGGCGGCAAGCACGGCGACAACCGAATCGTGTCCGAGGTGAACCTGCGCGAGACGCACACGCCGCAAATGGCGATCCGCCGCGAGGGGCTTTGGGCCTACGGCTTCCCGATCGCGGAAAGCGTCCAGTTGAGCTACGGCCTCGGCTGGAAGATCCGCGACTACCGCGGGCACGCGGTCCTCTCGCACGCCGGCCGCACCGTCGGGTTCTCGGCCGAAACGGTGCTGGTTCCCAACTCGAAGCTCGGGTTCGTCGTCCTCACGAACCTGGACGAGAACTGGATGCCCGAAGTGCTGATGCACGCGCTCCTCGACCTGTACCTCGGCCTGTCCCGAACGGACTGGAACGCCCACTACCGGGCGGTGGACAAGAAACTGGAAAAGGTCACCGCAGACGAGAAGGCCGCGCGGGCCGCGAAGCAGAAGAAGAACACGAAGCCCACGCTCGCGGCAAGCGAGTATGCCGGTACGTTCTCCGAGCCGGCGTACAAGGACGTTCGGATCATCGAAACAGCCGGCCAACTCGTCATGAAGTGGAGTGCCTTTGAAGCGGAACTGAAGCACTTCCACCACGACACGTTCACCGCGACCGGCGCCGGCGGGGTGAACGTCTACAACGAGAACCCGCTCGACGGTGAGCCAGTGACGTTCGTATTAAACGCCAACGGCCGCGTCGGTTCACTCCAGTGGTACGGCCGGACCTTTCGACGCACGGAACCGAAGTAAGGGATCGCGCTCCATGAAGCTCACGCTCCACGTTTGGCGGCAGAAGTCGCGCACCGCGGCCGGGCAAATGGTCCGGTACGCGCTCGACGGCGTCAGCCCGGACATGTCGTTCCTGGAGATGCTCGACACGCTCAACGAACACCTCATCAAGCAGGGCGAGGAGCCGGTCGCGTTCGACCACGACTGCCGCGAGGGCATTTGCGGCAGCTGCGCGATGATGATCAACGGCCACGCGCACGGCCCGGAGCGCGGGACCACCACCTGCCAGCTCCACATGCGGAGCTTCGCCGACGGCGACCACATCTATATCGAGCCGTGGCGCGCCGCGGCGTTCCCGGTGGTACGCGACTTGGTGTGCGACCGGTCCGCGTTCGACCGCGTGATTCAGGCTGGCGGGTACGTGAGTGTGAACACCGGCGGCGCCCCGGACGGCAACGCGCTGCCAATCGCAAAGGTCGATCAGGACCGTGCGATGGACGCGGCGGCGTGCATCGGCTGCGGGGCGTGCGTCGCGGCGTGCCCGAACGCTTCCGCGATGCTCTTTCTGTCGGCGAAGGTGAGCCACCTGGCGCAACTGCCGCAGGGTCAACCGGAACGGAAGGACCGCGTGCGGAAGATGGTGGCCCAGCACGACCGCGAGGGCTTCGGGCACTGCACGAACATCAACGAGTGCGAGGCCGCCTGCCCGAAGGAGATCAGCGTGGAGCACATCGCGCAGCTCAACCGCGACTTCATCACCAGCACCGTCAGCGCCGCGGTGAAGTGAGGGATCGGAGCAATCTGGAGGACCGATTTACCCAGAGACGGCTTCTCCGAACCGACTCTTCAACAGGTTGATGGTCTCCTCCCGCGAGCCGGGCGCGAACCCGCACGACAGTTTACGGAGTTGTTGGAGGTGCGGAGACGCGACCAAGGCTCTCGCCTCTAGGGGGCCAAGGCCCGGCCCGCCGTGAAGGCTTAGGCGTTGCACGGTCGCCAGCCCCGGCCAGTTCGCCAGGGCGATCACCCCCGCGTTCGGAGCGTGAAGACTACGCAGAGTCGGAAGCGGAGCGAACGAGCCGAATACGAGCGGCGACACTTCCACAGCGGTCTTCAGATCGATGCCGATGCTCGTCAGTCGGACGAACTTCGCGGCACCTTCAAAAAATGAGCGGAGACCGTCCCATGTCAGGTAGTTCCCCTGGAGATCGAGTTGTGTGAGTTGCTCTGGAATCTCGGACCTCATGAGCAATCGAATCAGGTCATCGGCCAGTCCACAGCAGCAGAACGAGAGATCGCGGAGATTCCGCAGCGTCGGTGACCCAAAGAGCGCCTCCAGCGTCGGTAATCGGAGCGCGGTACTCGTGAAATCCAATTTCGCCAGATTCCGCGAATGCGAAGATCGCATCAGCGCCGCCGTGCCCTCCGGATCGAGTTGCTTTCCCCGTCTGCCCGCGTCAAGCCAGAGGCTTCCGACGCGAAGCAGTTCCGCGCGGGCTGCAAGTGCGGCCAGCGTGTCTGCATCGTACCGAGCAAGGGAAATGTTCCAGATGGGAACCGCGTTCCATTCGGAAGCCGGGATCGTGTCGAGATCGGCTACACGAATCGTGCGACTCGGCTGGGGGAACCCGCGCGAGTAGCGGACCGAGCGGAGGCGATGCGGCAGACCGGCTTTCCACCGGCCGCCGTATTTCATCCGCAGAACATTTGAACGCCATTCAGGCGCTGCCCGGGCGGGATCGTCCCACTCCAGACCCGCGAGTTCGCACTGGAGGCGAATGAACTCCGCACGCGCGACGTTGACCGCGTTCCCGGTTTCCTGGAGCCAGTCGGCGTACACGAGGCGCGGGGTGTCCTCGTGCGGGTCCTCCCAGATCGCCGCCAGTAGTGCCTTCTCGTCGGACATCTGTGTCTCTGCTTACTTCGCCAGCGGGCGGGCGAGCATCACCACGAGCCGCTCCACCTGCACACGTTCAGGCAGCGCACAGCCGCCCTTCAGCCCGAGGTTGATCTCCACCAGCCAATCGGTCAGTTTGCTCAACCGGCGCCCGCCGAGGCGCCGCATCTGCGCCTCGGTGTCTCGGCGGAAGAACTTCCGCACCCCGGCCGCGTCCATCGCCGGGCCGAGCGCCATCTTTTCGCCGAAGTAGAGCCGACCCAGGGTCGCGAGCCGCCGCAACTGCGCCGTCAGCGGCCCCATGATCGCCATCGGGTCTTCGCCTTCGCTGAACAGTTCTTCGAGGATGCTCAGCGCCTCGCCCGGCTTGCCGTCGCCGATCGCGTTCATGATCCGAAACACGTCCGCGCCCTTGCTCCGGCCCACCATCCGCTCCACGTCTTCGGGGCCGATTTCGGGCTTCTCCCCCACCGCGACCGCGAGCTTGCCCAACTCCTGATCGAGCAACCCCATCGACGAGCCGACCAGTTCGAGCAACAGGTCGGCCGCGTCCGGGTCGAGCTTCTTCTTGTGCGCGGATTTCGCCCACCCGACGAGCCAGGGTTGCAAGTGGTGCAGGTTGTACGCTTCGGGAGCCTTGCAGGCGATTTTGGAATCGGGGAGCAACTTCGCCAGCCGCGTGGTGTCGGGGAACGTCTGCACGTCGAGCACCAACACCCCGACCGAACTCGGCTTGGCCGCGTAGGCTTCCAGCGACGGGCGGTTGTCGGTGACGAACTTGTCCGCCCCTTCCACGATGACGACGCGGCACGGGGCGAGGAACGGGAGCGTTTCCAGTTCGTTGCGGGCGGTGGAGAAGTCGAGCTTGTCGCCCTGATACACGCTGACGGCGAATTCCGGGTCTTCGTCGCCAACAGCGAGTGAGATGATCCGCGCGCGGGCCTGCCGCTTGAGGAACGGCTCGGCGCCGACGAGCGCGTAAACCGGCTGGCGCCTGGCGTTCGCGGCTTTGAGAAATG
>CAZBXY010000356.1:0-8146 GCA_964495365.1 uncultured Frigoriglobus sp. | reverse complement strand
AGGTGTAGGGGTTGTGGAGCGGGCCGTGCTTGCTGAAGCCCTTCACGTAGTACGCGCCCTGCATCTGGTGCAGGCACGCGAATCCGCCCCAGTTCGTCCCCGCTATGGCCTGCCCGTTCTTGTCGAAGTCGAGACCGTAGGTGTTCCCGCCGCCCTCGCTGAACAGCTCGAACCGCTTCGTCTTCGGGTGATAGCGCCAGATGCCCTGTTGAAACTCAACCAGCGGGTCGTTCGGCCGCGCCGGGTTCCGGATCTTGCACGTGCTGGTGCTGCCCGCAGCTCCATAGAGCCAGCCGTCCGGCCCCCACTGGAGCGAGTTGGCGAGCGAGTGCGTGTCTTCCATCCCGAACCCGGACAGGAGCACTTCGGGGTCGCCGTCCGGCACGTCGTCTTCGTTCTTGTCGGGGTAAAAGAGCAAGTACGGCGGTTGCACCACATACACGCCGCCGTTGCCGAGACAGAACCCGCTCGCGATGTTCAGCCCCGTGACGAAATCCTTCGACTTCCGAAACACGCCGTTCTCGTCGGGGTCGTAGCAGATCGTGATCTTGTCGGCGCCCTTCGGGCCGTGCGGCGGCGGTTCGGGCACGCGATCGTAGATCGTGCGCAGGTACTGGTCCTGCTTCACCGGCTTCAGCCCCGCGTAGTGCGGGTATTGCAAGTATTGCAGCACCCAGAGCCGGCCGCGGCTGTCGAAGCTCATGCTGACCGGTTGCCGGATCATCGGTTCGGTCGCAACCGCCCGAACGCTGAAGCCGTCGGGCAGTTTGAACCGCTTGACCGCTTCGTCCGGGGTGAGAGCGTCGCCGGCGTGGCTCGCCGTGGTGCAAATGAGGAGCGCGAACAGCGCAGAGGAGAGGCGCATGGGTGGGTTCTCCGTGCGAAAAGCCAGAAGTGCAGAATGAGGCACCGCCCGAAGAAAAGCAAGTGCCGAACCGGCGCTGTTACTACCGGAAGAAGCCGTTGCCGGAATTTCGGTGGCTTTCGGCTTCGGCCCAGGCGTAAAGCACGCCGAGCGCGAGAAGGGCCGTAAGCACACAAGTGACACCGACGACGATCAGGGTGGTTCGTCCGGCCGCGACGGAACACGTGCGGGCCTCGCACCACGCGCGCTGGTGCCACAGCGGAACCGACGCCCGCATCACCTCCCACCGGTACACGCCCGGCGGCAGCGGGATCGTGTACCCCGGCGCGACGGCCGACACGGAACCGTCGTCCTCGCGGCGGAACCCGACCCGCTCGCCCTTCGTGAGGTGGTGTTCGGCGATCGGAGACGAATCAGGTTGCTCGGCGCACAGGACGTAGGTCGCGGGGCACTTCACCGGGCGGGTGACCGGAGTGAGGCCGGCGCGATACTCGACGAGCGGCCCGACGGGTGCCGGGCTGACGCACCCGGTCATTGCCGAGACGAGAGCGAGCGCAAGAACGACACGGCGGGGCATACGTCAGGGAACCTCTCCGCCGCAGGCAATGTGCAACATGAGAAGGGGTGTAAGAACCACCAATCCCGCGGCATGTTCACATCTATCTCGCGTGGAAACGGCGAACCGATCCAGGCGCGTGACCGGTGTGGGCGTGTAGTGCCAGGCGGCGCGCTCATCTGGAATGGGCGCGATCTGCTCACCGGCAATCGCGACAAGCGAGCCGTCCGGTTCGCGACGGAAGCCGACCGTCGCTCCCTTCAGGACATCGAACGTACCCCAGCCGTATTTCGTGTTCGTATCCGGGTGTTTTGCGTCGAGACTGTAAGTCGCGTCGCACTTCGCGACCGTCGTGGTCGGCGGCGTACCGGGCTGGTACGTGATCGCCTCCCCTTCGCGCACAAGTGCCTTGCACCCACCAAGGGGCAACAATACGAGAAACGCGAAAGGAGCGATGCGGCGGGACATAAGCGACTCCCAGACAGGCGCTCAGCTGCGCGTGCCGCAAACGACCTCGCGCCAGTATGGGAACCACGCCCGGCGCGCGATACCGGAATACCGCCCGCACACGCCCACCGACTCGAACCCCAGGCGCTTCAGGAAGTGTTCGGCGCACGCGCGGTTCGGCATCCACCACGTCCGGCCTTCGGTTCCGTTCAACAGTCCGCGGAACGCGATCAGCGGCTGGTCCGCCGGGCCGGGGAACGGGGTCTCGATCGTCAGCACCAGCGACCCGCGGCACAGTCCGCTGAGGACGTCGAGTGCCTTGAGCGGCGAGAACAGGTGCATCAGGATGTCGCCGGCGTACACGAGATCGAACTTCTCGCCGCCCACTTTCGCCAGCGTGAGATCGTACACCGACGAGTAGCACCGCTTCACCTTCGAGCGGAGCTGGTTGTGGCAGAACAGGAACGGCCCGTCGAGGTGCCGGTCGTAGGCCTCCTCCGGCGTCGATGCACGGTGTTCGGCGGCGATATCGCGAACGATCCCCTCGCGCTCCGCAGAAAGAACGTCCCACTTGTCCAATGAAGGGAGTTCGACCGACACCACCTGCGCCCCGCGGCGCTCGAACTCGAACGCGAAGTACCCGGTCGCGGAGCCGACATCGAGGACCCGCTTGCCGGTGAGGTCGGCCGGGAACCCGAACGAGTCGATTTGCGCGCGGAAGTCATAATCGCCGGGCGTGACCAAGTCGTTGCCCAGATCGACCGCGTGATACCAGTAGTAATGTTCCAGCCCCACGGGGCCGGTCCCGGCGCAGCGTGCGCGGAACGCATCGAGTTGCTTCTGGTACTCGGCGCGGGCGGCCGCGATCTGGGCCTCCACCGCGGCCTTCGCGCGCGTGCCGGTCTGTTCCGGCGTGCGGCCGAGCACCTTGCGCCCGGCGCGGCGGACCAGCCCGCCGACCCCCTCGTCGGCAAACACGCGAGCGGCACGGTAGAGCATGTGCATGAGCCGGACCCACCCGCGAGGAAGATAATCGGTGCGGGACGATACCCTCGCCCCCCCGACGTTGCAACGCCGCTTCCCGCAGCGCTTCCATACAAAGACCCCACCGAAATCGACCTTCGCCACGAGGAGTTTCACCGTGTCAACCACCCCTCTCGTCAAGAACCGCCAACTGTACATCGACGGCGCGTGGTGCGAGTCCGCCAGCGGGAAGAAGCTCGGCGTCGTGAACCCGGCCACCGAAGAAACCATCGCGGAAGTCAGCTTCGGCGGGCGCGCGGACGCCGCAAAGGCCGTCGCGGCGGCCTCGGCGGCGCTCCCCGCGTGGACGAAGCTCACGGCCTACGACCGGGCGAAGGTACTGAAGAAGACCGCGGACCTCATGCGCGAGCGGGCCGACAACCTCGCCCGCACCATGACGATGGAACAGGGCAAGCCGGTCCCAGAAGCAAAAGCCGAGGTGATGCACTCGGCCGACACGTTCGAGTGGTTCGCGGAAGAGGGAAAGCGGGCCTACGGGCAGGTGATCCCGCAGACAAACCCGCAGAAGCGGCACATGACCATCAAGCACCCAGTCGGCGTGGTCGGCGCGATCGGGCCGTGGAACTTCCCCATCACGCTGCAAGCCCGCAAGATCGCCCCGGCGCTCGCCGCCGGGTGTACGATCGTCTGCAAGCCCGCGAGCCAGACCCCGCTCTCGCTCATCGGCGTTTTCGAGTGCCTGATTGACGCCGGCGTGCCGAAGGGCGTCGCGAACATGGTCATCGGCTCGGCTAGCGAGACCTCCGACGAGTTCATGTCGAACCCGGCGGTGCGGAAGATCAGCTTCACCGGCTCGACCGCCGTCGGCAAGCAACTGATGAAACAGGCCGCCGACCAGGTGAAACGCCTGTCGCTCGAACTCGGCGGGCACGCCCCGTTCATCGTGTTCCCGGACGCGGACCCGGAAGTGGTCGCGAAAGCGGCTGTGCTCGGCAAGTTCCGCAACAACGGGCAAGTGTGCATCAGCCCGAGCCGGTTTTTTGTTCACAAGGACATCTCCAAGAAGTTCGTGGAAGTCGCGGTCGCGGAGGCGAAGAACCTCAAGATGGGCAACGGGCTGGACGAGGGCGTCGTGGTCGGCCCGATGTTCGAGAAGTCGGCGATGGACGGCACGCAGGGACTCATCGACGACGCGAAGGGCAAGGGCGCCCAGATTCTCACCGGCGGCTCGCGGTCGAAGCGGTTCGAGAAGGGCTACTTCTTCGAGCCGACGGTTTTGAGCGGATTATCGTCAGATGCGAAGATTCTCACTGAAGAGCCGTTCGCCCCGGTGATGCCCGTCCTCGACTTCACGAAGCTCGATGACGTGATCGCCCAGGCCAACAACACCGTCTACGGGTTAGCGGCCTACGTGTTCACGAACGACATCAGCATCGCGTGGCGGATGGCGGAAGGGCTGGAAGCCGGGATTATCGGGCTGAACGACCCGGTTCCCGCGACACCGCAGTGCCCCTTCGGCGGGATGAAAGAATCCGGCATGGGGCGCGAACTGGCCCACGAGGGGCTGGAAGCCTACCTGGAGACGAAATACGTCTCGATGATGTTACGGGGGTGAGAGTAATGTTCGCTGTGGGTTGAATCGCGCGAACCGGCTTGTGCGAAAAAAACTCTATCCAATCGGCAACGGACGTGGTAAAGAATTAGGTTACAGGATACGAATACACCATAACCGCCCAGCGCGGCCCAGTGTTTCAAGGGGTTTGCCATGACCCGTATGTCGCGTGAATTTTCGCTCGTTCTGCTCGGTGCGGGCATCCTGACCGCCGGCTACTTCGCGTGGCCGGAACAGGACTTCGACAAGCGGGCGGAGGAGCAAGCCCGCAAGCGCGTCGGCGGCAACGGCAACGGTGGCCGCACGCACGGCGGCGGGTTCATCTTCATCGGCCATTTCGGTGGCGGCGGCGCTTCCAGCGTCAGCGGCGGGCGCTCGCCGGCGATGGCCAGCGTCTCCAAGGGCGGGTTCGGCTCGATCGGCGGGCGCGTCGGCGGCGGCTCCGGCGGCTAAGCGAATCACAAGGCGAAACGGCCGGTGTCAGCCGGTCGGTGCGGGGCCAATGCCCTCACCGGCAGGTGCGCCGGCCGTTCGTGCGCCCGGACCGCATTTCTTTGCTCTCACCGGCCGGCTGACACCGGCCGTTCGCCCGAGCCGACTGTCGGAGAGGCACCCATGCGCCGCGTCACCATCGACCCCCGCCCCAACTGGCAGAAGCGGGTCGAAGAGTTCGGCCTCTACTACCACACCATCAAGGGCGTCCCGTACTGGGACGAGTCCGCGTTCTACCAGTTCACCGCGCACGAGGTCGAATCGATTTACGAAGCCACCACGGCGCTGCACAAGATGTGCATGGAACTGGTGGAAGAGGTCATCGACAAGCGGATGTTCGGACTGTTCTTCATCCCGAAGGAGTTCGAGGAGTACGTGATCCGCTCGTGGGAGAACGACGAGCCGAGCGTCTACGGGCGGTTCGACCTCGCGTTCGACGGCGTCGGCGCCCCGAAGATGCTGGAGTACAACGCCGACACTCCGACCGCGCTCGTGGAGGCCGCGGTGGCGCAGTGGATGTGGCTCAAGGACATCGACGAGCGCGGAGACCAGTTCAACAGCATCCACGAGCAACTCATCGAGGCGTGGAAGAACCTCCTCAAGCACGACGGCGGGCCGATCCATTTCACCTCGCTGACCGACGAAATGGAGTCACCCGAGGACTACATCACCGTCGAGTACATGCGCGACGTGGCGATCCAGGCCGGGGCCAAGACCTCGTTCATTCCGCTCCGCGACATCGGCTGGGACCGCCCCCGCCGGTGCTTCGTGGACAACACCGGGTTCCCCATCCACCGCTGTTTCAAGCTGTACCCGTGGGAGTGGATCGTCAACGAGGAATTCGGCCCGAACGTCCGCGCCGGGAGCACGAAGTGGGTGGAACCGGCGTGGAAGATGATTCTGAGTTGCAAGAGCATCCTCCCGCTCTTGTACGAGCGGCACCCGGACAGCCCGTTCCTCTTGCCGGCGTCGTTCGACCCGATCCCGGACGGGAGCTACGTGAAGAAGCCGATCCACGCCCGCGAAGGCTCGAACATCGAGATCGTGTTGGGCGGAAAGGTCGCGCAGGTGACCGACGGGCCGTACAAGGGGCCGTGTATCTATCAGTCGTACGCCTCGCAACTGAAGCCCCACGACGGCCGCTACCCGGTGATCGGGAGCTGGGTCGTCAACGGCGAGTCGTGCGGGATGGGGATCCGCGAGGACGCGTCGATGATTACCGGCAACACCAGCCGGTTCGTCCCGCACCAGATGGTGAACTGACTGGGGAAGTCTCAAGTCCCCCAGTCTGCAAGTCCCAAGTCGAAAAAGCCGGACGGACTTGCAGACTTGGGACTTGCAGACTGGGGGCTTGAGACTTACATTCGCCGCGAAAGGTCCGCTGGCACGGAGTTCATTGCGCATGGCCACCACGTACAACTTCGAGGAACTCGACGAGTCCACCCACGACTATCTGGCCGCGGTGCGGGATAGCGAGGGGCTCGGCTCGCCGGGCGTGTTCGTCTCCACGACCGACTCGCTGCCCGGGTGCGGGTGCATCGCCGGGCCGATCATCATCGTCGTCACGCTGGCGCTGACCCTCACCACCTGGGTCAACATCATTTACAAAGACCCGGTCAACGTCGCGTTCCTGCAAACGGCTGGCCTGCTCGTCGGCGGGTGGCTCCTGTTCGCCGGGTTCCGCGGGTCCCGGGGCAGCAACAAGGTGGCCGGCACGTGGGTCTACGTGGACCCGCTGTTCCTCTACGAGGCGTACCGCGAGCAGGTCACCGTGACCCCGATCGACGAGGCGGTCGAGGCCCACTTCACCCACAACTACAACAACGGCGCCTACCAGAACAGCGTGATCCACATCGCGCTGGGCGGCAAGCGGTCCGCGTCCGTCACGGTCGTCAACGAGGCCCGGGCCGAGCAGATGGTGGTGTACCTGAACTATCTGGCCTGGGCCCGCGGCCCCGACGGCGGCGAGCGGGCCAACCTGCCCGCGGCCACGCTCGGCGGGCTGGCCAAGTACGTCGCCAAGAACGACCACGAGCCGCTCGACGCTGAGAGCAACATCAACCTGAACCTGATCGAACTGGACATCACCGAGGTGCCGGAGCAGCCGGCCCGCACCGGAACCGCCACGCCGGCGATCATCCCCTACCTGGTGATGTTCGGCTGCACCGTCGTGTGCTTCCTGTTCATGGCGTTCATCATCAACCCGACGCTCCGGGACGATGCCATCTACGACGCGGTGATGCGCGACCCGATCGAACCGCGGGTGCTCCGCGCCTACCTCATCGACCAGCGGAACACGATGCACCGCAAGGAGGTGATCGAGCGGCTCTCGCGGTTCTACGGGCCGCCGATCGACCACGTGAAGAAGAACGGGACCAACCCGGAGCTGCGTGACGGGCTGGCGAAGGTACTGGAGTCGGTGCGAGAGGCCGACCAGCCGGTCGTCTCGGTGCGGGCGACCGAGAAGGGCACGCCCGCCGGGAAGGACGGCTCGAAGGCGGCGCGCGAGAGCGAACTGCGCAACCAGTTTGCCAAGGGTATCAACGACGAGTTCTCGCGGCACCCGTGGGGGGCCGTGGTTCAGCCGCCGGCCGGGATGACGTTCACCGAGCAGCCCCCGCCGGTCGGGCAGCAGTTGCTCGCGTTCATCGAGGCCCCGGAAGGGGCCGACAAGGTCCACTTCGACATCACGTACACGATCGAACAGGCCGATTTCGGTTCGTACAAGATCACACTCACGGTCGAGATCCGCAGCAACATCGAAGACGCGGCCGGGTCGAAGGCCACAATCGTCGTGCCGGGGCCGCCGATCACCGCGGCCGACTTCGACAACACCCAGGCGCTGATGACCCGGATGAAGGACGAACTGGTCCGCGCGATGGCCGGGATCGCCGCTGCGCCCGGCGGGGCGCCGGCCGGCGGGAACCCCCCGGTGTTCAACCCCAAGTAGCACGTCCGGCGGTCGTGGGCACGCGGCACGCGTGCCCACGATAAAGCCAATCCCGCAATCCGGCATACTTGTGACGAAATAGAAACGCCCCGGTAGAGCGACAGAACCTCTACGAGAGGCCTGTCGCTCTACCGGGGCGTGCGGATTTTACCGCGAACGACTCAGGCCGTGGCCGTGCGGCGCCTTCGGACGTATCCGGTGGCGACCAGGCCCAGCACGCCGAACACGGCCAGGCTCGTC
>CAZBXY010000355.1:0-8158 GCA_964495365.1 uncultured Frigoriglobus sp. | reverse complement strand
GGCAGGTGATCGCCAGTGAGTACGCCTCCTGCCCGGTGGAGCATCCGGCGCTCCACAGCGCGAGCCGGTCGGCACCCTGGCGCCGTTCGCGGAGGCCCGGAAGGGCCACCGCGGACAGCGCCGACAACGCCGGCGGATCGCGGAAGAACCGCGTGTCCGAGTTCAGCAGCCGGTCGAGCAACCGGTTCCACTCAGCGCCGCCGGCCGGTCCGGACAGGTGCCGGAAGTACGCATCGGCGGTCGGATGTCCGCCGGCCGCGACCCGCGCCGCAACGGCCTCCGTCAGCACCCGCGCCCGCGCGCCGGCGAATTCCATTCCGGACCGGTCCTCGACGTAGGCGCACCAGAGGTCCGACGCTGACTGCACGGCCCGCCTCCCGTCAACCGCGACCCGGTCTTGGCGGTTTCTTCTGTAGCCGGGGTCAGTGACCCCGGAGCTATCCCATTCGTGTCGCTCCGGGGCCACTGACCCCGGCTACAGAACAGAACCCAATCACCCCATCACACGGCCAGTTGGCGGCCGGTGGCGTGCCCGTTGCCGTTCGCCTTCGCCGCGGGCGCGACCTCGGTCATGTGGGCCGGCAGCTTGAACGTCCCCAGCGAGTTCCGCAGCTCGTCGGCGAGTTTGGCGAGATCGTCCACCGATTCGGCCGTTTGCTTGGTCCCGGCCGCGGTGCTGTGCGTAATCTGGTTGATGTCGGCCATCGACCGGGCCAGGGCTTCCGACCCGCGGGCCTGCTGCTTGGCGGCCAGCGAGATCGACTGGATCAGCTCGGCCAGTTTCACCGACACGGTCTCGATTTCCGCCAGCGACTGACCGGCCTGGTTGGCGACCTTCGACCCGCCGACGACCTCCTGAATGCTCCGCTCCATCGCGGCCACCGCCTCGTTCGTTTCGCCCTGGATCGCGCGAACCAGCGTGGCGATCTTCTTGGTCGCGTCGGTCGAGCGCACGGCCAGCCGCTCGACTTCCTCGGCGACCACCGCGAACCCGCGGCCCGCCTCGCCGGCGGCGGCGGCCTGGATCGAGGCGTTGAGGGCCAGGATGCTCGTCCGGTCGGCGATGTCGTCGATGAGCTGCACGATCTGACCGATTTCCTGCGTCGTTTCGCCCAGCCGCTTGATCCGCTTGGCCGTTTCCTGGGCCTGTTCTCGGATCCGGTTCATACCCTCGATCGTCCCGCGGACGGCCACGTTGCCCTGCTTGGCGTTCTGGAGCGCCTGCTGGGCGACCGCGGTCGAGGTGGCGGCGTTGTCGGACACCTGTTGAATGCTCGTCGCCATCTCGTCGATCGCGGCCGACACGCTGACGATCTGCTCGGCCTGGTTCTCGGCCCCGCCGGCGAGGTGCTCGGCCGACGAGTGGATCTCGGTCGCCGACGAGGACACCTGGGTCGTCGCGCTCTGCACGCGGCTGATGATCTTCCGCAGTTCTTCGATCGTGTAGTTGAACGAGTCAGCGATGGCCCCGGTGATGTCGGCCGACACGGTCACGTCCCGCGTCAGGTCACCCTGACCGACGTTACTCACCTCGTCGAGCAGGGTCACGATCGACCGCTGGATCTCGTCCTTCTCGTCCTTCGACTGAACCAGGGTGAGGGTCTTGTCGAGCATCGCGTTGAGCGACCCGGCCATCTTGCCGAGTTCGTCTTCCGTGGTCACTTTGGCCCGCGTCTTGTAGTCGCCGGCTTCGATCTTGGCGAACACGTCGTTCAGCCCGTTCACCTGCCGGGTGATGCTGCGGGTCACGAAGAACACGACCAGCCCCACGAGCACGAGGCCCGCGATCGTGCCGACGACCGACAACTGGGTGACGCGGCGGTACTGGCTGGCGCGGGCGGTGAGCAGCTCGTTCAGCGGGGTCTCGTAGGCGTCGTACAGTTTGCCGGTGGCGACCAGGGCCTCGGCCCCGGTGGTGGCGAGGTCCGCGCCCGGGGCCCGGGCGTTCGCGTCGGTCGCCAGCGCCGTTCGGGCCCGCGCGGTGAACGCATCGACCCGCGTGCGGTAGTCGTCGCACGGCCCCTCGATGCGCCCCTTGAGGACCGCGTTGGCGCGGACCGCGTTCCGCATTTCCTTGTCGATCGCGTTGCGGGTCTGCTCGATCTGGCCCAACAGCACGTTCACCCGCAGGCGCTCGTCCTCGGTCAGCCCCTCGGGGCGCCGGGCCGCGGTCGTGGTGATGGTGCGGAGCTGGGCGAGGTCTTCGGCCCCGGCGATCGACCGGGCGATCATGATGTCTTGCAGGTAGTACGTGTCCGCGACCGGGTCGAGCGCGAGGGTCGAGTACTCCCACACGTCGGTACTCAGGTCGAGCGCGACGGTGATGAGGTCGGTGTGCCGCTGGTAGCTGGCGTCGCCCGTGGCCCCGTTCTGTGTGCGGACGGCGGTCCACTCGTCCTTCACCTTCTGCCACCGCTTCGTTTCGTGGGTCTTGAACTCGGCCCCGAGCTTGGCATCGACCGCGTCGATCTCGCGGATCGATTCGTCGATCAGGCCGGCGACCCGCGACCGCTCGGTGTCGGCCGACTTGTCGCCAGCGATCACCCGCGCGCTGAGGTCGCGGTGCGCGGCGAAGTGGACCGTGAGTTGGCGCAGCGGGCGCAGGTACTCGAGGCCCCGCTGCTCCTTCTGCACGACGGTGATCTGCTCGTTATTTTGCTCGATCACGACGTAGAGCAGCGCGGTGATCGGGATCAAGAACGGCACCGCGATCAGGGCACACTTCTGCCACAGCCGCAGGCGCGAGAAGTTCAGTTTGTCAGCGAGTCGAACGCGGGCCATTGGGGGAACCTCGGAGAAGTAACCCGGCGGGGCCGGGGGAGAGTTACGAAGCGGTTCGGGCGCCGGGGGCTACGAGAGGCCGACCGGGGCGCCCAGTTCGGTTTCCAGTGCGGTCAACAGGTTCGCCACCGACAGGCGGTGCACCAGCCCGCTCGGGTCGGCGCCGACCCCCGCGAGGAACTGCGCGAGTCGGTTGTCGATCGGACTTTCGGCGTCGTCGGTCACGGCCCGGATGCCGGTGATTTCGTCCACCAGTGCGCCCAGCACGCACCCGTCGTTCCCTTGCACGATGACCAGCCCGCGGCGGGCCGCCGGCTCGCCCAGTTCCAGGAACGCGGCCAGGTCGATGACAGTCACGATGTCGCCGCGCACGTTGGCGACCCCGGCCACCCAGTCGGGCGTACCGGGGAGCGCGGTCAGCGGGAGCGGGCGCATCACGTCGCGAACGCTCTCCAGCGGGACCGCCAGCCGGATGTCGGCGGTGCGGACGACGAGGTGCCGCGTGCCGGTCTCGCGGGGCGCAACGTGCGCCCCGACGTCGTCCGGGGACGACGCCGGTAGCGCGATTTCGGCGAGAACTTCGGCCAGTGTCGTCGCGCCGGCCCCGCGCCGCAAAACGCACTCGACGCGCGCGTCGGCGAACGCGCCCCGCGCGCCCGGGCCTGACATCACGACGCGGAGCCGGGCCCCACCCGGGGCGAAGCCCGCGAACCGGGCGGTCGTTTCCCACGTCCCCTGCGCGGGCAGGTGGTCGATCACCCACTCCACCTGCGCGCCGCTGGCCGACAGCGTCCCGCCGGCGGTGGCGCCGCGGAACACGAGTTCTTCGGGCACCGATACCGACACCCGCACACCGTCGGCCGGCACGTGCGCGGTGTTGGTGATTTCCAGCCGGCACCCGAACTCGTCGTTGAGATCGACCCGCGGCGGCGTGGTCAGGGCCGCAGTGAGGGTCGCGAAGTCGGTCCGGAACTCGACCGGCGCGTGAGCGGGTTCGGCCCCGGGGGCCGTCGCGGTCACGAGACAACGCGCCGGCCCGGCCGGTTGTGGCGGAAGGGCGAGTTCGGCGCGGAACTCGGATCCCGGCGCGAGCGGGGGGAACGCGGTCTCGCCGAGCGCGGTCCCGTCGGCCCCGGTTACGGTGAGCGTGCCGCCGGCGAGCGGGACGCGGCCCGGGTTGGTCAGAACGGAGGCCACCGGGACCGGGACCCCGCCCCGCACCTCGGCCGGCGCTTCGGCCGAAACCGCCAGCAGCGGGGTGGCCCGCCGGCTTGCGATCCGAACACTCGCCGGCGAGTGCTTGAGCGGCGCGGCCGGGGCCGTTAGCGGGAGCCGAACCGACAGCCACGTGCCCGCGCCCGGGACGAGCGCCCCGAGGTTCCACTCCAGCCCGGCCTTCGTGCGCTTCGGGCTGCCGCTCGCGCGGACCCCGCGGCACCCGGGGGGCAGCGCGAACTCGACGGCGCACTCGAGCGCGTGGGCCGTCGTGTTCGAGACGTAGAACCGGTAGGACCGCGCGTCCGGGGCGTCGGCGGTGTTGTGGGGCACGTCCCAGCGCGCGAACTGCCACCCGTCTGCGTTTGGAGCGGGGGCCGGAGTCGGTGCGAGCGCCGGGGCGGGCGAGGGTTCGGCCCGCGGGGGGGCCGGCGGCTCGGCGCATTCCGCCGGGATCGGGGTGCGCTGGGACATCGACGACCCGTCGGTGCCCGACAGGTCCAGGTTGAAATCGAGGAACCCCGCCAGCGGCGCACCCGAATCGGACAGCGGATCGGACCCGGCCAGCCAGTCGGGCAGGCCGAGGTCGTCCGGGGCAAGCGGCGGGTTCAAGTTACCGAGCGGCATCGGACGGCTCCTTCGGATCAGTAGAACCGGGCCACGTTGGTGAGCAGTTCGGTGCTGTCGAACGGCTTGGTCAGATACCCGTCGGCGCCCTGCTTCATGCCCCAGAACTTGTCCGCGTCCTGGCTCTTGGTCGTGAGCATCAGCACCTTGATGTGCTGTGTCGCGGCCGTCGTCTTGAGCTGGCGGCACACCTGGTAGCCGTTCTTCTTGGGCATCACCACGTCGAGCAACACGAGCCGCGGTTGCTCGCGGGTGGCTTTCTCGATGGCGTCGTCGCCGTCGACCGCGGTGATGACCCGGTAGCCCTTGGCCTGGAGCGCGCTGACGACCAGGCGCTGCTCGGTGGGGCTGTCATCGACGACCAGAATCACGTCACTGGGCATGGGCTGGATCCTCGGTTAAGGGACAATAGCGCGCGGATGCCCGCCGACGGAGCGGGCGAGGGCGGGCGCGCAGGTCGGGGTCAGGTGCGGGACGCGGCGGTGAGCCGGGCCACGGTATCGAGCAGTTTTTCGTTCTGGAACGGCTTGGTGAGGTACTCCGCCGCGCCGACCCAGCGGCCGTGCAGCTTGTTCAACAGGCCGGTTTTGCCTGTCAGGAACACGACGGGGATGCTGGCGGTTTCGGGGTGCGCGCGGAGCACCTTGCACAGCCCGAACCCGTCGGTGCCGGGCATGTTGACGTCCAGGATGAACAGCTTGGGCACGCTCCCGGAGCGAATCAGCCGCGACGCCTCCTCGGCGCCGGGGGCGGCGATGACGTGATACCCGGCCCCGGTGAGGACCGACGACACCATCGCCCGGACGGTCGCGCTGTCGTCCACGATCATCACAGCAGTGCGGATCGGGGCCGCGGGGGCGTGGACCGGGCGCCGGCGGTGTTCGACGAGCCGGGTGACCCCGGCGCTCCAGTCGGGGTCCGCGCCGGTGGCCCGAACCGCGGTTTCGAGCGCGCGAACGGCCTCGTCCGGGTAGCCCAGGTTCAGCAGGGCCAGCCCCAGCCCGTAGGCCGCGGCGGGCTTGGCGGTCGCCGACCAGGCGCCCTTGAGCCGCCGGGCGGCGGTTTTCACCAGTTCGTGATCGATGTCCGCGGACGGCCGGTCGAACAGTTCGGGCCGGTTGAGCGAGACGATCGCCCGGCACTGCGGGCACTCGTCCGAAAGGGTGTCCTCGGCCCCGGTGGCGTGTTCGCAGATCGGGCACCGAAAGGCCGGGGCGATTTGGATCCGCAGCTTGGCGGCCCCCTCGCGGGCCTGAACGTTGTTCGGGTTGATCTTGAGTACCCGCTCCAGGTACTCGAGAGCCGTTTCGGGCTCGTCACAGACCCCGGCCCGCCAGAGCCACGCGGCCTCGTTCCGCGGGTCCAGCGCGGTGGCGTCGGCGAGGAGTTGGGCGGCGCGCGCGCGGTCCTTGGCCTTCGCCGCCGCGACACCCGCCCGGAGCAGGGCTTGGGGCAACGCCCCGGCCGCCGCGGCGTTGTTCGGGTTCAACTGGAGCGCCGCCCGCAGCCCGCGAACGGACTCGGCCGGGTCGCTTGCCGTGTTCGCGAACCACAGCCACGCTGCTTCGTTGCTCGGGTCCAGAGCCGTGACCTGCCGGAACAGCTTGTGGCTGCGCGCGGTGTCGCCGGACCGGGCGCTGGCCAGAGCTTCCCGGAGCAGAGGGGTGACATCAACGGGCGCGGCGGAACGGGCGAACGAAGGCACAAGAGGCTCCGTATCGTCGTATTTTTGGGAGTGGATTTTAACAAATCTGGAACGGCGCTCGCGCGAGTCAAATACTTGAACTGTTTATTTATGATATTCATTTCGGGCAATAATGGCCGCACCTCAACACTGGGCTTCCCGCGTGAACGGCTGGTCGGGCCTGGGCCGTGTCATTTGAGTGCACCCGAGCCACTCGCCGACGGCGCGTGATCGTCGGTTTCGAGCGGGCGACCGGCCGGAACCGTCGGCGGGTGATCGACCGGGTGCCCGGTGGAAGAATGGTTGTTGTCCGCGATTCGCGGGCGTAAAACATCCTCTGGAATCCAATCCGTGCTCGCAGAGAGCGTCATCCGGGAACACCGCGCGAGAGCAAAATATGTCAACCGAAACCAAGTGCCCGGCCCTCAACGGGACTCACCGACAAACGGCGGGGCGCGGCCGGTCGAACCGCGACTGGTGGCCGAACCACCTGAACCTGTCGGTCCTCCACCAGCCCGCACCACAGTCCGACCCGATGGGCGCGGACTTCGACTACGCCGCGGAGTTCCAGAAGCTCGACCTCGACGCCCTGAAGAAGGACGTGTTCGCGGCCATGACCGCGTCGCAGGACTGGTGGCCCGCCGACTACGGCCACTACGGGCCGCTGTTCATCCGCATGGCGTGGCACAGCGCCGGCACGTACCGCGTCGCCGACGGGCGCGGCGGCGCGGCCTCCGGCACGCTCCGCTTCGCCCCCCTCAACAGTTGGCCCGACAACGTGAGCCTCGACAAGGCCCGGCGGATCCTCTGGCCGATCAAGCAGAAGTACGGGCGGGCGCTCTCGTGGGCCGACCTGATGGTCTTCGCCGGGAACTGCGCCCTCGAATCGATGGGCCTCAAGCCGTTCGGGTTCGCCGGCGGTCGCGAGGACGTGTGGGAGCCGGGCGAGATCTACTGGGGCCGCGAGACCGAGTGGCTCGGGGACGAGCGGTACACCGGCGACCGCGAACTCGAAAAGCCGCTCGGCGCGGTGCAGATGGGGCTGATCTACGTGAACCCCGAGGGGCCGAACGGCAAGCCCGACCCGATCGCCGCGGCCCGCGACATTCGGGAGACGTTCGCCCGGATGGCCATGAACGACGAGGAGACCGTCGCGCTCATCGCCGGCGGCCACACCTTCGGCAAGGCCCACGGGGCCGCCCCCGCGGCCCAGCACGTCGGGGCCGACCCCGAGGGCGGCGCCCTGGAGGAGATGGGACTCGGCTGGCGGAACAAGTACGAGAGCGGCAAGGGCGCCCACACGATCACCAGCGGTCTGGAGGGCGCCTGGACCTCCAACCCGATCAAGTGGGACAACGGCTACTTCGAGAACCTGTTCGGCTACGAGTGGGAGCTGGAGAAGGGGCCGGGCGGCGCGTGGCAGTGGAAGCCCAAGGGCGGCGCGGGCGCGGGCACCGTGCCGGACGCCCACGACCCGGCGAAGAAGCACGCCCCGATGATGTTCACGACGGACCTCTCGCTGCGGATGGACCCGATCTACGCCCCGATCGCGAAGCGGTTCCACCAGAACCCGGACCAGTTCGCCGACGCCTTCGCCCGGGCGTGGTACAAGCTGACGCACCGCGACATGGGGCCGGTCACGCGGTTGCTCGGCCCGTGGGTGCCGCCGGCGCAGTTGTGGCAAGACCCGGTTCCCAAGGTCGATCACGAACTGATCGGGGAGGCCGACGTCGCACAGCTCAAGGCGAAGCTCCTCGCCTGCGGGCTGTCGATCTCGCAACTGGTGACGACCGCGTGGGCGTCGGCGTCCACGTTCCGCGGCACCGACAAGCGCGGCGGGGCGAACGGGGC
>CAZBXY010000354.1:0-8176 GCA_964495365.1 uncultured Frigoriglobus sp. | reverse complement strand
GCGGCGCCGGTCCGCGCCCCGGCCGCGCCGCCGGCGTCGGCGGCCCGCACCCAGGCGGCCCCGGCCGGCGCCGGACCGCTCCCGGTCCCCAGCCCCGTCCGGTTGCCGGAGTTCCGACTCGAATTCGCCGACAAGCTCCCGCCCGACGGGTGCCGGCTGGGCAGTTACGAACTGGTCAGTCTGCTGGGGCGCGGGGCGATGGGGGTCGTGTTCCAGGCGTTCGAGCCGAGCCTCAACCGGTTCGTGGCGATCAAGATGCTGGCCCCGGCGCTGGGCACCTCCGAGGGCGCCCGACAGCGGTTCGCCCGCGAGGCCCGGGTCGCGGCGTCCATCCAGCACGAGAACGTGGTCGCCGTCTACGCGGTCCGCGAGGTCGCCGGGGTGACGTACCTGGCGATGGAGTACGTCCGCGGCAACTGCCTGGAAACGCGCATCGAGCAGCACGGCCCGATGCCGGTCCTGCTTCACGTGGCGACCGCAAGGCAGATCGCATCCGGGCTGGCCGCGGCCCATTCCAAGGGGATCATTCACCGCGACATCAAGCCGGCGAACATCCTGATCGAGGACGACACCGGGCGCGTGAAGCTGACCGACTTCGGGCTGGCCCGGGTCGCCGACGACGCCCGCATCACCGCCGACGGGGCGCTGATCGGCACGCCGTTCTTCATGGCCCCGGAGGCGATCCAGGGCGAAGAGGTGACGGCGCTGTCGGACCTGTTCAGCCTCGGCGGGGTGCTCTACGTGATGGCCACCGGCAAGGTGCCGTTCGTCGGGCAGACCGTCGCCGCGGTGTTCAACGCGGTGTGCTCGCACGCCCCGGTCCCGCCGCGCCAGCTCCGCCCGTCCGTCCCGGAGTGGCTGGAGGAGATGATTTTGCGGCTATTGGACAAGAACCCGGCCCGGCGGTACGCCGACGCCGGCGAGGTCGCCGACCTGCTCGCCCACGCCGTCGGCTGATCGGCCGCGGAACCTTCTGATTCTGCTTGAACCGCGCTCGCGGTGCGGGTAGGCTCCATTCACTGCCAATAATCGCCCTCCTGCCTCGAAAACCTGCCCCGGAAACCTCTCATGCTCCGGGTTCTCGGTCACCCCACCGCCGCGTGCGACGGCGTTACCCGCCGCGATCTCCTGCGCGCCGGCACGCTCGCGGCCCTGATCCCTGGGACCGCGGGCATCTTGCCCGCCAACGCAAGAGCGGGCGAGACGCCCGTGGTCCCAGGAAAACGCGCGCCCGCGAAGGCCGTGATCCTGCTCGACCTGTTCGGCGGGCCGAGCCACATCGACACCTTCGACCTCAAACCGGACGCACCGCCGGAGATTCGCGGGCCGTTCAAGGGCATCCAGACCGCGGTGCCGGGTTACCGCATCTGCGAACACCTGCCGCTACTCGCTCAGCGGCTGAACCGGTTCACTGTCGTGCGCAGTGTGACGCACAAGTACAACTCGCATAACCCTTACGGGGTGATGACCGGCTACGACGGCGGGCACGACCAGACCGACTACTTCTCGCGCCCGACGAACCACCCGAGCGTGCCGAGCGTGTGTCAGTATTTCGGTGTCGGCCGCGGAAAGGAACTGCCGGGCTACGTCATGCTCCCGGCGCTACCGGGATACACGCAGGGGCTGCGCCGCGCCGGTCCCTACGGCGGCTACCTCGGCCCGAAGTACGACCCGGTGTTCAGCACCGCCGAGGCGCACGCGAGCGACTCCATCACCGAGAGCAAGGACTTCTACAGCCACACCATCACACCGGGCGGCGAGCCGAGGCTGCCGAAGATCGGTGGCGACCTGACCATCGACGCGCTCAACACGCGCCGATCGCTCGTGCAACAACTCGACGGCCGCGCCGCCCTGTACGACGAGAAGCATCACGCCACGCGCCGCGACGCCGCATTCGACCTGCTCGGTTCGCCGAAGGCGAAGGCCGCGTTCGACCTCGCTAAAGAACCGCACAAGCTCCGCGACCGCTACGGTAACGACCTGTTCGGCCAGAGCGTGCTGCTCGCCCGCCGGTTGGTCGAAGCGGGCGTGACATTCGTCACGGTCCACACCGAAGCCCGACCCAACGGCCACTGGGACACGCACAACAACAACTTCAACATGCTGAGGCACCTGTTGTTGCCGTTCCTCGACCGCGCGTTCTCGGCGCTGCTCGACGACCTCAGCGACCGCGGGTTGCTCGACAGTACGCTCGTCGTGGTGACCGGCGACATGGGCCGCACACCGAAGGTGAACGGGGCCGCGGGGCGCGACCACTGGCCGCAGTGCGGGTTCTGCCTGTTCGCCGGCGGCGGCACGAAACCGGGCGTCGTCCACGGCACGACGGACAAGATCGCGGCGTACCCCAGCGATCACCCCGTGAGCGCCGGCGACCTCGTGGCGACCGTCTACGAACAGGTCGGTGTGGACCCCGAAGGCATGGTGCCCGACTACCTCAACCGACCTCAACACATTTCCCACGGCGGCAAACCCGTCCGCGGGATTCTGTAGGCGAACGGCCGGTGTCAGCCGGCCGGTGAGAGCGATGGTCGGAATGGAGATCGAACGCGAACTGAATCCCGGCTTCTGTGTTGTGGTGTCCGGGTGCCTCCTACTTCCTGTCCAGACCGCGGTCTGGTGGTTTGCGGGGTGTGAGTGGGCGCTGGCTGTGTGGATCGATACGCTGCTCGTCGCGGGCTTGGCGGACCGGCTCGTGGCGGCGTGGCGACTACCACCCAGAGCATGGGCCGCATCGAAGCTGACCCTCGCGGAGTTCAAACGGTTGCACCCGGCAGACACGGTCCTGAGTGTCGCCGTGCGGGAGGTCGAACCGGAGCGATTCGTGTTCTCCGTCCGCTACCAAGAACCGGTGACGATCTGCGACCCGCCGCCCCGCCGATACTACGCGGTCAGCCGAATCGAATCCCAGACTGTGACAGAACTCGATGCCCGCGACTGGCCCGTTTTTGGAATCAAGTGACGTTCCACCGGCCGGCTGACACCGGCCGTTCGCCCGGAGATACTCATGCTGCACATCGGCGATTCGGCGCGGATCGGACGGCGCGACTTCCTCCGCGTCGGCGGCCTCGCGCTCGGCGGGCTGGCGCTGCCGTGGTTGATCCCCACCGCGCGCGGCGGCACGAAGCTCTCCGAAGCCGGCAAGCCGGTCACCGACAAATCGGTGGTGTTCGTGTTCTGCCACGGCGGGCCGAGCCAGTTCGAGACGTTCGACCCGAAGATGACCGCGCCCGCAGAGATTCGCAGCGCGACGGGCGAGATTCCCACCGCGGTCCCCGGCGTCACGTTCGGCTCATCGTTCCCGAAGCTCGCGGCGCGGGCCGATCGGCTCGCCGTCGTGCGGTCGTTCGTCCCGGGCGACGCGAACCACGACATCAAAACCATCGTCGGCAAAGATTCGCACATGGCGAACATCGGCTCGGCTTACGCGAGCGCCGCGGGCAGCGCGCTGCCCGATAACGGGCTGCCGACCAACTGCGTCCTGTTCCCGCGCGCGGTCGATCCCGCGGCCGGGCCGGAGCAGGGCAGCTTCGGCAAGTTCGCGTCGAACGGGCCGTTCCCGGCGAGTACCGCGCCCTTCCAGCCGGACGGCAACGGCTCACTCAAGAAGGACATGAAGCTCAACATCTCGATGGACCGGCTCGACGACCGCCGCGCGATGCTGGATGCCTTCGACGCCGCCAAGTCGCGCTACGCTGAGGACTTCGAGAACATCGATGTGGCGCGGCAGAAGGCATTCGACATCCTGCTGGGTAACGCGGCGGAAGCGTTCGACCTCGGCAAGGAGAGCGCAAAGACGGTGGAGCTGTACGACACCGGGCGGCTCTACGACGTAACAAAAATCGACAAGAAGTGGAACAACTGGAAGCACTACACCGACAACGCGAAGACGCTCGGCAAGCTGATGCTCCTGGCCCGGCGGCTGGTGGAGCGCGGCGCGGGGTTCGTTACCGTCACGACGAACTTCGTCTGGGACATGCACGCCGACGTGAACAACGCGACGATGACCGAGGGCATGAGCTACATGGCCCCGCCGCTCGACCACGCGGTGAGCGTGTTCCTCGACGACCTCCGCACCCGCGGGTTGGAAGACAAGGTGTTGCTCGTGGTGTGTGGCGAAATGGGCCGCACGCCGAAGATCAACGGTAAGGGCGGGCGCGACCACTGGGGCAACCTCGGGCCGCTGCTCCTCGCCGGCGGCGGGTTGCCCGGCGGCGCGGTGATCGGCCGCTCATCCGCCAACGGCGGCGACCCCGCGACAGAACCGGTGCGCATCCCGAATCTCATCGGGACAATCATGCACACGCTGTTCGACGTGGGCAAGCTCCGCGTGACCCGCGGCGTCAGCCGCGAGCTGCTCCAGATGGCCGATTACGAACCGATTCGCGGGCTGAGCGGGTGACACCAATCGGTCATCCGTCGTGTGGGCGGAGTGGGAACCCGAATAATCGAAAGGTTGCCAAAGATTGCCAAAGATTGCCAAAGATTGCCAAAGATTGCCAGTTGGCAATCTTTGGTTTTCCCAGAGGTTTTGGCACTTCTTTTCAAAGATTGCCAAAGATTGCCAACTCGCCACCCCGCCACCTCATTCGCACCCCAATCACTCAAACAATCGCTAACTTCTCATAGCGCACGCGGGCCGCGTGCGATACGAAGCTCAAACGGTTGCTGACGTTCCACGTGGAACGTCGGCGATTGTTTGAATGACGAAGGCGAAATCATCTCCCGAGCCAGTCGATCGGGATCGGCAGCCCGAACAGTTCTTTCCGCGACAGCACGCGGCGGCGGACCGCGTAGCGGTTTCGGCCGAAGTGCTCGACGCTCTCGCCTTCGGGCGCGGCCGGCGCGTCGATGCACTTCTGAAGGACCGCGTCGTATCGCGGTACGTCTTCTGAACTGTGCTGGGAGAGCAGCACGACCGAGATCAACTCCCACCGCCCGGCGCGGCCCACGCACACCTGCTTGTTGTTCAACTTCACGATCCGCGGCGGCTCCGGGCGCACCGGCGCCCACGGCACGTGCTTCGACTTCCGCAAAAGCCCGGACTTCGGGCACACGTACCACCGGTGCCGGTCGTGGCTCGTGCGGAGCGGGTCGCCGTACTTGTGCCCCCAGTGACGTTCGCCGCAGCACGGTTCGCCGTCGATCAAAACGGTATGAACGACGACGTAATCGAAGAGGTGCGTGAGGATGTGGTTCTGGACGACATTGCCGCGATCGACGTACTGGCAGATTTCGGAGTACACCTTGTCCCACGGGCGGCCGACGTTGGCATCGAGGAACCGGCGGAGCGGGCCGAGGTGTTCGTTGAAGTGCTTCTTGCGGTTGTGTCGCCGTTTCATCCCTTCGCGGCTCGGCGGCGAGTTGCCGCTGGCGAAGCACTTCTTCAGTTGATTAGCGTAGCCCTTCCCGGGTCGGCTGTCGCCGTTCCAGCGCCCGACCCGCGGCCGCTCGACCAGCACTTTTCCCATGTCCGCCCGCATGACGCCTCCCGTTGGGTCACGCGACAGACACGCGGGAGGGGAGATGGGTTCGCGCTGCTCACTCCGACAAGGAATTCAGGAACTCGGTGAAACTCGCGGCGACCGGAAACGTGTTCGCCGTTGCGGTGCGCCAGAAGTCCCCGCGGTCCCAGAAGAATACACGCCCGCGATCATCGCCCACGGTTGCGAGGAGGAAAGTGTTGCCACCGGGATCGTGGCCGATCGGTAGAAATCCCACCGGGAGTGGGCCAATCTCTTGCGCCTGGGCGAGTTCGTAATCCAAGTCGCAGGGCGTTGTGGGATCGGTCAGACCATACAGGTAATCAGCGAGCGCGTCTCCGCAACCGGGAACGGTGAACTGTTTTGGATTAGGGGTTCCGCCGTTCGTGGTCAGCAAGAACTGTTTGTAATCGTCCGGCAAACGTAACCCCGTGCGCTGCTCGAAAGCGGCGATCTTCCGAGTCGTTGTCGGGGCAAAGGAACGGGCGAACGTGGGCATAACTCACCCCGCGCGGAACACCGCGACCGCGCCGCTGCCGCACCCGGCGGCCAGGCTCTTGTCGTCGGGCGACCACGCGAGCGCCGACGCCTCGCCGCCCACGAACTGGAACTCACCCACCTGCGCGCCCTTGCGGTTCGTCGGCTGCCACAACAACACCTTGCCGTCGAGCGCCGCGGAGGCCAGGAGGAACCCGCGGGCCTGGTACGCCAGTGCCGTCAGGTTCGATTCCTCGTCGTGGCCGACGAGCATCATCGGCTTCGATCCTTCGGGGCCGTTCGGCCCGGCCTGACAGTCCCAGATGCACACCACCGGGCCGCCGCCGGTCGCGAGGTAGCGCGACGAGAACTCCCACGCGAGTTCGCGCACCTTCGTCCGGTAACCCCACATCTGAAGGTCGCGCGACGTGTCGTAGTACCAAAAGTGAACGGTCGAGTCCTGGTTGCCGTGGGCGAGAATCTTGCCGTCGGGACTCCACGCCATCGCCAGCGGCGACCCCTTCCACGCGAGCATCTTCACCGGCTCTGTGCCCGCGCCTGGGTCGTAGGTCGTGGCCGAACCGTAAGCGAGCAGCGTGAGGTGATTGGTTCCTGGGCGCCACTTGATGTCCATCACCGTGCCGGCTTGCGGCGGAAGCTCGCGCACCAGTTCGCCGGCGGCACTCCACACCTTCGCCTTCTTCCCGGCGGCTGTCGCGAGGTACTGGCCGCCGGGGTGCCACACGACTTTTTCCGCCCACGACGCGCCCGCGTCGAGCGCCTTCGCTTCAGTTCCGGTCGCGGCGTCCCACACGCGCACCTTGCTGTCCTGCCCGACCGACGCGAGCAGGTTACCGGTCGGTTGCCACGACAGCGCCGCGGTGCCGAACCCGTGGCCCTTGAGTTGGTGGAGCGGCTTGCCGGTGTTGGCGTCGAAGATGGTGATCGGCCCGCTGACCGCGGCGACCGCCAGCCGCGCGTTGTCCGGTGACCACGCCAGCGCGATCGCGTGATCGGGAACCGCCGCCTGCCACACCGGGCGGAGCCGGTTCTCCGCCTTACCGAAAATGCCGATGCGCGCCATGAGTATGCCTTGGAGGCGAACCCCGCCCGCAAGGGCGGCGGGTGTTCGTCGAATGCGTTGCCACCCCCGCCCTTGCGGGCGGGGTTCGCCACAATCATCTTACGCCAAACAGGACTTGAAGCCCTCGGTGAGCGCCTCGCGGTCGAGGTTGCGGCCGATGAAGATCAGCTTGTTCGACCGCGGCGTCTTGCCCCACGGCTTATCGACCTTGCCGTCGAACAGCATGTGAACGCCCTGGAACACGAACCGGTTCGGCTCGTTCTTGATCGAGAGCACGCCCTTCATGCGGAAGATGTCCGGCCCCTTCGCCTGGAGCAATTCGCTCATCCACTTGTTCAGCTTCTTCGGGTCCAGGTCGCCGGCGAGCGTGATGCCGACGCTCGTTACGGATGAGTCGTGAACGTGGTCCGGTTCCTCCATCATCCCCAGCGCGTGCGTCTTGTGCTCGTGTTCGTGCGCGTGGTCGTGGTCGTGTTCACAGTGCCCGTGTTCGTGGTCGCAGTGGGAGTGATCCTTCCCGTCGTGTTCGTCGTGGTGATGGTGCTTACCGTGCGCGTGTTCGTGATCGTGGTCGTGTTCGCAATGGCCGTGTTCGTGATCGCAGTTCGAGTGGTCCTTGCCGTCATGTTCGTGTTTGTGTTCGTGCTTGTCGTGGTGATGGTGGCCGCCGTTCTTGAGGAAGTCCGGCTCGTGTTCGAGGATGCGGTCGAGGTCGAAGCCCTTCACGTTCAAGACGTTGTCGAGGTTGGTCTCGGCGTTCTTCGTGCGGAAAATCTTCGTCGTCGCGTTCATCTTGCGGATGAGCCGTTCGAGCTTGTCCAGTTCGTGCGTCGTCACGAGATCGGTCTTGTTCAGGAGGATCACGTCCGCGAAGGCGATCTGCTCCTGCACCTCGTGCGAGTCCCAGTGCAACAGGACGTGCTTGGCGTCCACGAGCGTGACGATGCCGTCGATGGTGGTCTTGGCCTGCACCTCGTCGTCCATGAAGAACGTCTGCGCGACCGGGCCGGGGTCGGCCATGCCGGTCGTCTCGATCAGGATGTAGTCGAACTTGTCGCGGCGCTTCATCAGGTTGCCGAGGATGCGGATCAGGTCGCCGCGCACGGTGCAGCAGATGCACCCGTTGTTCATCTCG
>CAZBXY010000353.1:0-8189 GCA_964495365.1 uncultured Frigoriglobus sp. | reverse complement strand
CCTGCGGTTCGTGGAGCAGCACGCGGGCCAGGCCGAGCCGCTGCGTCATCCCGCGGCTGAGGCTCGTCACGAGCGCGTCGCGCTTGTAGCCCAAATCCACATATTCAAGCACCTGATCGACCTTCTTTTTGCGCGCGTCGCCCTGAATGCGGTACGCGGCGGCGAAGAATTCGAGGTACTCGGCGACCTTCATATCGTCGTACACGCCGAAGAAGTCCGGCATGTAGCCGATCGCCCGGCGGATCTCCTTCGATCCGGTGTAGATCGAGTGCCCGCAAACGGTGGCTTCGCCCCAGGAGGGGTTGAGCAGCGTCGCGAGCATCCGCATGGTGGTCGTCTTGCCGGAGCCGTTCGGTCCGATAAAGCCGTACACGTCGCCCGGCTCCAGCTTGAGCGACAGCCGGTCCACCGCGAACAGTTCGCCGTATTTCTTCGTCAGGTCGCGGCACTCGATCATGGTTGCTCGCTTGGCTCACGGGCATCGCACCCGGGGTTAGAAACCCCGGGCTATTACACGGTGACCCTTTCAGGGTCACATTGAGGTTTTTGGACCCCGAAGGGGTCACCGTTCAATAGCCCGGGGTTTCTAACCCCGGGTCCGCTACCGCACCGGCAAATAAAACCGCACCCACGTTTCCTGTCGGGCTGTGCCGGGAATCTTCCACCGCTCGCCGGCGCCCGGAAGGCCCTTCAGCCACAGTTTCGACGGCGAGTACGGCCCGCTCAGTATGTCCTCGGCCGGGCCGGACGGCGGCGCGGCACGGCCCACCACGATCACCTCGTCGCGGTTCTCGGCGGAGAGCCGCCACGACTGATCGAGCCGCCGCACCGATGCGTTCCGCGCGATCACCCCCTCTTCGTTCTTGAGAGTCGCTTCGTGGAACAGCACGCCCATCATCGGCAGCGGTCCGGTAAACGTCTGCGGAATTTGAGCCTTCTGCGCGGCCTTCAGCCCCGGGCGCTCCGCGTAGGACTGCACCCGGCTCAGGAGTAGGTCCGTTTTGGCGTTCGTTTGAAGCCACTGGTTCGCCTGCGTGCTCTGGTCGAGCACCAACCGAACGGGCTGACCGCGAACGATCACGTCGCCCGGCAGCGCATACACCTCGCCGGCGTAGAAGATGACGCAGTCCGTCAGCACCGGCACCGGCAGATTCGAGGTGAACGTGCCGATCACCTTCGTGCGGTCGCCCGGCGGGTGGGTGAGGTCGTAATCAACGCGGCGATGTATCTGCGGCGGGGCCGTCTCCCCGATGACTCGGTCAGGGCCGGTCCAATGCGCGGCGAACGCTTTGGTAGACCACACTTGAATCGGGACGCCTTCGAGCGCGTCCGCGATGTACCTACCGTCGGCGTGAACGGTGTATTTGCGCCTGACGATACCCGGCCGTCCGCCGCGCGGCGCGCCGAGCGTGTTCACCTCGGGGGCGCCATCGCCGTCGCCCCACCCGTCGCCGGGTGTTACTGCGATCGTGTACTTGTCGATTTTCGGACTGAATACGGTGAACCACGTCGTCCCGTAGATGCGACCCGATGCCGGATCGACGTCCACCACATCGAGCTTGTTCACCTTCAGTTCGCGGCCCTTCACGGCGTTGGCCGAGAGGTACGCCGCGGCGCTCACCGTCAGCACGATGATCGGGAACGTGATCCACGTGAGTTCGAGCCGACCCAGGACGCGCTTGAGGAAGTAGTACTCGATCGGGCCGATGAGCAGGATGTACAGCACGATCAGCATCGCGATCCAGCCGAACGACACCACCGCGACGCCGTCGAAGGTGTCGTTGTGCTGCCGGATCGCCACCGCGGCCTCGTCCTCGTCTTCCGTGAGTGAGCCGGGCGGGCGCGCCTTGCCGTCACCGCCGGCGGACGCGCGGTTGGCCCCGCCCTCGCGCAGCACCCAATCCCAGAACTCCGTCCGCTTGGGGAATGAGGCGAACGGCTCGCCGTCGAGGTCGAACCCGATGACGGTCACTCGGCCCATCCCGAACGCCGATTGCGCCGCGATCGGCGACGGGTCATCCACGCTGCGCCCCGGCGGCGGGCTGAGGACGCGGGCGGACTTGCCCAACTGCGGGACGAGGTTCGCCAGCGCGAACTTCGGCCCGTCCTTCGCGCCGAGCGGCCCGCTGACGACGTTCGCCAGCCCGGACCCGGCCGACCAGTACAGCCCGATCACCTCCGCGGAGCGGGTCGGCGCGGCCGGGTTGATCGCAAACGGCAACACCGGGGTGAGGTGCAGGAGCTTCGCGACGTCGCCCGCCTTGGAGCCGACGGAAATGACCAACCGCCCGCCGCGGCGCACCCATTCCAACAGCGCTTCCCGCTTCCGAACATCGCCGGCGGCATCGGACGCGAACAGCTTCGTGAGCAGTTCGTGGTTCGCGGTGCCGGTGTTCAGCAGCACGAGGTCGATGCCGTCGTACCCGAACCACTGGTCCGGCAGTCGGCTGAAATCGGCAGCGTGTGCGAGTTCCACCCGACCGGCGCGGAGCGGTCCGGTATCGCCGACCGTGGGTTTGGGAAGTTCGAAGTTCGCCGGCGCACCGCCGATCGCCAGCACCGCGTACACCAGCGGCTCGCGCGGGTGCAGTCGGGCGCGGAACGGCTCGGAAATCGCCCCGACCGCGGTGCGAACGGTGACGGTGACTTCGGCCGACGCCCCGGCCGGGCGGATGTAACCGATGCACCCGCGATCGGGAGCGAACACCTTCGTGCCCGCGGACAGCCCCGCGAGGTCGATCGGGAGAACGAGCGCCGTGCCGACCTCGTCCGCGTCGGGCGTTTCGATAAGCAGTTCGGCCGGCCTGGTCACCTCGCCGAGCACTTCCAGATAGACGTGGACCGGTGCCCACGCGCCGAACTTGGCGACGCCGTCCTCACGCTCCTTCGCGGCGGACGGGAACCCGACCGATACGCCGGTGATCTTGACCGCGTCGGCCGCGCCCGCCGGGGCCGACAGCACGAGTGCGACCGCGGCCGCGAGCAGAGATCGGAGGGCGGTCGCAGTTGGCATGAAGGGACTCGGCAGCTTTCTTCTGGCTCTCCTTGTGGGAGAGGATGGGGACGCTTGACCTCTCCCCGCTCGCTTCGCTCGCTGCCCCTCCCCTAAGAAGGGAGGGGCCGAAAACCGAACGGCCGAGGGCCGTTCTCCGACTCCCTCTTCCTTCTTAGGGAAGGGGGCCGGGGGGTTAGGTTCTTCGCAACCCTCACGGTTTGGCCGTGCCGCACACACACGGCGTGTGGCCGCACTTCGGGCACCCGGACCCGTACTTCCGCCGCACCGCGTCGTCCAGATCGACCCCGGCGATGTTCGCGAGCGTCGCGAGCCACGCGAGCACGTCGGCGAACTCCAGCGCCAGGTTGTCGGGGTCGGCGGTCGGGTCGCGGAGCGCGGCGGCCAGCTCGCCGACCTCCTCCATGAACCACATGAACGTGCCCTCGGCGCCGCGGCGCCCATCCTTGGCGCCGAACAGGTCGCGGATGCGTTGTTGCAGTTCTCCGAGGGTCATCGGGTTCCGTGTCGGGGTCGGGCCGGCGTCCGCGGCTGATTCTACGACGCCCCACCCCGCGCGGCAGCGGACGCTACCGTGAGCTACGCCAACGGCGGGCGGTGGGTTCGGTTCGTGAATCGTTGTTGCGATCACTGGCGAACATTGTTGCGAACGCTCGCGAACGCGGATACCTTCGTCAGTTATTCCGCAAAAGGAGTCGCCTATGTCGATCGAGTGCTTCTGCGCGAATGCGTCGTGCCGCCAGCGGTATTCAGTGCCGGTCGCGGCGGCGGGCAAGTCGGTGAAATGTAAAGCGTGCGGCGAAACGTTCGTCGTGAGTACAACCACCCCTGCCCCCGCACCGACCCCGGTTCCGACTGACGCTATCCCAAAGACACTCGGTCGGTTCAAGATCCAGCGCAAACTCGGTGCGGGCGCCTTTGGCACTGTTTACCGCGCGTACGATCCGCAGTTGGACCGCACGGTGGCGCTGAAGGTGCCACACGCCGAGACGATGACGACCGCGGATCGGATCGAGCGGTTCCTGCGCGAAGCGAAAGCAACGGCCAATCTGAAGCACCCGCACATTGTGCCGGTATTCGACGCCGGCAAGGACGGAGCCCACCACTACATCGCCAGCGCGTTCATCGACGGTCAGACGTTGTCGTCCGCGATCCCCAAAAACGGAATGGAATTCGACCGTGCCGCGCGCATCGCGCGCGAACTCGCGGACGCACTCGCCTACGCCCACAAACAGGGGATCGTTCACCGCGACGTGAAGCCGGCGAACATCATGCTGGACAAGGACGGCGGTGTTCACCTGATGGATTTCGGTCTAGCCTGGCGCCCCGATGACGAGACCAAGCCACCCAGGACCGGCGCGCCTCGCACCGAGCCGGCGGACGCAAGCCCCCCAGCGGGTTCCGGTTCCGCCGTGGATCGACACGATGAGTCCAAGTTGACGAAACTCGATGCCGTGATGGGCACGCCGGCGTACATGTCGCCGGAACAAGCGAGCGGGCAAAAAGGGGACGCGCAACCGGCGATGGATCAGTACGCGGCGGGCGTGGTGCTGTACGAACTGCTGACCGGAACGGTTCCGTTTCGCGGCCCGAAGATGGCCGTACTCTACAGCGTCATTAACGACCAACCGAAACCGCCGCGCAAGGTTAACTCGGACGTGCCAAAGGATTTGGAAGCGATTTGCTTGAAGGCGATGTCGAAGGAGCCGGAAGATCGCTACGAGGACTGCCAGGAAATGGCCGACGACTTGCGCCGCTGGCTCGATGGCGAACCGGTCACTGCCCGGCGACGAAGTCTCTCCGAACGCGCGCTGCGGTGGGCGAAGCAGGATCCGAAACTCGCCTTGGCAGGGACCGCGATCGCCGTCGTGGTACTCGTCAGCATGGTACTGGTATCTGAAGCGGCGCTCCGGGCCGTTCAGGCTCGAAAGCAAACCGAGGAGGCACGACTGCAAGCCGTGAAAGAAGCGGCGGACGCAAGCGAGGCCCGGAAACGAGCCGAACACGCAGAGGCAGAACGCGACAAGGCTCTCAAAGAACTCAATAAGGCCCTCAATGACGTATTTGGGCCGTATAAATCCGTCAAAGAGTTAAGGGAAAAGCTCAACGCGTTAAGCAAGAGCTCCGCGGACCAGTGGGGCCAGACGCTCGCGCTCCAGGAACAGGCCAAGAAGGACCGAGAACACTTTGAAGAACAACTGGCGGAGTTGAGGGCCGAACGTGACCTGTGGAAACAGCGCGCTCGGGCCGCCGACGAGAAGGCGAAACGAGACATCGCGGCACTGAGGGCGTCGCTGAAAGCGTCGCAAGTGCTCTTACTCGATCACCCCATCCAACTCGCCTACATGGCCCATCGCCTGGGCCAACTCAAAGCCGCCCGAGACATTCTCGAGTCGGTTGCGGTACAAGACCGGGGTTGGGAGTGGCAACACCTCTCCCGACTGTGCGGCGCGTCAACCGTCTCGCCAGTACTCAAATCGAAAGCCGGGGACGGTACTTACCCAATCGCGTTCAGCCCGGACGGGACGTTGATCGTTGCCGTCGCAAACGACTCCGACAATATCGCTCGTGTCTGGGACACGAGGACGGGAAAGGAAGTTGCCAAACTCGCGAACCAACAACCGGTGATCGCGTCGGCGTTCAGCCACGACGGAAAGCGTGTGGTCACCGCGGCGTTCAACCCCGACGGAAAGCGAGGATCCATCGCGGCCAACCAGGTCCGCGTGTGGGACATCGGCACCGGGGAGTCGATCATCATCGACCCGCCCAACTCGTTTCGGGCAAGTAAGGTGGCGTTCAACCCGGAAGGGACGCGGGTACTGACCATCGACAAGGACGACAACGGAGTCCGCCTTTGGGACACAAAGACAGGTCTCCCGGCAACAAGAGCCCTCGACATCAAGACGAAGGTCGCGGCATTCAGCCCGGACGGCGCGCGGGTGTTTACCCGGGATTTTCAGAACGACATCACGGTGTGGCACGTGAACTTCGGCGCCAAATCCGCCAACTTCACGGGGACCGCTCAAGGGACCAGTGCGGCGGCGCTCGCGACGCTTCCGCACGACCAGAACAGAAGCCGGTATCGGCTTATCACAACGATCGGTGGACGAGCTACTCTCTGGGATGCCGACAATGAGAAAAAGAAGACTGTCGCTCTCAAGGGCCGCGTTTCAGAGGTGCGAACGGCGGTATTCAGCCAAGATGAAAAGCGGGTGACGACGGCGAGTGACGACGGCACCGTGGTCGTTTGGGACGCCGAAACCGGCGACGCGCAAGCGTTTCTTGCTGTGGGAGAAACAACCTCGGCCATCAGCATGATTCTCGCGGGCCTCGGCCATCAGGTCGGAATCGTTCTCCCTTCGACCGTGAAGAACGTGGCGATCAACCCGAACGGGGAACGAGTGGCAATCGCCGACGAGAACGGAACGGTCAGCATCTGGGACACGAGTACCGGCAAAAAGCAGCTAACCTTGGAATACCCGGCCAAGGTGAAAGCGGTCGCGTGGAACGCGGCCGGAACACACCTCGCGGTCGGGTTGGCCGACGGCGCGTTGCACGTTCTCGACGGCTGACCCGCGTCACGCGAACGGCCGCAGCGCCTCCTTCAGCGCGGCCACGTCGCGGTAGCGCTTCTGCGGTTCGAGCGCCAGCGCCTTCATGATGACTGCCGCCAGTCCGGTCGGCACGTCCGGTCGGCGCGCCTGGATCGGCACCCGCGCGTCGGTCGCAATCTGGATCATTTGCGCCACAGTCGTCGATTCGAGGTCCAGCACGTGCCTACCGGTCAGTAGCCAGTACAGCGTTGCGGCGGCGGAATACTGGTCGGCGGTTGGCTTCACGTCACGGTAGTGGGTCACCTGCTCCGGGGGCATGAACGCCGGCGTGCCACCGACATCACCTTGCATCGTTAGACCGCTGATGTTGCACTCGTCGAACGCCCGCGCCAGGCCGAAGTCGGCGACCTTGACCACCCGTTTCTCGGACGGACCGTCCAGCAACAGGTTCGCGGGCTTGATGTCGCGGTGAACGAACCCTTTCGCGTGCGCGTGAGCGAGACCGTCGAGGGTGTGGAGCATCAGGCGCACGGCGGTTTGCACGTCCATCGGGCCGCGCTCTTTGACCCGCGCTTTCAGGTCCGTGCCGCTCATCAGTTCCATCACCAAGTACAGTTGCCCTCCGGCCTTGCCGCTGTCCAGGCCGCGGACGATGTTCCGGTGCTTCAGCGAGTTCATGATGCGGGCTTCCCGCAGAAACCGCTGCGCGTCCTTCTCCGACACCCCGATCGCTGGCGTGATGACCTTCACCGCGACCGCCAACCCGTCGGACTCGCGTTCGGCGCGGTACACCACGCCCATTGCCCCACGGCCGATTTCGCTCTCGATCTTGTAACCCGGGATCGCCGGGCCGACGGTGTGTTGTACCGTCGTCTCCGGGGCCGACTCCACGCAGGGTTCGGCGAAGGGCAGGTCGAGCGTTTCCTGCACGTCTGGGTCCGGCAGCGGGACGCTCACGCGGAAGACCGTGTGCCCGGCCTTCAGTTCGTCGCCGTCCTTGAGGTCGGCTACCGTTACCTTCTGCCCGTTCACCGTGATCCCGTGACGGCTCTTCAAATCCGTGACCCGAACCCGCGGCGGGTTCACTTCGACCATGAAGTGCCGACGGCCGAAATACGGGTCGTCGTAGGAAAGCTGGAAGTGCGCGTCTTTTGATCGGCCGACCAGGAACGTGTCGTGTCGGTCGAAGACGAACTCTTTTCCAGTATGCGGTCCGGCGATAACTTTTAGCGTGACGTTCATTGTGGGCGCCCGCGAGCGGTGGCGGTTTGTGTGTACCGATTATGGTCCGCGAGTACGGGCGTTGCAACCGCCTTCAAGCGTACCGCTTCTTGATGCTTGGGATCAGGTACTCGCCGAACGCGCCGGCGAACCCGAACGTCGGCGCGTGGCCCCAGTCGGCGCGCGCCGCGGAGTCGTCCACGTCCGCCGGCCACGAGTCCACGATCCCCTGCCGCTTCTGGTCCACCTCAGTCGTGATGCTCGCCTTCGGGAACGCCGCGTGAACCACGGCTTCGATCTCCGCGGCGCTCGGGGCGAATGCGGTGATGTTGTACACCGTGCGCGTGAGCTTCGCGCGCGGGGCCGCCATCAGCCGAACCACCGCGTCCACCGCGTCCGGC
>CAZBXY010000352.1:0-8225 GCA_964495365.1 uncultured Frigoriglobus sp. | reverse complement strand
GATCTCCAGCCCCTGCGCCTCGACGCCGACCAACAGCATCGCCTCGCGCACCAGCGGGTGCTGAATTTGCGCCGCGTCGGTGACGCGCTCGGTCTGCGAGTACTTGAGGATCATCTCCGGCAGGATCGACCGGTTGATGACGATGTGAACGTGTCGGTCGATGGCCGCGGCGACCAGAAAGCCGGTGTGATCGCGGTAGTAGGAGGGCAGGTCCGTGCCGCCGCCGCCGAGCGAGATGCGGAGCGGGCTTCGGGTGATAATCATCGGGCACTCCGCTTCCCTGCGGTGTGGGTCGTGCGCGCGAGCGCGGTTTCATCTGTTGTCGGCACACCGCGCGTTAAACTTTACCGACTACGCGGCCCGCCGCGTCGCGCTCCCGCCTTGCGCGTACACCGCCCCCACCACCTCCAGCGCCGCCACCGCGTCTTCCAGCGTTGCGCCGAATCCCTGTTCGCCCGCAACCGCGCGCTCGAAGCTGCGGAACTCCGCCGCCCACGACGTATCCTCGCCGGGATACTCCCAGATGGTCGTTTCCGGCGGCCCCATCTGCGGTAACATCCGGTAATACGCGAGCCGTTCGACGCCGTAGCTGCCGCCGAGGCCGTCGATCTGGAGTTTGCCCGTTTTCCCGTAGATTTCCAGGCAAAACAGGTTCTTCCACTCGGAACAACTCGCGTGCAACCAGCCCACTTGCCCGCCGGCGTGCTTCAGGCACACGAACCCGTTGTCCTCAACCGGCATGTCCCAGAAGAACGTTCCGGCGACGCCGCTTGCGTCGGTCACGTCGCCCAAAAACCAGCGCGTCAGGTCGATCAGGTGAACGCCCTGGTCGAGTAGCTCGCCGCCGCCGGCGAGCGCGGGGTTGGCGCGCCATTCGCGGTCGTAGCCGACGCGCCCGCCGTGGCCGTAGCGCCCGCGGACGAACATCAGCGGCCCGACCGCCCCGGCATCGACCAGTTCGCGCGCCTTCAAAAGCGCCGGGTGGAACCGGTGGTTGAACCCGACCCGCACGCACACGCCCGCGGTCTTCGCCGCTGCAACAACGGGCCGGAGTTCGTCGGCCGAGCGCGCCGCGGGCTTTTCCACAAGCACGTGCTTGCCGGCCTTCACCGCGGCGAGCGTGATCGGCGCCAGCGAGTCGTTGATCGTCGCCACCACGACGGCATCCACGTCCTCGCGACTCGTCACATCGCCAACGGCCACGCACCCGGGGTACTGCTTCGCCAACTGCGCCGCGTGCTCCGGCACCGCGTCGGTCGCACACACAACGGAATGCCCCAGCGCGGCGATCGATTTCGCCCGCTTGCTGCCGATCAAGCCGCACCCGACGATTCCTACGCGCACTTCTTCCACCCCCCGCGGTCTTCCGGCGTGATGCGGCGGAGCGTGTAGATGTCACTCTTCGCCAGCTCGTCGCTCTTGTCCGGCAGGTTCGCCCAGTCGTCCCACACCGCACTCAGCAACCGCCCGCTGATCCCGTCGCTCGCGGCCGAGGCGAGGAACACCGCCAACTCTGCCCCGCGGTCGAGCGGGGTGCAGCCGGTGTCGCGGGTCTTCGTCATCTTCTCGAAGAACGCCGCTCCTACCTTTTCGGGGCCGGCGGCGAGCAGATCGTCCATGAGCCGCGTGTTCAATGCACCCGGGGCGATCGCGTTCACGTCGATGCCCGCGCCGCGGGTCTCCTCGGCAAGTGTCTCGGTGAACCGCACGACGGCGGCCTTCGACGCGGCGTAGGAACTGATTCGCGGGAGCGGCGCGGTGGCCCCGCCGCCGGACAGGTTGACGATCTTGCCGTACTTCGCCGCACGCATGTGGGGCAGGAACGCCCGGCACATCAGGACGGTGCCGAACAGGTTGATCTCGATCGCTTTGACCCACTCGGACCAGTCGTTGTCCTCGATGAGGCCGAACGGCCCGTACACGCCGGCGTTGTTGACCAGCACGCACGGGTTGCCGAGGTCCGCGATCGCCTGCGCCGCGGTGGTGGTGCAATCGGCTTCCTTCGACACGTCCGCGACCCGGCCGATCACCTTCTGCTCGGGTCGTGGCGCGAGTGGGCGCAGTTCGGCAACGGTTTGGTCGAGGAGCTGTTCGCCGCGGGCGGTGAGTAGCACGCTGGCCCCGGCGCGGACGAAGTGTTCGGCGATCGCGCGCCCCAGGCCCTGGTTGGCCCCGGTGATGACGGCCGCGCGCCCGGCCAGCGGTGTGCCCCGCGACTCCATTCGCAGTTTCTCCGGTTGATGGAAACTACGGCGTCTATACCGCGGGCCGCGGGTCGGGAACAAGGGGAACTCATTGGCGAACCCCGCCCACAAGGGCGGGGGTGTTGGTGATTGCGAGCGCCACCCCCGCCCACAAGGGCGGGGGTGTTGGTGATTGCGAGCGCCACCCCCGCCCTTGCGGGCGGGGTTCGCCAAATCATGCCGCCCTTCCGGCGGCGACGTAGGCAATCGCCGGGTCGTTCGCCAGCCCGGCGGCAAGGAAGTGCGTCGGGTCGATGACGCGCGGGCGCGTCATCGCGGCGCGCACCTGGGCCGGCGTGAGCGCGCGGTACTCCGGCCACGGCGTCGCCAGCACGCCCACATCGGCGCCGCGCAGGGCGGCCTCGGCGGTGAGCGCCAGCTCCACCCCGCGAATCTCCTCCGCGGCGCCCCTGATTGCCGGATCGTGTGCGCGCACTTTCACGCCGCGCGCGAGCAGCCACTGGCACAGTTCGACCGACCCGGAACGCCGGAGCGTGTTGGTGCCGGGCTTGTACGTGAGGCCCAGCACCGCGACCGTCGCGCCCGCGGGCACACTCGCCAGTTGATCGCGGAGCCAGTTCTTCTGGCACTCGTTGCTCGCGCGCACCCCGCGGAACAGGTGCGCCGGGCGGTCGTGTTGCTGGGCGAGGTCGAGCAAAAAGCCGATGTCGCGTGCCAGCGTGCCGCCAGCGAATGCCGCTCCCGGGGAAAGGTACGCCTTCGGCCCGATCCGCTGCTCGGTCTTCAGCCCGCGTTCGACCTCCTTCGCGTCCGCGCCCACGACCTCGCAGATGCGGGCCAGTTCGTTGATGAACGCGACCGACGTGGCCAGGAACGCATTCACCGCGTGCTTGGTCATCTCGGCCGAAGCCACCGACATCCACACCCGCTCGCCGTCGAACGGCTTCAGTAACTCGGTGAGCGTTCCGCGGTCGGCCGGATCACATCCCAAAACGATACGATCGGGGCGGCGGAAGCAATCGAGCGCCTGGCCGAGGCGCAGGTTCTCTGGCGAACACGCGACCCGCACCCCGCGCGCCGACCAGTCGGCCGCAAGGCGCGCGCCGAACCCCACGGGTACTTGCGAGGATACCAGCACGAGCGTGCCGGGGGCGATGTGCGGAGCGATGTCGTCGAGCCGGGTACGAACCCACTCGACATCCGCATTATCGTTCGCGTCCACCGGGGTGTCGAAGCACACCCACACCACCTCGGCGCGGGGGATCGCAACCGCCGCGTCGGCGGTGAACCGCAACCGCCCGGCCTTCTGCTGCTCCGCGACGAGCGCCGCGAGGCCCGGTTCGTCCACCGGCGGCTCACCCGCGCTCAGATCGGCGATCGTCGCCACGTCGGGGTCGAGTCCGACGACCTCGTGCCCGGCTTCCGCGAGGCACGCGGCCGTCACGCTCCCGAGGTGCCACAGGCCGTAAACGGTCACGCGCATGGGAAATCCTGATACATGAACCGGCGGTGTCCGGTTTTGTGGCACAGGCTTTCCAGCCTGTGCGCCAGATAGCTACAGGGCACACAGGCTCGAAAGCCTGTGCCACAAGAACACAGGCCAACCGAACAACAATCGATGGTGGTCACTTCGGCGGTTCAAATCCGAACGCCAGCAGGCGCACCGCGACGGCCCGGCCGTCGGGCGCGGGGAGCGGTTGCACCTCCGAGAACCGGCACTCCACGCGCCGCTCCCCGGGCGCGTCGCCAGCGACCGGCACCCGTACTTCAAATTCGCCCGGGGAAAGCACCCGGCGGGCCACCTCCGCGCCATCGACCGTGAGTGTGAGTTCGGTGCGGAACGTCGGGGACAGAACCGGCACGTCTCCGCGCACGACCGCCTCGCGGGGCGCGCCCGCGTGCCACAGCCCGGCCGTACACGACTTCCCCACCCACCCGTCGAGCGCGATCCCGACGGTGGTCAGCTTGGGGTGGTTCAGATCGGCCGGGAACGTGCTCAGCCGCTCCGGCGGGCGCGCCTTCGATTCGTCCTTCGGCTCGAACCCGATGAACTTGATGTGTGCGACGGCCACCCGGTCGTCCGGGGGCGGGAGCCGCGTGGTGCGCGACGCCCGACATTCGATCCACCGCGGCCCGGTTTGTTTCCCCGCTGGCACCCGCAGTTCGAAGTCGCCGTTGCCGAGCGCGTGCGTGGACACCGGCACGCCGTCGATCAGAACCGTCAGCTCGGTGCGGAACCCCGCGAACTGCGGCCCGCCGGGAACCTGCCCGCGAATCACGGCCTCCTGGTCGGGCGCTGGCTGCGTGAGCCGCACCTTGAACTCGCCGGCCACCCACCCCTCCTCGTACAGCCCGGAATACTCCAGGTGCGGGTGGGCGAGGTCGGCGGGGAACGCGGCGAGCCTCTCCGGCGGCCGGAATGCGGCGTATTCCTCTTCGGAAATCGCCGAAATCTCGCGGGCGTGCGCCGAGAGCATCCGCCGGTCGCGCGGCAGGTGCGACCCCCACAGCGCCTCGAACCCGCTCAGCCGGTTCGGGTTGCGGACCAGCTCGCGGTTGAAATCGAGAACCAGGATGCGCGAGTGCCCGACGACCTGCGGTTCGACCGGCGGCGACACGAGCCGGGCGGCCCCGCACCCGACGGCCCCGAACGCGACACGGGTGGTGCCGACGACCTGCGCGGGCGCGACGACGCGGTTGTTCCCGTCCGGGGTCTGGTGGGTCTCGGTGTAACTGACGACGAGCCGCACCTTCGGCGACGGGTTCAGCACGTCGAGCACCATCGACCGGCCGACGCCGGCGAACGTCCGGCGCGGGAACGACGGGTCCGGCTCGGGGCGGTACAGGGCGACGTCGCCGACGGTCTGGGCGAGCATCCCGAGGAAGTTCTGCCGTGCGCCGATGGCGTCGCGGAACACGACGAAGTTGCGCACCTCACTCAACGGAGCGCTCACGAGGGCCGGACCGGTTTCGGGGTACTTCAGCCGGTTCAGGATCGACAACTGCCCGCACCCGGCGACGACCAGCACGCGGTCCGGCGGGTCGGTTGTCCAGTCGGCGGGCGTGTGCATCAGCCGGTGGAGCCGCGCGCCGGTCGCCGGGTCGCGCACCCACGGCCCGTTCGGGTCGGTCGGGTCAACCACCAGCGCGTACCACGACCGGTCGGTCGCCGCCGTCCCGGCCCGCCCGTCCGAGCGGACCGACAGGAACGGGGCCATCGTCATCAGGCTGTTCGGCACCTCCCGCAGCTCCGCCGACAGCAGCTTGGTGAGGATGTTATTTTCCGTCACGATCAGCACGCGGTCCACCTGCCCGTCGCTCAGGCGCGGATTGACGGACGAGTGGAACTCGGTCATCAGCCGCCGCTGGGTCACGACCGGCAGGTCGATCCGGCCGTCGTGCCCGGTGCTCTGTTTCACGTACCAGTGCTGCGTCTTGGCGTTCGCCGCCGCGACCGCGAGCACCACGCCAGCGGCCGGCACCATCACCCACCACCGCCGGCGCGCCGCGAGCCACGCCCCGACCGTGGCCCACAAGAACGGCTGCACGAACATGGCGATCTTGAACAGCCCGAACGCGGCGTTCTGGACGAACAGGGCGGCCCCGAGGGCGAGCATTACCAGCAGCACCGCCCCGAACGACCGCCCGCGGCGGAACTGGTGGATCGCCAACAGCGGCAGCGCGACGAACAGCACGACCCCCAGCACCAACAGCGCCGTCTGGAACGGCTCCCGCACGTTCCAGTAGGTCGGGAGCAGCCCCCACACCAGCGCCGGGCCGCGCGGGGTCATGAAGTACGGGAACACCTCGACGGTGTCCGCGTTCCCCGCGTTGCCCTGCTTCGACTGGTTGAGGAGGAAGTACACGGTGCCGTACAGGTACATCGGGACCACGACCGCCATTGACGCGATCGCGGCACCGGCATGCCACAGGTGGCGCCGGACCGGGCGCCGGCACACGAGATCGCGCACGCCCAGCGCCACGCACGCGCCGACCAAAAACGGCACCGTCTCGGGGTAGAACACGATCTGAGCGGCGAACGTCAGCCCGCACACCGCGGCCCGGCGCGCGATCAGCGGCAGCGGGAACCGCCGGAACGGGCTGGTCACCAGCGCCAGCGAGGTACACAGGAGCGCCAGCCCGCCGGCCTGCGCGATCAGTTGCTGCACGACCCCGTAGCCGGTCTGCGAGGACACCGCGAGCAACCCCGCGGCCCACAGCGCCGCGGCGCGGCGCCGGGTGCCCAGCAGTACCAGCCCGGCGGTCGCGGCGACCAGCGCCAGGTTGAACGCGAGGATGACCGGCATGAACACCTGTTGGGGTGTTTGCCCGGTCCAGTCGGACACGAGGGCCAGCGTCAGCTCGGCCCCGCACCGCGTCGCGGTGAGGTGTTTCGGGTCGAAGTACAGGAACCACAGCGGCTGCGTGGCGTCTTGCCCTCCGGTCAGTTCTTCGGGCGTCGGGAGGCTGAGATAACCGTGCGCGCGGAACCCGGTGGCGCCGAGGCAGTAGTTCGCCATGTCGTCGTTGCCGTTGGCGATCCAGTCGGATCCGTACCGGAGCATCGGCCAGCCGGTGAGAACCGACGTGGCGCCCAGGATCGCCGCGAACCCGCGGCTCCGGCGCCACACGCTCCGGGCGTGGTCCCGCGTGGTTCGGGTACGCCACAACACCGTTCCGACGACGAGCAGAACCGCGCCCCCCAGCGCCGGCGCGAATTGCCCCACCGGGAACCCCGACCGGACGATGACGAACGCGAGGACGCCCACCGCGCCGAAGCCGATCGTCGGGGCGAGCAGCAGTTTGCGGACGCCCCCTCGGAACCGCCCGGCGTTGAGGATCGCGAGGCCGACGGCCGTCCAGCCGAGGAACAGCACCCACGTCAGAAGCATCGACACGCATCACCCCTTATGAACGGCCGCGACCCGTCTTTCTCTTCGTGGCACAGGCTTTCCAGCCTGTGTCTTCTGTCTTGTGGCACAGGCTTTCGAGCCTGTGAGCCCTGTAGCTATCTGGCGCACCGGCTGGAAAGCCTGTGCCACAAAACCAAAAACTAACGACGGACTGCTACAGCTCTGTGCCCCGATCTCGAACCCACCGGTCACGCCGCCTTGCGGGCTTCCAGCACCCACGGGTTGGCGCGGAGGTAGTCCAGCGTGCGGATCACCGACTCGCGGATGCCCAGCGTCTGCTTCCAGCCGAACGATTTCAGCTTCTTCGTGTCGAGGAAGATGAACGGGCTGTCGCCGATCCACCCGCGGGCGCCGCCGGCGTACTGGCGCTGCGGGTTCAGCCCCAGTCGAGCGCAGATCCAGCCGAGCGAGTCATCGACCTGGCAGTACTCGTCGGCCCCGAGGTTCACCACGTTCACCGGCTCGGTCGCCTTGGCAATCACGGTGAGGATCGCGTTCAAGCAGTCCTGCACGTACAGGTAACTTTTCCGCTGCTTTCCGTCCCCAAGCACCTCAATCAGGTGCGGGTTCGCGAGCAACTTCGCGTAGAAGTCGAAGACGTGGCCGTGGGTGTACCGTTCGCCGAGGATCGAGACGAAGCGGAAGATGAACGCCTGAAAGCCGAACCCGTGGGCGTAGGCCGAGATCAGCCCCTCGCCGGCGATCTTGCTCGCCGCGTACAGGCTCGTCTGGATCGGGAACGGGGCGTCTTCGGGCGTCGGGAACACCTCCGGCTCGCCGTACACCGACCCGGTGGACGAGAACCCGATCCGCTTCACGCCGTTGACGCGCATCGCCTCCAGCACGTTGAACGTCGCGATCGTGTTCTGTTGGAGGTCGCGGTCCGGGTGGTTGGTGCCGAACCGCACGTCGGCGTTGGCCGCGAGGTGGAACACGAAGTCGTGCCCGGCGACGGCTCGCTTGAGGTGCGGGAGGTCGAGCACGTCGCCCTCGACGAGTGCGAAGCGCGGGTGTTTGGCCGCGTCGGTGAGGAAGGCGCGCTGACCGGTGCTGTAGTTGTCGTAGGCGGTGACCCGGTGCCCGTCGGCGAGCAGTCGGTCCACCAAGT
>CAZBXY010000351.1:0-8234 GCA_964495365.1 uncultured Frigoriglobus sp. | reverse complement strand
CGCCCCAGCCCACGAAGTCGCGCTTCGGGTTGTAGTCGATGTTCTTGAGGCTGGTCTTGAGCCGTTGAATGCGGGCGGTCTTCTTGTGGATCGCTTCCTTGTCGCCGTCCACCATGCACGGCACGATCACTTCCTTGTTGTCCATGATCTCCGTGCAGATGCCGGGGAGCTTGTCGGCCTTGCCGGCGTAACTGCGCAGGAGGAACGGCTCGCCGTGCGACATGCCCCACCACTCGCCCTGCGGGTACGCCTGGTACCACGACGTGCCGAAGTACGTTTCGCTGGCCCCGCCGTTGTGGAAGAAGGTGGCGACCTTGCCCACTTCCGCCCACTTCATGATCTCTTCCCACTCGCCCGGCCGCAGCCCGCCGCGCCCGATGTTGTGCTTGATCTCGTTCTGCGGGTGCTTGCCTTTGATGTCCTGGAGTTTGGTGAAGATGATGAGGTTCTTCTCGCGATCGACCTTCGTCACCTGCATCTGAACGATGTTGGTGGACTGCCTCACGATGTCGCCAAGCGTGATGGGCACTTCGACGTAGGCGCTTGCCGGTTGCGGTGTTGTGAGCAGCGCGAACAGGGCAAGCGCGCCGAGTGCGACCAACGAACGGCGGAGCAGGGATCGGTTGGCCATCGGAAGAATCCTCCAACGTTGTCTTTTCAGCCGCGGAGCGGCGACCGATGTTAGCCCAGGGTGAAGCCGCGCAGCGGCGCAACTCTGGGAACCGATGAGGAAAGAACCTCAAGCCCCGGAGGGGCGACAGAACCGAACCTCAGAACGGGATATTGTCTCCGCCACCATCCAACCAACGAGGCGGGGGTAGGGCACCGTGGGCATCGACCACTCGAAAATACTCTTCAGCCTGTTGCGCGGTGAATCCCAACAAGGCGGCAAGCTCCTCCCTCGTCAGCGCTGGTGGAATTGCGTCGGCGTGCCGAGCGAACCCGACCAGAAACTCGGGCCGAAACTCTTCCTCTCGCGTCGGGCACGCATCCCGAATCACGAGGTAGAGTTTCCGCACTTGCTCGGTACTCAGGCACGCCGATAATTTCGCCAAGTAGTCGCGGGTGTAACACAAGCTTCCGGTCTTGCTAACGTTCCGCACGAACCCATCACTCGCGAGCCAGTCCTGAACCTCGGGTAGCTCCCACGCTTCGGTGATCCATTCGCACGGCAACTCGTTTACCGGAAAGCCGTAAAAGTACCATTTGCGTAACTCGGCGAAATACTCCTCTTTCGTCATCTGTCGCCCCTCCGGGGCTTTATTTCATTTCGCTCGTATTCCCAGGGTTGCGCCGCTGCGCGGCTCCACCCTGGGCTAACATCTGCCGCCGCTCCGCGGCTCAAACCAAATCACTTCTTCTTCACCTTGTCCAACCGCTCCTGCGCGGCCTTCGCCCAGGCGCCGTCCTTCGGGGCGTCCTTCAACACGCGCTCCAGCAATTTCACCGCCTCGTCCGGCTTCTTCTCCTCCACCAACACGCGGGCGTGTTCGAGCATTGCGGGGAACTTCAGGTCCGGCAGGTCGTAGCCGAAGTACACCGTCGCGAACGCCTTGCCCGCGTCGGCCCACCGCGACTGCGCCGCCCGGCACAGCCCGATTTGTAGGTGCGAGCGCCCGGCGCGGTCGTCGGTGGTCGCCTGCGTCACGAGCGCGTAAGCATTTACAGCTTCTTCAAAGCGGCCGGCGTTCTGGAACGCCCAGCCGATCCCGTAGCGGGCATCCACCGCCCACGGGTTGTTGTTGCCGTACCGCGCGATTACGGTCTCAAAAGCCTGGCGCGAGGCGTCCCACTGTTTGAGTTGCGTCAGCGCGTGGCCGAGGCGCAACAAGGCGCGGTCGCTCACGCCGGCGACGTTGTGGAACGAGGCGTTGTCGCGGAAGATCGTCAGTTTCTTCGCCGCCTCGTCGGCCTTGCCGAGTGCGAGCAGGCACTCTGCGGAGCGGTACAGCCCGTGCGCCCGCTGCGGTGACTTGTCGTTGTTGCCCACCGCGTCGAACTGCCCCTGCGCCGCGGCGAAGTCCTTCTTGTCGAACAGCAGAACGCCGAGCCGGATGCGCACGCGGTCGATTGTTTCGGGCGGGGTGGGCTTGTCGGCAGGCTCCTTGTCGATCGCCTCTTTCAGAAGCTTGATCGCGTCGTCGGGCTTCTTTTCGGCCAGCAGTTCCGCCAGTTCCAATCGGGCTTCGACCGCGAGCATCAGATCCGGGAATTGAGCCAGGAGAGCGGTGTAGGCCGGGATCGGATCGCCGTCGGCGGCGCGGTAGGTCCAGGCGGCGTCGTAGAGCAACCGCGCGCGGGCCTCGCTCTGCGGGTGCGCGGCGCGGTACGTTTCGGCGCGCTGCTCGAACGCTTTCGCCACGGCGGCGAGTTCCGCCTTCGCGGCCTTGAGTTGCCCGTCGAACGCGGTGATCTGCTCGGGCTTCAGGTTCGGCTGCTGACGCTGTTTCTCAAGCCCCGCGATCTTCGCCTTCGTCTCTTCCGCCTGGCACTGCGTCCCCTTGAGCGTCGCCTCAACGGCGATCGGCAGCGCGGGCGCGGCTTGAGCGGCCTGATCGAAGCAGGCCCGCGCCTCGGTCGGCTTGTTCGACTCGAAGAGGGCGACGCCGTGGTGATAGCGGAGCAGCGCCAGCCACTCGACCTTCTGCGGGGTGTTCAACGAACCTTCAAACTTGTTCCGCGCCTCCTGAAGCGTTTGCGCGGCTTGCGGGGCCTGGTTTTGCTCGCGGAGGAGCGTGGCGAGGTAGATCATCCCGAGCGGAGCGACCGGCGACTTCTGGAGCGGGTCGGTGTTGAACTGCCGCAGCGCGTTGATCGCGTTGCCCTTGTCGCCCTGGAGCGCCATCACCTTCGCCCGCTCCAGGTGTGCGGTGCCGACCAGCACCGACTGGCCGAACTCGCGGATCAGCCGCTCGAATGCGGCACGGGCCTTCGCGAGTGCCTCGTTCCGCTCGTTGCCCGGCTGAAGCTGGATCGCGAGTCGCTTGTGGCAGTAACCGAACTTCAGGATCGCGTCGGCGGTCTGGTCCGCTCGCGGATTCGCCCCGATGAACGTGTCGAGCAACCCCGCGGCGGCGGCGAGTTTCTCGCGGAGCATGTTGTCTTGCAGCGCGTCTTCGGCCTTCGCGGGTGCCGTGCGAATGAGGCAGTCCGCGAGTACGTACGACACCGGCGAGAGATCGCCGTTGCGCTCCGCGGCCGGGATCGACTCCAGCGCCTTGATAGCCTTCTCCCAGTCCTCGATCGCGAGGTGGCACAGCGCCAGACCGTATCGCGCCCGATTCACACGCTCGAACTCCGGGTACTTCGCCACCACATCGGCGTATTTGGCGGCGGCGTCGGCGTAAGCGGTCCTGGCATCGGCGTGCTTGTTTTGCTTGATGAAACCTTCCGCTTTGGCAAAGGCGTTCTCGGCGCCGCGGAACAGCACCAGTGGCATCAGCGTGCTGTTCGGGAACTGCTGCTTGAACGTCGCGATCCGGGCTTCGGAGGTCGCGAGGTCGCCGGCGAGGTGGTAGGCGGTGATGAGCCGCTGCAGCGTCTCCTCGGCCTTCGCGGGGAGTAGCTTTTCGTTCCAGATCGCCTCGTAAGTGGCCGCGGCGTCCTTCGGGAGCTTCGCGGTGAGCTGCGTGTCGGCGAGTTCGAGTAGCGCCTCGGCGCGCCGGCCCTTCGCGTCGGGGTCGGTCGCGGCCATCTGGTTCGCCTTGTCGGCCGCGGAGCGGAACCCGCTGATCGCGCCGTTAAACACCTGCGCCCGCGCGGCCGGGTTGTTCGGGTCCATCGTGAGCGCGTGACCGGCCTGCGCCTTGCCCGCCCAGAAGGCCGCTTGATCGGCCAGTCGCGGGTGGTTGAACAGCGTCGGCAAGATCCGCATGGCCGCTTCGTGCTGCTTGAGCTGCACCTGGCAGAACGCGAGCCGGAGGAGCGCGTCGTCCTTGAGCGGCGATGTGGCGTAGTCCTTCGTAAACGCCTCGAACTTCCCCTGCGCCTCGCCGAACTTCCCGGCCTCGTAGTTGAGGCACGCCCCGTAGAAGGCCGCGCCCGCGACATAATCCGGCGCCGGGTTCTTCACGAGTGCTTCGAGCCGTGTCTTCTCGAACGGGTTGTTCGCGAACTTCTGCGGTTGCTTGAGCGCCTCGACCGCGGCGGCTTTCTGCTTCGTGTACTCGGCAATCACCGCGTCGAACGCGGTGGCAGCCTCGGCGTTCTCGCCCTGCGACGCATGAACCCGGCCCATCAGGTACTGGGCGTGCGGGCCGAACACCTGATCGAACGGCCGGAGTTGCCCGAGCGACTTCGCCGCCGCCGGGATGTCGTTCAACAGGAAGCTCGCGGTGCCGTGATAGTACAACCCGAGCGGGCGGAACTTGCTCTTGGCGAGGGCCGCGTCCTTCACGAACGGCTCGGCCGTCGCCCGCGCCTCTTTCAGCTTGTTGAGCCGCAGTTCCATCTCGGCGGTATCGCACCGCGCGCGGGCGGCCCACTCGCCGTCGGACTTCTTGTCGAACACCTCGCGCGCCTGGACGAACAGCTTCGCGGCGGCGTCGAACTTGGCGTTGGCGTTGTTTTGCCGCTGCGGCATCTCGTTGGGCCGCGCGACGCCCTCGGCGAGTTCCTTCTGGCCCAACCCGCGCTGGCACACCCCCGCGTGGTAGAGCGCCACGCCCTGTTCGGGAAACTTGCCGTCGCCGGCCGGCGGGAGGAAGGCGTCGAGCGCCTTCTGGTAGTCGCGGGCCGGGAGGTCGAGCAGCGCCAGGCCCAGACCGTAGCGAGCGTCTTGGGCGTACTTCGACCCGCCGAACTTGCTCAGCAGTTCGGCGAACCGTTCGGAGGCGAACTGCGGGTTGGCCTCGTTGTACGCCTTGCGGCCCGCGTTCAAAAGCGATTCCGCCTGCTGGTCGGGGGTGGGTTGTGCCCGCATGGTGCCGAACGTGAGCGCGACGAGCAGAAGCGCGGCGGGACCGCGGGCGCGGGTGCGGAGCATCGTGGTGCGTCTCCCCTGACGGAAGAGGGCGGGGTGGCGGGCGGGCGAGTGCGGCAGGTCGGCGGGTCGCGCCTGGCCGTGGCAGCGGCGGCGAAGGGATGGCATCGACCCGATGCGCCCATGTTGCGCGAAGTCGCGCGCCGCGTCAACCACCGGCCGCAGAAAACATGCGCCCGTTACAGTGTGACAATGGCCAACGCCCGCGGTAAGATCGGAGATCCGCCGAGAATCGGATCACGAATTGAGGCGCCGGTCATGGCCACGCCCTCTCCGCTCACGCGCCGCGACTTCCTCGCCGCCGGCGGCCTGGCGCTCGCGGGCACCGGCGCGCCGGCGCGGGCCGCGCGCACGTTCGGCAGGGCGAAGTCCGTCGTGGTGCTGTACCTCTACGGTGCGCCCGGTCAGATGGACACGCTCGACCCCAAGCCCGACGCCCCGGTCGGGCGCCGCGGGGAGTTCGGCACCATCGCCACGCGATTCCCCGGCGTCCGGGCGTGCGAACACCTCCCGCGCGTCGCTTCGGTTCTCGACCGGATGGCGCTCGTCCGCTCGATGAGCCACTCCTCGAACAACCACGCGGTCTCGGTCGCGCTGTCGGGGCTGTCGCGGTCGCTGCCGGTGATCGAGGCGAACCGGGCCGACCCGCAGCACTGGCCGTACTTCGGTTCGGTACTCGAATACCTCTGGAAGCAGCAGGGTCACGACGCCCGCGGCACCGGGCTGCCGGTGAACGTCATCCTGCCGTGGCCGCTCAACGCCCGTACCGACCCGAACCGCTGGTCCCCGCACGCGGCGTGGCTCGGCCCGGCCTACAACCCGGTGTTCCCGCTGTTCCGCGGCGAAGGGTCACTCGAAATCGGCAACCCGACCGCCAACGGGCCGAACGCGGTTCGCAGTAAGTTCGACCCTTATGACGGCGTGACGCCGACCAGCACCTTCGCGTTCGAGGGCACCGACCTGCCGCCGGACGTGCCCGCGGAGCGGTTCGCTGATCGACTCCGATTGCTGAACGCGCGCGACGGCAAGGCCGACCCGGCCCGGTTCGGCCAGTTCCAGACCGCCGCGGCGCGGATGGTCGCGGACCCGCGCATCGCCCGCGCCGTGGACGTGACCCGCGAACCGCTGCGCGTCCGCGAACAGTACGGACTGACCCTCTTCGGGATGGAAGCGCTCGCGGCCCGGCGGCTGGTCGAAGCGGGTGTGCGGGTCGTCACCGCGTTCTGGGACGACTACGCCTTCGGCAACAACGCCTGGGACACGCACTACAACCACTTCCCGCGCCTAAAAGAAGGGCTGTGCCCGATCCTCGACCGCGTGCTGCCGGCGTTCCTCGACGACATGCAACAGCGCGGACTGCTCGACGAAACGCTCGTCATGGTCATTAGCGAACACGGGCGCACGCCGGACATCACCAAAACCGCCGGCGGCGGGCGCGAGCACTGGGCGGGGGCGTACTGGGGGCTGTTCTTCGGCGCCGGAATCCGCACCGCTCAGGTGATCGGCGCGACCGACCGGCAGGGCGGCTACCCGATCACGCGGCCGATCGACCCGAAGGACATCCTCGCGACGATGTACCACCTGCTCGGCATCGACGCGGCCGAAACGACGATCCCGGACCGCGCCGGGCGCCCGATCACTCTCATCCCGCACGGCGCGCCCGTGCCGGAGCTGCTGGTGTGATACTCGGCGCGACGGCGCGCGTTGGGGGGAAGAACACCACTTTCAAAGGTTGCCAAAGGTTGCCAAAGATTGCCAAAGATTGCCACTTGGCAATCTTTGGTTTTCCCAGGGCTTTTGGGCCTTTTTTTCAAAGATTGCCAAAGATTGCCAACTCGTCACCCTCTGTCAGGAATCAGGAGTCAGGAGCAGTTGCTTGGGTCTTCAGCCGCGGAGCGGCGTTGGCAGATAGCCAGGGGTGGAGCGAGTCTTCGAGCGCAACCCCTGGTTGACGCGGATAAATCCCAAAGCCCTGGAAGGGCGCCGGAGCCGACCGCGAGGGTTCCGGCGCCCTTCCAGGGCTTGTTTTTCTTGGCTCACGTTTCCAGGGGTTGCGCTCGCCTTCGGCGTCGCTTCACCCCTGGCTACCTGCCGGCGCCGCGCTGCGGCTGAAGACAAAGGCAACTGCCTCCTGATTCCTGTCTCCTGTCTCCTGCCTCCTGTCTCCCGCCTCCTGACCCCTGTCTCCCGCCTCCTGCCCCCTGATCCCTCATTCGCACCCCAATCAGTCAAACATCCGCTGACGTTTCACGTGGATTATTTATCAATATAAACATCTGTATACTATCACGGTCGGAACGGCCACGCCCAGGTTCAGCCGCTGAAGAGGCGCGCGAACCAGCTCCGGCCCTCCGGGCGCGGGGGCGGCACCTCGACCGGCTTACCCTCCAGCACCGCGCGGCCCCACTCGCCGGCGATCCGCGCCGCGTGGCGCTTCCCGACCCACTTCGCCAGCTTGCGGAACCCGGCCGCCAGGTCGGGCCGGCGGCGGTCGATCCCGTGTCCGTCGGACCCCATGAGGTGAATGAACCCGCCCTTCGCCCAGCGCTTGAGGGCCAGCTCGAACCCCGGCTCCCACGGGTCTGCGAGCGACCGGGCTGTCACCTGAAGCAGGCACCCGGCTTCGATCCACCGCTGCGCGAGCGCGAGGTCGTCCAGGAGCGGGTCGTACCGCTCCGCGTGCGCGATGACCAGCCGCACGCCTTCCGGGCGCAGGGATTCGGCCAGCGGCAGCACGTCCAGGAAGTCGCCGTGCGGCATTTCGACGAGCAGGTACTTGCGGTGGTCGCCGATCGAGAGCAGCTTCCCGGCGCGCCACTCAAAAAGGGTGTCCTGCGAGAGCATGATCTCGCCGGTCGGGTGGACGGACAGCGGGATCTTCTTTTCCTTCAGGAGTGACTGAAGTTCGGAGGTGGCGGCGCGGAGTCGGTCGGCGGTGTTGTCGGGGTAGCCGAAGTTCTGGTGCGCGAGCGCGGTGGCGTGACTCGCGCCTTCGGAGACGAGGATGCGGCACATCGCGAGCGCTTCGTCGGAGGTGGGCGGCCCGTCGTCGAGACCCGCGAGCAGGTGAACGTGGGTGTCGGCGAGCATATGGCGAGCGGCGCGGCGTTATGGCGAACGGCGCGGCGTCAGCCCGCCGAGTTTTGGACAATGTGGTTCTCGGCGGGCTGACACCGCGCCGCTCGCCGAAACAGAAATAGGCTCATGTCAGTTATTGGGTGTTTCCTGTCCATCCTGTTTGGCGTAGACCCCC
>CAZBXY010000350.1:0-8242 GCA_964495365.1 uncultured Frigoriglobus sp. | reverse complement strand
CCCCGGAGGGGCGGCCGATGTTAGCCCGGGGTGGAGCGAGTCCGCGAGCGCAACCCCGGGTAGGTTGTGCCAGTAACACGAAGCCCCGGAGGGGCGACAGAACCCGCGCCTTTCTGGCGCCCTCCGGGGCTAAAATCAAATAATCCGGATGTCCTTCCAAATTCCCATCGAGCACAGCCGCACATAGATGTCGGCGAACATCACGCCCACGAGGCTCGTCCACGCCCAGAACATGTGGCGCTTGTTCAGCGCGCTACAGCCCTTGTAGAGCTTGTGGCAGGTCGGCGATTCGGACATGCAGTCCTTCACGCCGCCGACGAGGTGCCGCAACGAGTGGCAGCCGAACGTGTAGCCCGAAAGTAGGATCACGTTGAGCGTGAGGACGATCGAACCGAGCCCGATACCGAAGCCGTCCGCGAACCAGAACGCCTTCACCGCGTCGTAGGCGAGCATGACGATGAACAGGATCGCGACGTACAGGAAGTAGCGGTGGATGTTCATGATCCGCAGCGGCCAGTTCGATTCGCCGATGTAGCCCTTGCGCGGTTCGCCGACGGCGCAGTTGGGCGGGTCGGCCCAGAACGCCTTGTAGTACGCGCCGCGGTAGTAGTAGCACGTCAGCCGGAAGCCCGCGGGCGCCCACAGGATGAAGAGCGCCGGCGAGAACGGCAGCCAGTTTGGCCACCACGACGGTACCGCGCCGAACCACGCGTGTTCGGCCCCGGCCGGGTGATCGGGACCGTAGAACAGTACCGGCGAGTAGAACGGTGACAGGTACGGGCCGTGGGTGTAGTGCGCGCCCTGGAACGCCGCCCAGTTCGCGTACACGATGAACGCGCCCAACCCCAGGAACACCACGAGCGGCTGGACCCACCAGCGGTCGCGCCGCGAGGTCTGGCCGAACGATCGCGGGGTCGGGGGGGGAAGAACCGGAAGGGGGGTACCCGCCATGCAGCGCTCAGGTTGAAGTCGGCGTGTGCGGAAAGCGACGATGATAAGTGTGGGAGTTAGGCCTCGCAAGGGCCAGTGGGAAAAAGGTGCGCGGGTGCGGCGACAGCGCCGGCCGGGTTCCGGCGGTCCGGCAGGAGGGTGACGTGGGTTCGCGTTCTGGTGTATCGGTGCTGAGTCCCGATCTGTTGGCGCTGTTGGCCGGCTGTCGCGCCGCGCCCGCGGACGACACCCCGCGGCTGATCCTGGCCGACTGGCTCGACGAGAACGCCGATTCCGCCGGCGTCCCGGCCGACGAGGCCCGCGCCCGGGCGCAGTTCATCCGCGTGCAGGTCGAACTGGCGCGGCCGACCTACGACACCGCGCGCATCATGCAGCTGCGCGCGGACGAAGCGCGGCTGCTGACCGAACACGCGGCCAGGTGGCTCGGCGACCTGCCGTTTCGGCTGATGGAATCGCGCCAGCAGCCTTACGGGTTCGCCGCGGGCGTACCCCAAAAACCGGTGAAGGGGTTCGACCCGCTGGAGACCGGCAAGGGGTGGCGGTTCCACCGCGGGCTGCTGACGGTCGAACTCGACACGAACGAACTGAATGAGCGCGAGTTTGTCGCGTGGTTCGCCTCGCCGCTGGCCGTGTGGGTGGACGAGGTCGGGGTCGATCTCGCGGGGTTGGGGGCGCTCGAACGGCTCCGCGTGCCCGACGCGTTGCGGCCGTACCTGGGCGTGCGGTACTCGCTGGGCGCGCCCGAACTGAACGTGTTCGCCCCCTCGGCGCCCCGGCGCCGAGCCCCGCGCCCCTCCCATCCGATCACCCCGGCCGATTGTCGGCGCCTGACGCGGTGCGAAAACTTCGCCCTCGTTCGCGCGCTGACGCTGCACCCGCTCGCCGTCGAGGCGAAGGTGTTGGCGGCGCTCGTCACGGCTGACGTGGGCCGGCTGCGGCGGCTCACGATCAAGGCCGCACTCACCGACACCGACGCAGCGTTCATCGGGGCCGCCCCGCTGGAGGGGCTGTCGGCGCTCGACGTGTCCGGCTGTAATCTTTCGCCGACGGGCTTTCAGAATGTCGTCCGCTCGAAGCACCTGCGACAGTTGACATCACTCACCGCGTACCGCAACGGGTTCGGGTGCGACGGGCTTGAGGCGCTCGCGGCGTCACCGCTCGCGGGCCGGCTCACCGTGCTGGAGATTCAGAACACCGGGGCCGGGGATCGCGGGATCGCGGCGCTGGCGGAATCGCCGATGCTCGAACGCATCGTCGGACCGGGGCTGAACCTGTCGATGAACCCGATCTCCGACGCCGGTGCGGCGGCGCTGGCGAAGTGCCCGCGCCTCGGCCCGTTCTCGGAACTGATCCTGCGCGATTGCCGGGTCGGCGACGCGGGCGCGGCGGCGCTGGCGGAATCGCCGCACGTCGCGAACCTGACGTATCTGGATTTGTGGAAGAACCGGATCGGCGCCGCGGGTGCGCGGGCGCTGGCGAAGTCACAGTTCTTGCAGAACGTTCGCGAACTGAGCCTGCGCGACAACCTCATCACCGACGCCGGCGTGGTGGCGTTGCACAAGCGGTTCGGGGAACGGGTCAAGGCGTAGTTCTTTGTGGGGTGGGGCTCTGGCCTGCCAAAGCTACGGCAGGCCAGAGCCCCACCCCACAAAGAATCACCACCACCGCACACACACTCACCCACCACCCCACGCGGTACGAGCGCGGGGCGAAGACGAACTCCGCGCGCGTCGCCCCGGCGGGCACCGGCACCGCGCGGAACGCGTGATTCGCGCGAAATACCTCGACTTCCGCACCATCGACGCGACACGTCCAGCCGGGGAACCACACGTCCGACAGCACGAGCCATCCGGCGGAGCCGTCGAGTTCGAGCGTGACGCGGTCCGCGCGGTACTCGATGATCCGCGCCGCGCCGGGCTTCGCACCGTCCGGTTGTGACAACGCGGCGCCACTGGTAATCAGCACCGCGCGCGCGAAATCACATCGCTTGAGCGCCTCCAGTTCGGCGCCCGCGGGCATCGGCTCGGCGCGCGGAACGATCCACGCCCGCGGGCGCGCATCGCCGGACTCACCGAGTATGTGCGGCGGGAGCCGCGTTGGCGATGTCGGTAGTAACGGCGGCGGGGCGGGCGGGGCGGGGTCGGTGAGGAGCGGGTTCCACACGCCCGGCAGTTCCGGGGCGTCGATCGGGGCGACGCGGTGTGTGACCGCGAGCAGGCGAAAGAGTTCCGGATTGCCGACCTCGAAGTTCGGAACCACCTGCTGCGTGTACGGGCTGTTCCCGCGCACCGGGCCGGGGTCGTTCACGACGAACGCGAGGAACTCGCGGTAGTGCCGCACGTCGAGCGGGTTGTACCCGCGGGGCGTGTCGAGACCGTGAACCATCGCCTGCGGCGCGCCGATTCCGAGGACCGACGCGCGCCCCTCCAGCGACCCGGTGTCCCAGTCGAGGACGCGCACCGGTTTCGGCCGCGCGACGAGTGTTTCCATCGCAAGCGACGATGGGAACAGCTCCGCTTGCGGGCGCACGTCGGGCAGGACTGCGATCGGGGCGAGCAGGTCCGCGAAGAGGATCGCGCACCACAGTGCGGTGCGCGTGCGCGCGGTCATTCCGCTGTGTTGGAGCAATCGCACGAACGCGATGAGCGAAATGAACAGCACCACACAGAACGCCACGAACGTTTTTGACACCGGACCGCCGGAGAACGCGAGGCCGATCACCGTGGGCAACCCGGCGACCAGCACCGCGCGCCGGAACCCGCGCGACAGCGCCAGTCTCGACTCGTGCGCCCACGCGGCGCGAACGAGCGCGTCGGTGGCGGCGCCCGCGAGGACCGCGAGCGGGAACGTGGCGACCACGAGCATTCGCGTCGGCACGCGGAACAGGTTGAACCCCGGTAGCCACTCGACAAGGACCGCGCCGCCGAGCGCGAACACGAACACCCCGCACAAGACGCCGAACGCCCACTTCCACCGCGCCGCAAGGAGTGGGGTCGCTGTTGCGGCGCCGAGCCAGAACAGACCGAGTACGCCCTGCACTTCCCAGGAATTCGGCGGCGCGTACGTCCGGGACGGCCCGACGAGCGCGAACAGCGTTTGGATCCCGATCGTGAGCGTGTTCATCGCGTCCAGCCCGCCGCTCCGGGTGGACCACCGGGCCGCTTCCCAGGTCGGCAAGAGCTGCACCGCGCCGAGCAGCGCCGCGATCGCACTCGCAGCCAGCCAACCCCGCGCCCATCGAGCGAGCCCCGCGCGCTCCGAAGGCAGCGTCCACGCGAGCGCGAACAATCCCGCATAAAAGGCGAACTGCGGGTGCGTGCCCAATCCGAGGAGGGCGAGTGCGATCCCGGCGCCGAGGGTACTTCGTGCGCCGCCGCGTTCGATGAACAACAGCACGAGTGGGAGCCACGCCAGCCCGATCGTGATCGTGTGCCCGGCGAGGAGCAGGTGCGTCATCCACTTCGACGACAGCATGAACCCGACCGCCGCGACGAGGCTCCCGATTTCGTTCAACTCGCGCGACCGCGCGTAAATGAATGTCAATATTCCTGCCGCAAGGACGTGCAGCGCGATCACCCAACTGAGCGCGGCCCCGACGGCACTTTCGGGTACGAGGTAGGTCACCACGAACGGCGGGTAGAACATGCCGACCTGGATATCGTGAACGAACGGCGACCCGCAGAAGTGGTGCGGGTTCCACAGCGGGAGTTCGCCGGTCGCGCGCCACTCGCGGTTGAGGAACAGCTTCGCCGGGAGGTGCTCGGCGAGGAAATCGGAGTACGGGGCGTAGAGCGTTTGTGTGGGGTGCAGAACGAGCGGGTGGAAATACAGCAGCCAGAGGAGAGTAAGGAGAGCGAAGGGGCGGAGCGCCGAAGACCCCACCCCCAACCCCCTCCCCCACGGGGAGAGGGGGCTAAAATCGACTCCCCTTTCCTTCTCAGGGAAGGAGGTTGGTGGGTTAGGTTCTGCCGCGCTCACTTGCGGCCCGCCGGCAGTGTCGTCGGCTGGCCGAGCCACGCGCCGGGTAATTCGCCGGACGGGACGGACGCCACGCCGGCGGAGCGGAACAGGCTCACGAGTACCGCGAGCATTCCCCCCGCGCAGCCGAAGCCGAGAACGTACTTCACCACGCGCGCCACGTCCGCCGGCACCAGCAGTTGCCACAAACACACGCCGACGAGCAGCACGCAACTGATCGGCAGGAAATACTTCAAGCAGGTCATCATCACCTGATCGATGCGGAGCCGCGGGAGGCTCCACCGTATCCAGATCATCACCAGCACCAGCCCCCAACACTTGCCGACAAACACCGCGACGTTCAGCAGGTTCCCCCACCAGAACCCGAACTCGGATGTCGGCTCGAACGGCAAGAAACCGGTGTGCCAGCCGCCCAAGAAGAGGAGGGCGGCCAGCCCGCTCACCGCGAACATGCTGCCGTATTCGGCGAGGAAGAAGTACGACCAGCGGATGCCGCTGTACTCGGTGTGGAACCCGGCGACCAGCTCGCTCTCGGCCTCGGCGAGGTCGAACGGGGCGCGCTTGCAGCTCGCGGTCGCGGTGATGTAGAACACGAAGAACGCAACGAACGTGAACGGGTCGTGAAACACGTTCCACTGCCAGAAATAGCCCTCTTGCTGGTGGCCGATCACGTTCAGGTTCAGCGTTCCGGCGACGCACACCGGCACCACCACGCACATCGCCCGCGGGACTTCGTAACTCACCACCTGCGCCGCCTCGCGCACCCCGCCGAACAGCGACCACTTGCTCGCGGAGGCGTAACCCGCGAGCACGATGCCGAACACCTCGCTCGACAGCACTGCGAGCATGAAGAACACCGCGACGTTCAGGTCTTGTGCGACCAGCCCCGCTCCGAACGGCAGCGCGAGAAATCCGCAGAAGCTCGCGCAAAACGCGAGGTACGGGGCGAACCGGAACAGCAGCTTATCCGAGCCTTGCGGAGCGACATCTTCCTTCACGATGAGTTTGATGCCGTCCGCGAGCGACTGGAGCAGCCCGTAAGGGCCGACGCGGGTCGGGCCCAGCCGATCCTGCATCCGCGCCGACACCTTCCGCTCGGCCCAGATGCCGAGGAACGCCGAGATGCCGATGAACCCGAACAGCAGCCCCGCGGCGATCGCCCCGAAGGCGACGAGGCTCCATGTTTGCGACAGATATTCGGACCAGAACGTGGGCACAGCGCATCACCTGAAGGAGAGAACCGAACCACCCGGCCGGGGTACTTTCTCCGCGTGCGCTGTGTTGCGGCAACCCCTGGGCTTCTGCAACACGTCGCTTTTGACAGGCACGACCAACTGACCTTCCGCGGCGTTGCGCCGCAGCATACGCTACCTTATGTTCCGGCCGGGTGGCGTTCGGGAAGTGTACCCAACACACACAACACGGACCAGCGTAGAGCCGAAATGAATCACCTCCGCCAGCGGTTCGGCACGGCGACCGTGCGGCCGTATTCGCGCAGGCCGGGTAACGCGCGCCGGCCGCTTGCGGCTTCGCGGGCGGAAGTCGGCGAACCCACGTCACGCGACCCGCACGCGCGCGACGGCAAACTCGGGCGGGTCGAAGCGGCGCTGATGCTCGCTGACGAACCGCTCACGGTGCGGAAACTCGCCGAGGTCGCGGGCCTCGCCGACGCGGCCGAAGCGCGGGCGTGCATCGAGCGCCTTCAAAAACTCTACGACGACGATGGGTGCGCGTTCCAGGTGGAAGAAATTGCCGGCGGGTATCAACTGCTGACGCGGGCCAGGTATCACACGTGGCTCGCGCGACTCAAGCGCACCGGGCACGAACTGCGGCTCTCGCCGGCGGCCCTCGAAACGCTCGCGGTGATCGCGTACAAGCAGCCGATCATGCGCGCGGAGGTCGAAAAGGTCCGCGGGGTTGCGTGCGGCGAGGTGATCCGCCAACTGATGGAGAAGGGGCTGGTGCGCGTCGCGGGCAAGCACGATTCGCTTGGCCGCCCGCAACTTTACGGAACGACGAAGAAGTTCCTCCAGGCGTTCGGACTGAACACCCTTCAAGATTTGCCGGAGGTGGAGTCGCTCCGCATGGGCGAACGGCCGGTGTAAGCCGGCCGGTGGAACCTCCGCGCGCCCACCGGCCGGCTCACACCGGCCGTTCGCCAATACATTAGTTGAATGAACCGACGCCAATTCATTGCATCCGCGGCCGTGAGTACACTCGTGGGTTGCGGTGGCCCGCGGGCCGACTTTGAACTACTCAACGTCTCCTACGACCCAACCCGCGAACTGTACCGCAAGCTCAACCGGGCGTTCGCGGAACATTATCAACGGGAACACGGCCAGACGGCGCGCGTTCGCCAGTCGCACGGCGGCTCCGGCAGCCAGGCGCGGGCCGTAATCGACGGCATCCCGGCCGACGTGGTGTCACTGGCGATGTGGGCCGACATCGACAACATCCGCGCGAAGAAGCTGATCGCCGACGGGTGGGAAGACCGGCTCCCGAACCGCTCGCTGCCGTACATCTCGACGATCGTGTTCGTGGTGCGCGAGGGGAATCCGTTCGGCATTACCGACTGGCCGGACCTGCTGAAGCCCGGCGTGAAGGTCATCACGGCGAACCCCAAGACCGGCGGCGGGGCGAAACTCGCGCTCCTGGGCGCGTGGCTCGACGTACTGCACCGTGGCGGGTCGGCGGGCGATGCGCGGGCGTTCACCACCGAGATGTACAAGCGCGTTCCGGTACTCGACACCGGCGCCCGCGGGGCGACGGTCACGTTCGCGCGCAAGAACATCGGCGACGTTCACCTGACCTGGGAGAACGAGGCCGAGTTGGAAAAACGCGAACTGGGCGCCGCGGTGGAGATCGTGCGCCCGCCGGTGAGCATCCGGGCGGAACCGCACGTCGCGATCGTGGACGCGAACGTCGATCGCAAGGGCACGCGCCCCGCGGCCGAGGCGTACCTCGAATTCATCTCGAAGCACCCCGCGGCGCGGGAGATCATCTCGTCGCTGTACTTCCGATTGGGCGACCCGGCTCCCGGTGACGGCACGCTCCCGAACACGCTCCTCCGCGCGACCGACCCGCGGTTCGGCCTGGGCGACTGGAACGCGATCCAGACCGCGTTCTTCGCCGAGGGCGGGGTGTTCGATCAGCTCTACCAGTCCGGCCGTTGAGTTCCGGTCGTGATGTGTACGCGCGGAACAATCTCCAGAAAAGTACATATTGAGACTTCACATCATGATATGAGTATACTACACCATCAGGCGTTGAGATCCGATTAATCTCAACGCCCACACATCACACATTGGAGTCA
>CAZBXY010000349.1:0-8270 GCA_964495365.1 uncultured Frigoriglobus sp. | reverse complement strand
GCTGGCCGACGGCTACTTCGTGCTCCCGTACACGATCACGCACTGGCTCGCGGCCGAGAAGCCCGGCGTGACGCCCACTGACCACCCCGAGTTCAAACGCACCGAAGCGGAATCGACGGAGAAGCTGAAGAAACTGCTCTCCATCAAGGGGAAGAAGACCGCGGTGGAGTTCCACCGGGAACTCGGGCACGTGATGTGGGAGAACGTCGGCATGGCCCGCAGCCGCGAGTCGCTGGAGGCCGCGATCAAGAAGATTCAGGAACTGCGGTGGTTCTACTGGCAGGACGTGAACGTTCCGGGCACCGACGCGGACCTGAACGTGGCTCTGGAACGAGCGAACCGCGTCGCGGACTTCATGGAGTTCGGGGAACTACTCGCCCGCGACGCCCTGGTGCGCGAAGAAAGCTGCGGCGGGCACTTCCGCGTCGAGTATCAAACCGCCGACGGCGAGGCGAAGCGGAACGACGCGAAGTTCTGCCACGTCGCCGCGTGGGAGTACGCCGGCGACGGGAAACTGCCGCTCCGCAATGAGGAACCGCTCACCTTCGAGACCGTGAAGTTGGTGGAGCGGAGCTACAAGTGAGCGCGCGGCACGTTGCGAGTTACTCCGCTTCTACCACGCCCGCCCGGGGAAAAGGCGAACTACCGGGGTGCAGAACAGAGAAGAATCAATGGCCACAAAAAAGCACAAAGGGCACAGAAGACCGATCAGAGGACCGAGCTACAGAGGACAGAATTGTCGCGGTGTTTCTGGTCCTCTGTGGCTCTGATGTTTGCCCTTTGTGCTTTTTTGTGGCCAATCCGTCTTTACTCGCTGTCACCCGACGGAGACGTTGCCGGGCACGAACGGGTCGAACGCGAATCGCGCCATCGTCGGCGTGCCGGTGAGCCGGTCGTACCACACCAGCACCGGGCCGACTCCGGTCACGATCTGGCCGCTGTCCCCGGTCACCCGCGCGCCGCCGCTCGCGATCAGCCCGCCGCCGGCGACGAAGAACTGACGCAACTGCCCCGCGGCGGTGTACGTCGCCACCACCGGCAGCCCGGAAGCGGTCCCGGTGATGATGTCTCCGTTGACGAACCCCACGTTCACGCCGATCGGAACGGCCCCGAACGCCAGGAACAGGCTCGTCGCGGCCCCGCTCACCCCGTCGAACACCGCCACCGCGGAGATACCGCTTGCGGCGCCGACGATGAAGTCCGGGCGGCCGTCGCCGGTCACGTCACCGGCCGCTACGGTCACTCCGCCGCCGAACCCGGGGAACGCGAAGAACGTGCGGATCGTCTGCCCGGTCAGTCCGTCGAGCACCGCGATATACGAGGTGCCGGTCGCGGTGCCGACGATCACATCGGCCCGGCCGTCGCCGTTCACGTCGCCCGCGGTCACGTTCAGCCCCAGAGTGAACCGCGCGTCGAACGCGAAGAACGCGCTCACCGCCTGCCCGCTGGCGCCGTCGTAGACCGTCACGAGTGGCGGTCCGCCCGGCCCGCTCGTGGCGATCACGTCCTCGATCCCGTCGCCGGTCACGTCGCCGGTCGCCACTCTAACGCCGACGTAGTTCGGGAACACCGGCGCGGTGAACCGGGTCGAGCCGTCGGCGTTGATCGCGGCCACCAGCGGCGCGACCCCGCTCGCGGTGCCCACCGCGACCGCCTGCCCGGCGATCGAGGACGCGACGATCTGGTAGATCGCGCCGGTAAAGAAGCTGAGGTAGAGCAGCCGGCCGTCGGGTAGTACGTCCAGATCGACGACCCCGCCGCCGGCGGTTTGCGGGGCGAAGGTCGAGACCGTGCCGGTGTCGGCGTCGCGAACGAAGATGCGGCTGCGGACGAACTCGCCGAAGAAGTAGTCGCCGGTGTACGCGGCGGGGAACGAGACCTGCGTCGGGTTGTAGAACGCCCCGCCCGCAATCGAATTGCCTTGCAACTCTCCGGTGCCGTGCGCGTAGGAGTAGACCGGGTAAGTCACGCCGCCCACGCCCGGCGGGTTCGGCCCCTCGGTCGCCGGCCAGCCGTAGTTCGCCGCGGGCGCGCCCTCGTTCACTTCTTCAAACGACCCTTGCCCCACGTCGTTGATGAACAGCCGCCCGGTGCCCGGCTGGAACGCCATCGTGAACGGGTTCCGCAGCCCGGCCGCCCAGATCTCGTTCCGGATGGCGGTCGAGCCGAAGAAGGGGTTGGTGGTCGGGATCGTGCCGTTGGAGTTGATCCGCAGCACCTTGCCGGCGAGCGTGGCGAACGACTGGGCGTTGCCCGACACGCCCGCGTCGCCGGCCCCGATGAACAGCGTCCCGTCCGGGGCGAACGACAGCGCGCCGCCGTTGTGGTTGCCGTTGGTGGCCGGGATGTTGTCGAGCAGGACCGTCTCGCTGCCGGCCTGCGCGACGTTCGGGTTGGTCGGGCTGGCGACGAACCGGCTGACGCGATTCACCGGCGTGGCGGCGCTCGTCGTGTAGTAGACGTACACGAACCCGGTGGCGGCGAAGTTCGGGTCGAGGGCGACGCCGACTAGCCCGCGCTCGCTGAACGTGTCCACGCTGACGGTCAGGAACGGGGTCGCCAGCACGCTCCCGTTCTGCACGACGCGCAGCGTGCCGCCCTTCTCGGCGACGAAGACGCGCCCGTCGGAGGCGACAGCCATCGCGGTGGGTTGCGTCAGCCCGGTGGCGAAGGGAAACTCGGCGAACCCCGGGATCACGGCCGGGACCTCGCGGGCTTCGAGCGGCTCGACGCGGAGGGGTGTGGGAATGGGGCGCGGACTCGCGCTCGCCCGGCGAAAGAGGCGCATGGATCGTCTCCGGTACGCGGGCGCAACTCTCGCAGCGTATCACACGCCGTGCCGGGACACTACCCGACCGCGGTCACTTCTGCTCCGGCCTCAAAAGGCGAAAACCGAATCACGGCGGCCACGGGTGGACGATACCCAGCGCGGCGACGAGGTGCGCGCGGACCGCAGCATCGGTGTAAAGCCCGAGTTGACGGAAGAAACCCGGGAGGCGACTGGAGTAGCGGTGACTAACCACCGGGCGTGGGTTGACACCGTGCGCGATTTCGTGGCGGTAGTCCATCGCCTGTTGCAACCGGGCGCGAGCCTGCGCGGGGGTGCAGTTGGTCCAGGTCCACGAGTTCTGATCGTCCTGAAGGCCGAGCGCGTCGGAGATGAGGATCCGCACCTGATCGGTGTTCGGCGTGTTGAACCCCCCGATCGCGCCACGAACGGTCGCGTTCAGCGCCGGCCACGTCCCCATCGGCGGACCTGCGGGGCGAAGCGTTTCGATGGCTTCGCGCAGGAGTTCTTCGATGTACGCTTCCCACGCCGAGATGCAAGCGACCACGACGGCACGGTTGATCGCCGCGAGACTTCCCATCCGGCTCGGCGCGCCAACGGGAATCGCGCGGTGGGCCGCGAGCAGGGCGTCGGCATCGACCAACAGTGGGGTCAGGTGCCCCGTGAAGGCGGTCGAGGGCATGGGCGGCTCCGGTCGGCCTCAGTTCGGCGCAGCAACGGGTGCGGGTCCGACCGGTTCGAGGGCGATTCCCGATTTCGCGAGTTGCTCAAGACCTTCGGTCAGGTACTCGTCAAGCCCCGGCATCTCCACGATCTCGTCGATGACCTCGCGCGGTTCGACCGGGCTGCGAGCAAATTCGCTCAACTGGCGGGCAAATGCTCCGGCCGAGAGCAGCCGGCCCGCGGACGCGAGTGCAAAGAGCCGGTACACCTCGTCGGCCGGGAGCGACCGGAGGAACTGCCGCAGCTCGTCCTCCTGCGGCGGGGGCGGCGGGTCCGGTATGGACGGATCGACTAGCGGGTACTTCGGGTGCCGCTTCAGCAGTTCCGTCTCCCAGTACGCGTTAATCACCTGCGCGAGGTCGGTCACCTTCGCGACGACTTCGGAGAACTTCATAACGGGTTCCTCACCACAAGCGAATCGGGCCGACTTCATCGTAACGCACTTCTGGGTGTTTCCAGTTCCAAGTTCCAAGTCGAACACCGCTTGGGCTTCCAACTCGGAACGTAGAACTCGGTTACTTCTCGGTGGTCTGAACGGTCAGGGTGAAGTCGCCGAACTCCTTGGCGCCGGTGGTGGCGATGATCTTGTACTCGCCGCCGCGCCGCGGTTGGAAGAAGATGCGGGCGTTCAGGGCGCCGGCCCCGTCGTCGTCGCGGGCGACGATCTTGCCGTCCCCGCCCTCCAGAAACAGCAGCGGGTCCATCTCCTTGCTCGGGGTCTTCATCGTGATGATGGTAATCTGCCGGGCCTTGAGCTGGACGGTGTACGCCTTGTGCGGGTACTTCACGTTCCCGAACCCCTCGTTCGTGTACAACGGGTCGGTGGCGGCCAGTTTCCCCTTTTCGTCCAGGAGCAACTTCTCGGCCAGCGGGATCGGGGTGACGGTGATCTTGTAGTCGAGGGTCCGGTCGTCGAGGTCGTCGTTCAGGTTCGGCAGGATCGTGATCCGGTGGTCGCGGGTCTCGGTCGGCAGCACGAACCCCTGGAATGTGTCGCCCTGGTTGAGCGACTCGGTGTTGACGAAGTACCCCGGGCGCAGGCCGACCACCGGGGCGAACCCCTCGGCATCGACCCGGACCTGGTACAGTTTCCCGGCCTCCAGCTTGTGCTTGTGGAGGCCGATCTTGACCTGCCCCTTGCTGACGGTCTCCTTCACCTTCTCCTGGCCCGCGACGGGCGGCAGGGCGGTCGGCAGGACCGCGACGAGGACCGCGCACAGAACGGACGTGGTGAGCAACCGGCAGACGGTCGTCGGGCGCATGGGTGTACCTCACGTGGGTGACCGCGCCCCGCGGCGAGCGCGCGGGGGTTCGGACGGAACCCGCTCCAGTCTACCCACCGCCCGCCCGGCCGCAACAGGCGCCGAATCAACTCGCGGAGCGACGCCCTACTTCGCTTCTGGCCGCAGCAGCGGGAACAGGATCACATCACGAATCGTTTGCGTGTTGGTCAGGAGCATCACGAGCCGGTCGATGCCGATACCCAGCCCGCCGGCGGGGGGCATCCCGTGCCGCAGCGCGCGGATGAAGTCGTGGTCCATCTTGGCCATCGAGTCCTCGTCCGGTAGCCCGGCCAACTGCTGCGAGAACGTTTGCTCCTGCGTGATCGGGTCGTTCAACTCCGTGTACGCGTTGGCCAGTTCCATGCCGTGAACGTACAGTTCGAACCGCTCCGCGATCGCCGGGTTGTCGCGCTTGCGCTTGGTGAGCGGGCACAGGCTCGCCGGGTAATCATGAACGAACACCGGACCGACCAGCTTGTCTTCGACCAGATCCTCGAACAGCTCCTGCACGAGCACGTCGTGCGCCTTGGCGACCTTCGGGGCGCCCCCGGCCGGGGCGAGTTCCAGCGCGATGTTTTCCGCGCGCGCCGCGGCGCGGACCGCGACCTCGTCGGTCATGTCGCAGCCCACGTACTGCTTGAACAGGTCGCCGTACTTCGCGCGCTGGAACGGCGGGGCGAAGTTCACTTCCTTTTCGCCGAAGGGAATGGTGCGCCCGGCGCCGAGCGCGTCCACACACGCGACGATCAGCCCTTCGGTGAGGTCCATCATCGTGCGGTAGTCGCCGTAAGCCTGGTACAGCTCCAGCATCGTGAACTCGGGGTTGTGCTTGCGGCTGATCCCCTCGTTGCGGAACACGCGGCCCAGTTCGTACACCTTCTCGATCCCGCCGACAAGCAGCCGCTTCAGCGGCAGTTCCAGCGCGATGCGCACGAACAAATCGATGTCGAGCGCGTTGTGGTGCGTCTCGAACGGGCGCGCCGCGGCTCCGCCGGCGATGGCGTGCAAGGTCGGCGTCTCCACCTCCATGTACCCTTGTGCGTCGAGGTGGGTGCGGATCGTGCGGATGATCTTCACGCGCTGGTGCGCGCGCCGGAGCGTGTCCGGGGTGTAGATCATGTCCAGGTAGCGATGCCGGAGCCGGTACTCCTCGTCGCCCATCCCGAACACGTCCTTCGGGTGCGGCTCGAGGCTCTTGGTCAGGAACGTCAGCTTCTCGACTTGAATGGTGAGCTCGCCGGTCTTCGTCGTGCCGAACTCGCCGTCCACGCCGACGAGGTCGCCGAGGTCGAGCAGCTGCGCGACCTTCCACTCGGTCTCGGTAACCTTGTTGATTCGGACCATCAACTGCATGCGGCCGGTCTGGTCCCAGATTTCGAGGAACATGAGCTTCCCGCCGGTGCGGTAGCGCACGACGCGCCCGGCGGCGCGGACGGTGGGGCCGCGCGTCTCCTCACTGAACGGCGCCGCGGGGAGCTTGCGGATCTCGCCGAGGGGCTGCGTGTCGTCGAACCGCTGGCCCCACGGGTCGAGGCCGAGCGCCTCGATCTGGCGGAGCTTCGCGAGTCGGACCTCGGCCAGGTCGGGCGGTGCTTCTTCCGCGGGCTTGCGAGCCTTGCCTCCGGCTTGAACGGGCGCGGGCGTTGCGGGCTTCGGTTGCGATGGGGTTTCGTCGGCCACGGCAGGGTTCCGTTGGTGGTGAGTACGGTGAGGGCGTTTTAGCCGCCGCGCAACAGCAAGGACACCCACACCGCCGGCGGTGTTCGCCCACTCGTTGACGACCGCCATAGTGATATTGCGTATAGATATGGTGATGATTGGAATCGCTGGCCCAGTTGGCCGCCTTGGCCGCCTTGGCCGCCTTGCTCAAAAAGCCCTGGGAAACCGCACTTTTCGCAAGGCGGCCAAGTGGCCGCCTTGGAGGCAAGGCGGCCAACTCGGACCGCCGATCGCCGTCGAGTTCTCCTTTTTGCTGCCCCGCGTACCGCTTTGCCGCTATCCTATTCTGATACGCCTTCCTCCCCGCGTCCGGGCTGCCACCGGAGCCGTCATGCTGCTGACCCGCATTCTTCCCGTTGTCGTTGCGATGTTCGCTTTCACTCCTTCGGTAGTTGCCGAAGACAAGGTCGATTTCGCACGCGACATCCGGCCGATCCTGTCGAACAACTGCTTCAAGTGCCACGGCCCGGCCACGCAGAAGGCGAAGCTGCGCCTCGACGACCGCGCCGCGGCCATTAACAAGGGCGCGATCGCGCCCGGTAAGCACGCGGAGAGCGAACTCATCAAGCGCGTGCTGCTCCCCGACAGTGAGGACGGGCGGATGCCGCCGGTGGGCGTCTACGAGCGGCTCACACCGGATCAGGTGGCGAAACTCAAGGCGTGGATCGATCAGGGCGCGGACTACCCCCAACACTGGGCGTTCGTCCGGCCCCGAAGGCCGGAAATCCCAAAAACTCAATCACAAATCACAAACCCGATCGATGCGTTTGTGTTCGCGCGGCTGGAGAAGGAACGGCTTGCGCCGAGCAAGGAAGCCGACCGGGCGACGCTCATCCGCCGCGTCACGCTCGACCTGACCGGGCTTCTGCCCGCGCCCGCGGAGGTCGAAGCGTTCCTGAAGGACGATTCGCCGCAGGCTTACGAGAAGGTGGTCGATCGGTTGCTCGCGAGTCCGCACTACGGTGAGCGCCAGGCACGGCACTGGCTCGACCTCGCCCGCTACGCCGACAGTAACGGCTACACGATCGACGGTCCGCGGCTCATCTGGCCGTACCGCGACTGGGTGATAGCGGCGCTCAACGCGGACATGCCGTTCGATCAGTTCACGCTCGAACAGCTCGCCGGCGATCTCTTGCCGAACGCGACGACGCAGCAGAAGATCGCGACCGGGTTCCACCGCAACACGTCGTTCAACGAGGAGGGGGGCACCGACCCCGAACAGTTCCGCGTCGAGCGGACGGTGGACCGCGCGAACACCACCGCCGCGGTGTGGCTCGGCCTGACGGCCGGCTGTGCGCAGTGCCACGACCACAAGTACGATCCCGTTACGCAGAAGGACTACTACCGTCTGTATGCGTTCTTCGACTCGTGTGACGAGCCGACGATGCCGGTCGGCGGCCGACCGAACCTCGAAGACACGATCGCGAAGTTGAACCAGATGGAGTTCTGGCTCCAGCGCAACGGCGGCAGCCGCGAGGACATCGACCTGATCCGGCGCGAGGTCAAGCGGGAGCAAGGGAAGGTGCCGACGACGCTCGTCATGCGCGAGCGGGCCCAGCCGCGCAAGACGTTCGTGCAGGTCCGCGGCGACTTCCTCCGCCACGGCGACGAGGTACAACCGAGCTATCCAACCGCGCTGGCTCCGGTCGCTCACGCTCCCGGCTCGCCGAAGCGGTTGACGCGCCTGGACCTCGCGAAGTGGCTGACGAGTGCCGAGAACCCGCTGACGGCGCGTGGGACGGTCAACCGCGTGGGGC
>CAZBXY010000348.1:0-8277 GCA_964495365.1 uncultured Frigoriglobus sp. | reverse complement strand
TGCCGCGGGTGCCGACCCACCTCCTGCTTTGGGGGTAGTCTGCTTGGGTCTTCTCGAAGTTTACCCGATGGGTTAGCGCCGAAACACGGTTCGCTTCGTCGGAACCGAGTTCCAATCCGGACGTCCAGATCGCGTTCGTGTTGAACACAGCAGTTGGGGCGGTGGGATGGTCTTCAGCGGGGAAACGGGGTGATGTTCACCATATCCCCAGGCGAGCGTCGGACGACTGCCCTTTCCGATGGCGCGGAGTGGCGTATATGGACTCGGAGTTCCGGGAGTGGGCCGGTGCCCGGCCACCCGCCGCCGCGGATTTCGGGCCGGCCGGAGCGAGGGGCGATCCGACACGGACGTCAGTCAGATTCGACGCCCATGCGCCTCAAGAGTTCGTCGTAGAAGATCGATTTGTCGGTCCCCGTGCCCCGGTGCCGCCCGGCTTCCGTGCGAACGATCGAGACCATCCAGTTCCACAGCCATTTGGGGAAAAAGTGGTCCCCGTCGGACCAGAGTTGGAGGGCCAGGCCTCTTGCGTACGGACCGTGGATCATTGCGAACTTCGGACTTTGGCCCTTCGCGGCTTTTCGGCCGAACAGGTTGACCGTCCAGCCGGCCCCGGTGAACGGGAACTTGTCGATGGCCAGCATCTGTTGGTGTCGGTGGAACGTGCGAGCGGCGGCCCCGGGGTCGCCGCCGAGTTGCTCGACCGCCCGCGCGCAGAACGTCTGGTAGCCGCCCGTGATGTCCGAGTAATCCTTGAGGATGGCCTCGCGCCCGAGTACTTCCAGCAGCCCGCGAAACATCGTCGGTTTCGGCACGAGCATCAGGAATAGTCCCCCGGCGCGGATCGACCGAACCCGGCCGGGCACCAGATCCTTTCCCGGCTTGTCTTCGAGTTCCTTGCTGGTGTACCAGACCCAGTTTCGGACCGCGGTCGTTGTCGAGATGAAGAAGTGTTTGTCGTCGAGGCTCGCCAAGAGGTCCCGGGACAGCCCTTCGATCCGCTGGACCGCGGGGAGCATCTGCTCGCGCTCGGCGGTGATCTGCCCGATCAACTCTTCGACGGACGACGGGGCGGCCCCGGCGGATAGCAAGTCGGCGGGGGTGACCCCGAGGGCGGCGGCCAGACTTTCGAGTGATCCGCCGTAGGGCTTGCGCTTTCCGCTCTCGTAATCAGAAATCGTCTTGACCGTAACGCCGGCTTCGCGGGCCAGTTTTCCCTGCGACCAGCCCTGCTTGCGGCGCAACTCTTTGACCCTCGCGGGGTCGATCGGGTGCGTTCGGTCGGTTGATTTGCTCTCCATACAAGACTCCGCGAATTCGCCGAAACTGCCTGCAAACTACGGCCAAATCTTCTCAGACTTCCGCGACAGAACAAGGGGCACTTGCAAGAATTGCTGCCGTGGATCCGACGAGTGCGGATCACGAATCCGGGCCGCCTGCCAACGATCCCGCCGAAACTACTAATACCGTCCATCGTCTGTGTTTTCCGAGGGTACAGCCATGCTTCCCGATCTCGAATCGGACCCAGGCGTCATGGTCGCTCCCACGCTCCGTGCCATTCGAGAAGAGGTCTACGCCGTCTTCGTCGAGGTTCGGCCGAACCTGGTCGCGATCCTTCGGAGTTATCGGTTCGACCCGGATGAGGTAGACGATCTCATCCAAACCATCACGCTGAAGGCGCTTTCGTTCACTCGGGGCGTGAGCGAATTGCGAGGGTGGCTGTTCCGGGTCACCCGGAACGCGGCGATCGATCTGTTACGGGCGAAACGGCGCAAGCGCACCCGGTTCGTACCGTGGGTTGATGCCGACCAACTTGCGTACGGTCGGGATTCGATCATCAAACTGGACGAGTCCGACGAGCGCGACGCTTTACATGTGGCAATCGACCGGCTACCGCGTGATCTGTGGGTGGTGGTGAACCTTCGGTTAGATGAGCGGACGCTGCGAGAGATTGCTGCGCTACTCGATCTCAGCGAGTCCGCCGTCCGACACCGGCTCGCGCGGGCCATCGAACGGCTACGATCCACCCTGGGATCGGAGCGGTGACGCCGAAATGTGGATTACCCGCGTCCGCGCCCGCCACCTTTACGCGTGTCGTCATCGTCCGGGCGGCTCAGCCGACGTAACCGGTCCAGCGCCCGCCGGTCCGCCTCCTCCACCGCGCGAACATCGTCCGGGCTTTCGGGCCGAAACGGGCTGACCAGGACGGGGCCTTCCGGGGTGACCTGGCAGGCGGAGAGCAATACGTCGCGCATCATCGGATCGAGCGTTCCGTCACCGTGGCGAAGGAAGAGCGCCTGTCGCAAGCGAGCAATGTGCGCCGGGGCCGCATCCCGGATCCGGTCCTGGGCGATCGCGAGGAGCGACTCGAACAGTTCGGGTTCGTTCTCGAACAGCGCACGCAAGCTGTTGTAGTAGGCTAGTCCCAGCCCCGCCTCGACGGGTTCTCCGTGTTTGAGTGGTACGACTCGTCTACTCCCCTCGCCCTCCAACCCGTCCTCCCTGACTCGTTTCACGACCCCACGTTCCGGTGCGGAGTCTTGTCGATTCTCGTTCATGGTCGCGGGCTCCTGTTCGGACACCGCTCGATCGTCCCAAGGGTAGCGCTCAGCGTCGCAAGCGTCAAGCAACGATGCCGCCCCGGTATCCGACACTTCGCACGATTCGTCCAAAATGCCGGCGCTCGAACCGGGCTCGAACGTCAGAGAAGGTAGCACCGGTTCCAGTGAGGCACGTTCATGGACCAGCCCATCCAAGAGAAACCGGTCCCGACAGTTTTAAACCTGACGCCCGATGCCGAGCGGCGCGCGGCCGAGGCGTTCGCGCGGCACTATTCGGCGCCGGAGTACCGCGAGCGGTTCAACCGCCTGTACCCGACCTGGCGGCGCTACAACACGACGTACTTCGATGACCGAATGGACGCGCCGCACATCAGTATCGGGCTGACCGGCCCGCGCCGGTTCTCGGACTGCCGCCCGACGACCGACAACGGCGGCCAGATCAACATTGTACTCGCCGAGCGGATCGTGTTCGGCACCGACCGGCGGGTGATCCGCACCGACGACCCCGACGCCGAAGGAGTCGAGCGGTTCGTCTCCGACCTGCTTTTGGCCGAGACGGTCAAGCAGTACGTGCTCGAAGTGCTCAACGACGGCGAAGTCGGCTGGGGCGGGCGCGGGCCGCTGTTCTGCCGCGAGGCCAACCGGATCGGAGAGGTGCTGGACCTCCCGCGGGTGGAACCCCGCCGGCGTGCGTTCCGGGGGATGGGCCAGCCGGTGGCGGCGTTCTGGCCCTGGGCCGTCCGCCCGCAGGGGTACTACCTCGACCATGTGAAACTCAGTCACCTTCAAGTGGCCGGGCTCCGCCCGACCGCCCGGTTCGACCGCCGCGCGGCGGTGCCCGGCATCTACGAGTACTTCCTCTACCTGCTCGTGACCGGGCAGACGGCCCGGCTGACGGACGTACTCGGCCGCGTCGTGGACACCGAGAAAGAAGCGCGTTCTCCGGCCGTCGCCGCGTTCGAGCGCGGGCCGCACGATGCGTCGGGGATGCCGTTACCGATGCCGTCACTGGCCTCCGAGTGGTTGACCTGGAACGGCGGGTGCGTCCGGGCGATCGCCGCGGGCATCCGCGCCCGCCGGGCGTTCGACGGGATGCCGATCCTGGCCGACGCACTCCAGGACGCCGGGTGCGAGGAGGCCGCGATCCTGAACCACTGCCGCGCCCACGCGGACCACACCGCCAACTGCTGGGTACTCCGCCTGCTAACCGAACCCGATCGAGCCTGATTGTCATTCCGATTGTTCCCCCTGCGAACTGTCACTGATACCGCGATTGTGGGATCGAACCCGCGCGTCCATCTGGAGGAATGCCGTGTCGCAGCTCGTTGCCCAGTCCGTGCCGATCACCCGCGTACTCGACCTCGTTCGGGACCGGAAGGACCGAACCACCAAGGCGTACTTCGACCACGAAACGGCGCTCGTGCGGGACATCAGGGTCGCCGGCATCCGAACGCCGCTCAAGGTGCTTGTCGAAGGCGAGTATTTCCGGCTCGTCTGTGGGCAGACCCGGCTCAACGCCGCCCGCCGGGTTCCGTTACAGGAAGTACCCGTCACCGTTCTCCAGGGGGAACTGACGCCCTCGCGGTTGCTCGTCGAGGAGCTGACCGACAACAACATGACCGCCGGTTTCGACATCCTGGGCCAGGCCGAGATCTTCCTGGAACTGGAACGCGAGAACGGCTGGACCCACGCCGAGTTGTGCGCCAACGTGCCGGCAGCCAAGCCCGCGGCCGTCACGAAGGCGATGACGATCTTCGAGCGGTTGATCGACGAGCTGAAGGCCAAGCTCCGCGCCGGCGAGATCGGCCCGCGCCTCGGTTACGCCCTGGCCCGCGTGGATAAGGACTGTCAGCTCGCGGTGTACGAACGGGTCCAGAATCTCTGCGTCGTGGGTGCCGAGGAGTTGATCGGAGAGTTGCTCTCCGGGAAGGCCACTAAGAAGTCGAAGCGGTGCCGGGTGAAGGACGGGGACGCGCTGCTGGAATTCTCCACGTCCGCGACATGGGAGTTCGTCAAGGCCCTCGCGACCAAGCTGCTCAAAGCGGCGTCCCAGGGCGAGAAGAGTCCGATCCCGCCGGCCCTCGTGCTCCAGAACCTGTTGAAGGGCTGACGTGTGGAGAGCCGGTCCGTCCCGGCCCCGGCCCGCCGCGTCACAAAAGAGTCGTCACAACTGCCGAGTACCGCACGACAAGGCCCTGTGAGGGTTGGCGTGGACGGTGCGCGCCGACAGGAACCGATCATGCCCGCGACCATGCACCCGCCCGCCCCTCCCCCTGCGCCCCCGACCGGCAAAGCGGTCGAGGGTGCGCTGACGTTGCTCGCCGCGCTCGTCATCGCCGGATTGCTGAAGTACCGGCCGAAGTGGAAGGCCGATTATTCAGCCCACGGCACGGCGAGGCTGGCAAACGCGCGCGACTGCAAGCATGCCGGGCTCTTCTCCGGCAAGGGCCTGTTGCTGGGCAGGACGCTGGACAAGCGGAACCGGCTGCTGCATCTGCCCAAGTACGTCCACCTGTCGATCTTCGCACCCGCCGGGGCTGGAAAGGGCGTAAGCCTCGCAATTCCGACGCTGCTCACTTACACGGGCGGAAGCTGCGTTGTCCTTGACGCGAAGGGAGAGCTGTACCGGGCGACGGCGGAGAAGCGCCGGGCGATGGGCCAAAAGGTGGTGGTGCTGGACCCGTTCCATGTCGTCACGACCACGCCGGACAGTCTCAACTCTCTGGATCTGATCGGGACCGGCGCCGGAGGTGTCGATGGCTGTCGCGCGCTGGCGTGTGCAACGGTCGTCACGACAGGGCAGGAGAAGGACCCGCACTTCAATTTACGGGCAACGGACGTCATCACGGGCGGCTTGTCTTATATCGCCGCCAACTTTACCGGCCCGGAGCGGTGCATCGGATCGCTGCGGGAGATCGTAACGACCCCGGGCATGTTCGAGGGCTGCGCCAAGGCGCTGCTCGGCATGGGCGGGGTGTTCGCCCGGCTCGGCGGCTCGATGTTGAGCCTGGAGGACAAGGAAAAGGCCAGCGTCCTCTCCACCGTCAATTCGCATACGACTTTCGCGGATTCCGAACCGATCCTGCAGGCCACCGCATCCGGCTGGGATGCGCGGGAACTGCTCACCGGGACCGTCGCGCTCTACCTCGTGCTGCCGCCTCACCAGCTCGACGCGCAGTCGCGCTGGCTGCGGCTGGTGATCTCCACGCTGCTCCGGCTGGTCGGGCAGCACGGCATGACGAAGGGCAAGGAATGCCTGTTCCTACTCGATGAGGCCGGCCAGCTCGGGCACATGGACCCGATCGAGCAGGGCCTGACGTTGCTCCGGGCAGCGGGCATCCGGCTGATGCTGTTCTACCAGAGCCTCGGCCAGCTCAACGAATGCTGGCGAGAAAAGCAGTCCGTGTTGCTCGACAACACCGCGCCCATTTTTTTCGGCGTCCAAAGTTACGAGACGGCCGAGCGCGTCAGCAAGATGCTGGATACCGAGACGTGCGTCGCGGAGAACTACAGCTTCAACAGCAGCACTTCGGAGCAGGCCGGGGCGTTCGGTGAGAAGAGCCAGGGCGCGACGTACAGCACCAGCCACAACGTCAGCACCGCTTCGCACGCCCGGGCGCTGCTGACCCCCGGCGAAATCCTCAACCTGCCCGAAGAGGTGGCCATCGGCTTCTTCAAGGGCCTGCCCCCACTCGCGTTCCGCCGGGTGCTGTACTACTCGGACCCCCTGTTTCAGCGCTTCTCCCGCCTCCGCCAGATAGCGAAGAGAGCGGTTCTCTCCCTGCTGGTGGGGGTGCTGTTCGCGGTGTTGTTCAACATCCGGTCCTTCACGAAGTGAGGTGTGCATTGGCAAGTCCGCAGAAGGAACCCGAACGAGGACCGGCCGGCAAAACGCTGGCCGCACTCCGCGAGAGCGTCGTGGCCCCGGCCATCGATGCCGTGCAACGCAGCCCCGTCTACGCGCTGACAGCGAACACCATCGATGTCGCTCGCGCGATCAGCAACTCCCCGGGCGCGGCCCCTCTGCACGCGGCCGTTCGGCAGGGCGCAGATGAGATCGCCCAGGTGCTGACGGCGTTCCCCGCCAACGGCATCCAGCCCGTGTCGGAGATGGGCCAGTTGTTCGAGCCGACGCCAGCTGAGGCCGACCGGCAACTGACCGGCAGGTCGCTGAGTGATCTGAGGGAGTACGCCGCGCGAGCGACTGAGCGCGCAGGGCAGGAGATGGGGAAGTCGTCGCTGGAGCGCGACAACGGCCGGGGAATGTAGGCGGTGGAGCAAGTGCCGCATCGAAGCGGGCTCACCGCCACCCGGAAGGGCAACCAACCACGAACACGTTTCAACCCAAGGAGTCAACGATGGACGATCTCACGATTCTCGGCCTGCTCGCCCTCGCGGGCTACGGCTGGTGGAACTTCAAGCGCAACTGCCGCAAGGCCGCTGACGCGGCCAACAACCTCAGCCCGGAGACGAAGGCCACCGCCAAGCGGGTCGGTCTGGGCCTGCTCGGCAAGTTCTTCAAGTGACCCCAACCAAGGGCGCAGGGATCGCGCCCGTTACCCAGGAGACTGCCGTGGACCTGAACAACATGACCATGCAAAGTATCGGTCCCGTCGCCATGCTGCTGCTCCTCGTGTTCGGCGTCATCATGGCCGTTGCCATGCTGCTGGAGGAGGCCAACAAGGGCCGCAAGCAGAAGCAGCGGGAGAAGGAGTGGAACGACCTCAACAAGCCGTGACCCCTCCTTCACACCACCCAAGGAGACTGCCGTGGACATCAACTGGTCGGAACCTGGTCCGTGGATCGTCGTCGGAGTCGCGTGCTTCATGGTGATCGCGGTCTGCGCCACCATCGTTGACATCATGTCGAACGCCAACGAAGGGAAGCGGCTCCGCCTGCGCGAGCGCGAGATCGACGAGCTGACGAAAGACGACTGACAACCCCGCGCGCCCGGCACTGGGCCGGGTTGCATCCCTTACCAAAGAACCGGAGCCCGACATGGAATTCTTCATCACCATCGCCCTGTTCGTCGTCATCGGCGGCGGGGCGTGCATCCTGCTGTTCAAGTGCCTTTCCTCGGCGGCGTCAGCCCACATCGCCCATTCCGAAGCGGACCTGGAGGAAGCCAAGGCCGAAAGGCTCGAAGCGGAAGCCGACGCGCTCCGCCTCCAGATGCTCCGCGAAAAGCGGGCGCGGAAACAGCAGCAGGCCCAACCACCCGCGCCGCTGCCGGCACCCGCCCTGGCTCCCCAGCCCCAGATCGTGTTCGTGATGCCGTCCGACGCCGAATCCGAGCGGCCTCGCGTGCGTGTCATCATCCCTCACTCCGCACTTCTGGAGGCACGCGATGCAACCTGATTACATCACCGTCCCCGGGTGGCTGCTCATGACCCTTGCGGTCACGACCGCTCTCGGAGTGGTGTTCACGATCGGGATGCTGGCAGCCTCGATCTCGTCTGAACGTGCCGCGACCGCCGAACTCTCTCAGCGTCTTCAGTTCGAGGTCGAGGCGATTCCTCCCAACCTCGAACCCGAGTACCGCAAGCTCTTCCCGATGCGGCCCACGCTCTCCGAGTTCGCCAAGGCCTTCCTCGACAATGCAAGTTACAAGCCCTGGCACGAGCGGGTTCAGGCGGAAGTGACGCGACAGATGGCCCTGCACCCCTGCGCGGCACTCTTCGTGAAAGTGAGCCGGATGCCCTAAGTGCGCCGGCGGACA
>CAZBXY010000347.1:0-8304 GCA_964495365.1 uncultured Frigoriglobus sp. | reverse complement strand
ATCGGCGTGCGCCCGAACTCGCCGCCCCAGATGACGAGCGTGCTATCGAGCAGTCCCTTGCGCTTGAGGTCGGCGACGAGCGCCGCGGAGGCCTGATCGGTGGCCTTACAGTTGTTCCGCAAGTTGCCGGTCACGTCCGAGTGCGCGTCCCAGCCCTCGTGATAGATCGTGACGAACCGCACCCCGCGTTCGACCATTCGGCGCGCGAGCACGCACGCTCGCGCGAAACTCGGCTTGTCCGGTTCGGCCCCGTACAGGTCGAGAACCTTCTTCGGCTCGCGCTTCAGGTCGGTGAGTTCGGGCGCCGCGGTCTGGAGCCGACCGGCCATCTCGTAGGCCGCGGTGCGGGTCGCAATCTCGGGATCTCCCACCGCGCCGAGCCGCTTGGTGTTCAGGTCGGTCACGAGATCGAGCGTGTCTTTCTGGAGTTCCGCATCGAACCCCGCCGGCGACGAGACATTGAGGATCGGATCGCCCTGGTTGCGGAACCGCGTACCGGTGTAAATGGTGGGCAGGAATCCGCTACTCCAGTTCGCCGCGCCGCCGCTAATCCCGGCCCCGGTACTCATCACAACAAATGCGGGCAGTTCCTTCGTCTCACAGCCGAGGCCGTACACGATCCACGACCCCATGCTCGGGCGCCCGGGCTGGCCGAACCCGGTGTTGAAGAAGATCTGCGCCGGGGCGTGGTTGAACTGGTCCGTGTGGACGGCCTTCAGAATGCACACGTCGTCCGCGATCTTCGCGAGGTGCGGTAGCATCTCGGAAAGCTCCGCGCCGCTCTGGCCGTGTTTGGCGAACTTGAACCGCGGCCCCAGCACCGCGGCGTCCGGCCGGATGAACGCGTACCGCTGGCCTTTGATGACCTCCGGCGGCAGCGGCTTGCCTTCGAGCCGCGCGAGTTCGGGCTTGTAGTCAAACAGATCGAGTTGCGACGGCGCGCCGGCCATGAACAGGTGAATGACGGCTTTCGCCTTGCCTGCAAAGTGCGGCTTCTTCGGCGCGAGAGGATCGGGCGAGCCGGAAGCGTGAGCGCCCGGAGCCGTGCTACCAACGAGAAGCGACGCGAGTGCGGCCTTGCCGACGCCGTACCCGCAGTCGCGGAAGAAGTGCCGACGGGTGATGTCGAGCATGATGCGCTCCTTCAATGCGGGCGCGAATTACGCGGTGGGCCACTCGCCGGTGAACACTTCGGTCGCCGGGCCGGTCATGTAGACGCAGTTGTCCGCTTCGGACCATTCCAGTTCGAGGTCTCCGCCGGGCAGGTGCGCGAGCAACTTGCGTCCCGTGCGGCCGGTCAGCACGCCGGCGACGCACACCGCGCACGCCCCGGTGCCGCACGCCAGCGTGATGCCGCTCCCGCGCTCCCACGTCCGCATTGTGACTTCGGTCGGCGAATGCACCTTCACGAAATGCGCGTTGACGCGCCGTGGGAACGCTTCATGATGTTCGATCTTCGGTCCTAGGTCCGCGACGAGGTCGCGTTCGCTTGTGCGAAAGAACTCGTCACCGACGTACACGACCGCATGCGGGTTGCCCATCGAAACACATGTTGCCTCGAAGTCGAAGCCGCTGGCGACGAGCTTCGCGTTCACCGGCGGGTTGCCCGGCAGCGTCGTCGGGATCTTCGCTGCTTCCAGAATCGGTTCGCCCATGTTCACGCGCACGCGCTCGGCCTTGCCGTTCTTCACATCAAGATCGACCGTCAACACCCCGCGGCCGGTTTCGATCGCCAGTCGCGGCTTGGTGGCGATTCCGTGATCGTGAACGAACTTCGCAACACAGCGCAGCCCGTTGCCGCACATTTCCGCTTCGGAGCCGTCGGCGTTGAACATCCGCATCCGGGCGTCGGCGCGCTCGCTGGGGCAAATCAGAATGAGGCCGTCGGCCCCGATGCCGAAGTGCCGGTCGCTGACCGCGCGGGCGAGCTGCGCGGGATCGGCCGGGGGCTTCGTGCGCACGCAATCGACGTACACATAGTCGTTGCCGATCCCGTGCATCTTCGTGAACCGCATCGCCGTGGCCTCGTGGGTTGAGGTTCATTCTACAGCGCGCTCGCCCGAAGGTTTAGCGCCTCACAACGTTGCTTGGGTCGCACGGGAAATGCACTTACAATGGCTCGCATGGCCGAAGCCAAACCCAAAGTGCGAACGGTGCGGATCGTGCGCCCGCGGAACACGGACGGCGTCGGCGTGTTCTGCATCGAGACCGACGGGAAACACCAGTTCTACACGTTCCTCGAAATCCGCTGCGAGATCGGCGGGCGCGGGTTCGCGCTCCACCGGCTCGGTCAGGGCGAACTGTATCACGTGCGCGTCGGCGAGCCGGAGAACACGTCGTGCGAGTGCATGGGCTTCCTGCGCTGGGACCACTGCAAACACGTCTCCAGCTTGGCCGCACTCATCCGGAAGGGCGAGGTATGAGAGTGTACAAATGTTAAGATGGGTTGATTGGTTAAGATGAATTGAGTTGCCACGTGGCAACTTTTACAATTCACATCCGTTCGGCCCGAGCCACTCGGCGATTTTCCCCTCCAGTTCCTCGACAAACTGACTCCGCGGCATCACCCAATCGCACCCGGCCTGGCGCGCGGCCCGCAGCACAGCGGCTTCGACGTGCGAGCCGTAAGCGATCACGCGCGGCATCGACGGGCACGCTTCCTTCAGCCCCGCGAGCAGCGCCGGCAGGTCGAGACCGTCGTTGTGAACGTCGAGGATGACACCCGCCGGCGGTGTGGCGCGGGCCGCGCCGAGCAAGTCGGCCGCGGAGCGCACCATCCGAACGCTCAACCCCGCGGCCCGCGCCGCGCCTAACACGCGGCTGAAGAAAATCAGGTCGTCGCTGAGCATCAGTCCGGCGGTCACTTCTTCTCCCCCAGGCCCTTCGCGTCGAGCGTGATGTCGATCGCCTTCTGTAAGCCCTCGTCGAACTTCTTGTCGCGGAAGAGTTCGAGCATCGCGTTCTTCACCTTCGTCGCGTAGCCGGGCGGGAACTCCGACGGGTCGGGCACGTACACGTACAGCGACGACGGGTTCTTGCAGATCAGGACGTAGACGCCCCGCAGCTTCACCTCCTTGCCGCGCTCCTCGGCCAGTTCGCGGAAGAACTTCTCGCGCTCGTCGGGCTTCATTGCCTTCACCTTCTCCGCGTCACCCTTCCACGGCGTCATCACCGTTTCGATGAAGAAGTCGGTGTTCTTTTCCTTCAGCATCTTCTCCGCGGCCGGGGCGACCTTCTTGAACGCCTCCTCGCCGAAGAACTTTCCGTCGTCGCGGCTGGTCAGCGGCTTCTCGCGTGTGGTCTTCTGCGGGTCTTTCTTCGGTTGTTCCTTCTTCTCGTCCGTAGTGGACCGCAACGTCTGCACCGAGCGACGGTTCATCAGTCGCTTCACTTCGGAGAGATCGACGAAGATGCTAATCGACTGCGCGTCGATCGCGCCGCCCTGCGTGACGCCGACCAGTTCGCCCGCGTCGTTGACGAGCGGGCCGCCGCTGTCGCCGGGGTTCGTGGGCGAATCGGTCTCGATCACCTGCGCCTGGAAACTGATCGTGGTTCGCTCGTCCAGTTGGGCCTTCCACTTCTTGCTGTACACCTGGCGCACCTTGCCGGGCGTGTACACCCACAGCGCCCCGCTCTTGCCCGGGTTGCCGATCGAGTGAACCGACTGCCCCGGGTCCGGCGTGTCCTTCGCGAGCGGCAACTCCGGCACGCCCTCGGGCACGCGGTCGATGCGAACGAGCGCGAGGTCGGCTTGTTTGTCGATCTCGACCACTTCGCCGGCGACACCGGTCTTGTAGCGGCTGCGTTCCGGGATCACTTTCTTGCCGTCGAACTGCGGGAAGTGGACGGTCACGTCTTTCACGTCGCCGACGACGTGATAGTTCGTGAGGACGAGTCGCCGGCCCTTATCGACGAGCGACCCGCTCCCGGTCGCCTTCCGCCCTCCCCCGCGGTCGGAGTGAACCCACGCGGTCGAGCGCACGACCTTCTGATACACCGACGCGCCGGCATCGAGCGGCGGCGGTGCGGTGTCGGTTTTCGGCTGAGCCAGCGCGACCGGCGCGAGGCCGAGCGCGACGAGTGCGGCGAAGAGGAGGCGCATGAAAACCTCGCAGGCGAGGGGTGTTTGTGTAATTCTACACGCGCGGAGGCGCAAAGGGTAATTCGTTGCGGACTGGCCAAGATTGGCGAACGGCCGGTGTCAGCCGGCCGGTGTACACTGGTGGCAACGTTTCACCGACCGGCTGACACCGGCCGTTCGCCTGGAGTCTCCCCATGTCCGAAGCCTTGTGCTGTGTCCCGCCGAACGCGCTCATCGTCGGGTACGACTTCAGCACCGGGGGCGTCAAAGCCCTCGCGTTCGACCTATCGGGAAATACCGTCGCACAGGTCCGACTGCCCACCGACCTCTGGACCGAGGGCGGCGTGTCCGAACTGAACCTGATGCAACTCGAAGGGCAGGCGTGGGCTGCGACACGTGCTCTCAGTTCTGAGTTGATGGCAACCAACGACTCTTTCGCAGAGCCGTTCGCTGCGGGCATTTCTGCGACTCACCACACCGCCGGACGAATCGACGCGCGCAGTAATCAGGTGCGCCGTGCGATTTGTTGGAACGATCAGACACTCGCGACCTACCACACAGAGGGGCTGAATCGGCTCGGCGGGCAGGAGCGCGCGAAGGAACTAACCGGTGGGCCGTGGGCCGTGCGATACTCGTTGTCGCATCTCGTGAAGGACGAACACACGCTGCGCGAAGACGACTGGCAGCGAACCCAATGGGTTATTCCGCACGGCCCGCTCGCGGCCGGTTATCTTACCGGTCGCTTCGACTGCATCAGTGTCTCGTCGGCTGCCTCAACGGGCATTCTCGATTTGCGGACAAACGATTGGTGTAAGGCAATGCTCGACGCGCTGGCGAAACCCGAACACCGCGAACTTGCCTGGAACAACCTGCCGTTCGTCATCGACATGAACGAACCTGTCGGGCGGATCGCGCACCGCAACGACATTGTGTTTCCTAATCACCGCTATCCGTTCATCTTTCCGACGCTCGACGATCAGGCCGCGGGCCTCATCGGCGGCGGCGCGGTCGATGCGGGACAGGTGGCGATCATCCTCGGCAACTCCGCGGTCGTGAACTCGTCGTCGAGCCAGCTCCCGCGCAGCGGCACGCTCGACGCGATGAAGCTCAACTGGGGGCCGTACCTCTGGATGCGGTGCTACTCTAACGGCGCGCAGTTCGTCGATGTCGTCGCGGGAAAGGACTGGTACAAGGTCGAAGCGGACGCGGCGAAGGTTCCGCCGCTGTGCGGTGGAACGAGCGTATTACCGTTCCTGCTGTCGGAACCGTCGGTCGGGGTCGAACGGCCGCACGTGTCGTGGACGCCCTCTGAACCGACCGATCGGCCGACGAAGGTACGTGCGTGTCTGGAAGCGCTCGCGTTCCTGCTGGCGCGGGCGGTGCGCGAACACGAGGCCGCGGGGCAAACCGTGGCGCGCATCACCGTTTCAGGGGGAATGGCCCGCAGTCAGCTCATGTGTCAGATTCTGGCGAGCGCGATCAACCGGCCGCTCGAACGGCTCGTGTCCGACGAGGGACCGGCGCTCGGCGCTGCGGTGGTCGCGCTCGCGGGGCTGGAATCGCACTTGCGGAAGCAGAAGGCGATCGCCGAGCCGTACACCGCGGCCGACGCGGTGGCGGCGATGGTGAAGTTCCGCGACCGCGTCGAACCGGTGCCCGCGTGGGTGCCGGAGTACGCAAAGGGAATGGAAGGGTTCCGCTGGTAGGCGAACCCCGGCCGCAAGGCCGGGGGTGCGACGCCAACAACTCGACACCCCCGGCCTTGCGGCCGGGGTTCGCCTATTTCAGCAATTCCCGCCCGAGCGTATCAGCCTTCCGAAGCGCATCAGGCAGCTTCGCCGGCTCCTTGCCGCCCGCTTGGGCCATGTCGGGCTTGCCGCCGCCGCCGCCGCCGATCAGCGGCGCGACTTGCTTCACGATGTCCCCGGACTTCAGCCCGCGCTTCACGAGGTCCGGCGTCAGCGCTGCGATGATCGCGGCGTGCCCTTCCCCTTCCGTCCAGCCGAAGACGACGAACGCGGACGCGCACTTCTGCCGCACGCGGTCGATTTGCGTGCGGACGGTCTCGTTGCTCGCGCCGTCGGGAAGCTTCGCTACGATCACCTTCGTGCCTTTCACCTCCTCCGCCTTCGCGATGAGGTCATCGACCACGCCGGTCAGCGCGGCGCCGGCGGCCTTCTTCAGTTGTGACTGAAGCACCTTCAGTTGCTCCTGGAGCGACTCGACGCGGGCCGCGAGTTCGTCCGGCCGGCACTGGAGCCTGGCCGTGAGATCGTCCACCACCGCGCTGCGGGACTGAATGTCGTCGTAAGCCGGTTTTCCGGTCACCGCAGTGATGCGCCGAACGCCCTTCGCCACCGGTTCCTGCGACAGGATCTTGAAGTAGCCGATGGGGCCGGTTCGCGGGAGGTGCGTGCCGCCGCAGAACTCGACGGAGTTGTCGAGGTTCAGCTTGTCGGGCGAGTCGGCGCCGATCATCACCACGCGCACCGGGTCGGGATACTTCTCGCCGAACACCGCCCGCACGCCGGGCAACTCCTTCGCCTTCGCCAGCGGCATGACGGTCGCGCTCACGACCTGATCGAGTACCACCTGCCGGTTCACCCGGCGCTCGATCTCCTGGATTTGCTCCGTGGTCACCGGTTTGTCGTGGCTGAAGTCGAACCGGGTTTTGGATTCGTCCACGAGCGAACCCTTTTGCTCGACGTGGTGACCCAGAACCTCGCGCAGTGCCAGGTTCAGGAGGTGCGTCGCGGTGTGGTTCCGCATAATGTCGATCCGCCGGTTCGTTGTCTGAAGCACGTCAACCGTATCGCCGACCGACAACTCGCCCTCGTGCAGCGTGCCGATGTGCAGAACCGTTTCGCCGAGCCGCTGCGTGTCCTCGACCTCGAAATCGGCGGACGCCGTGCGGATCGTGCCGCTATCGCCGACCTGCCCGCCCTGCTCAGCGTAGAAGCACGTGCGGTCGAGTAGTAGCGCGACGCTTTCGCCGGCGGCGAGCTTGCCGCTCGTCACAACGACGTTGTCCTTCACCCAACCCAGCACCTTCGCAGTGATGGTTTCCGGGCCGTACTTCGGGGTGTCGTTCGTCGGCGGCAGATCACCCTTCACCGCCGTCACTACGAACTTCTTCCCGCCGCCGCGGGCCTGCTCCTGGGCGCGCGACATGGCCTCATCGAAGCCCTTCATGTCAACCGTGAAGCCCTGCTCCGCCGCCATCTGCTGTGTGATGTCGATGATGACGCCGTAAGTGTCGTGGAGTTGGAACGCGTCGTCCCCGCTGACGACCTTCAGCCCGTCCTGCTTCATGCGGGTCGCGATGCGGTTGAACAGCTTGATCCCTCGGTCCAGGTTGCGCAGGAAGCTGTTCTCCTCGTCGCGGATCTGGTCCTGAACCCTGTGCGGGTTTTTCTTCAGTTCCGGGAACGCACCGCCCATGTGTTCCACCACCGTGGGCACGAGCTTGAAGAGAAACGGCTCCTTCGTGCCGGTCCCGAGTACCTGCACGCCGTACCGCGACGCGCGGCGCAGAATGCGCTTGAGCACGTAATCGCGGCCGACGTTGCCGATGGTCGCACCGTCGGTGAGCGCGAACGTCAGGGTGCGGATGTGATCCGCAATGACGCGGTACGCGGTGTCCGGCAGGCTTTCGAGTACGCCGCCATAAGGCTGCTCGTAGCCCGTCACCTTCTGGATGGCCGCGAAGATCGGGGTGAACACGTCGGTGTCGTAATTGCTGTTCTTCCCCTGAATCACCGAGCAAATCCGCTCGAAGCCCATACCCGTATCGACGTGCTTCGCAGGCAGCGGTGTGAGGCTCTGGTCCTCGTTCCGGTTGAACTGGATGAAGACGAGGTTCCAGATTTCGATGACCTTGTCCGTGCCGCCGTTCACGTGCGGCCCACCGCTCTTGTCCGGCGTGCGATCGATATGCACCTCCGTGCAAGGGCCACACGGGCCGGTGTTGCCCATCTCCCAGAAGTTGTCCTTCTTGTTGCCCAGGTGAATGTGCGACTCCGGCACGCCGACTTCCTTCCAGAAGCCGGCGGCCTCCTCGTCGCGCGGAATGCCCGCCTTCTCGTCGCCCTCGAAGACAGTGACGTGAAGCCTGCTCGGGTCGAGTTTCCAAACGACGGTCAGCAGCTCCCACGCGAAGCGGATCGCGTCCTTCTTGAAGTAATCGCCGAAGCTCCAGTTGCCGAGCATCTCGAAGAACGTGT
>CAZBXY010000346.1:0-8307 GCA_964495365.1 uncultured Frigoriglobus sp. | reverse complement strand
CGGTGACGCTGTCGTCGGCGGGTACGCTGACGGTGAAGGTGGGCGGGGGTCAGGCTGGCGAGTACCTCGACGCCGACGCCGTCCGCTTCGAACTGATCTCGGCGGGCGCGCCGCCCGCGGGGGCGCCCGCGGTGCCGGAACCGGCAGGGAACCCGCAGTCCGAAGCCGCGACCCAAACCACGTTCCAGCCACCGCAGGCGGTCGTGGACACGCCGGCGAGCGTTTCGGCACCTGACATGCAATCGGTCGTCAGCGATCCGGCCGCGATCGCGCCCGAAGATTCGGCCGATCCCGAGCGGCCGGAGTTGCCCGAGGGCTATCTCGGCGGTCTGCGCGCCGACACCCCGAAACTGGAACCGGAGATCCGAAGTGTGACCGGCGGGGGCAAGACGTACCTGTTCGAGCTGCCCGAGCCGGTTACGGTCACGAAGACGGGTCCGAAGGCCGACGCTTTTGACCGCTGGAAGTAGCCGTCCGACCGATTGACGCAAACGCCCCGGACAGGTGTCCGGGGCGTTCGCGTTTGGTGCCGCTATAATCGCGGTGCCCGGTCGCGCCGAATCGTCAGGACGTTTGCCATGCTGAACACCGCCGTTCGTGACGCCGTCATGCGGGTGCTGCCTCGGGTGAAGACGCCCGCCCAGTACACCGGCGGCGAACTTCACTCGGTTCCGAAGGACCACCGCTCAGTCCGTGGGAAGCTGTGCCTGTGCTTCCCGGACGCGTACACGCTCGGAATGAGCCACCACGGCTTCCAGGTGCTGTACACGATCATGAACGCCGACCCGCAGTGGGCGTGCGAGCGGGCCTTCGCCCCGTGGCTCGACTTCGAGCGCGAGCTGCGCCAGAACCGCCTGCCGCTGTACGGTCTGGAAAACTTCACCCCGCTGTCCGAGTTCGACATCCTCGGGTTCAGCCTGCAATACGAGGTGTGTTACACCAACCTCCTCACGATGATCGACCTCGGCGGTGTCCCGCACTTCGCGAAGGACCGTCGGGTGAGTGATCCGCTCGTCATCGCCGGCGGCCCCGGCGCGCAGAACCCCGAACTGCTGGCCCCGTTCGTCGATCTGTTCGTCATCGGCGACGGCGAGGAATCGCTGCCGTGGGTGATGGAAAAGTGGATGGCACTGAAGGAAGTTGCCATCCGCGAGGGCGATCTCTCGCACGAGCGGCGGACGGAGATGCTCGCAGAGCTGGTCGGCAGCACGCGATGGGCCTACGCGCCGGCCTTCTACGAGTTCGACTACTACCCGGACGGCACGATCGCGGCCGTGAACCGCACGCGGAGCGACGTTCCGCAGCAGATCGAAAGTTGCACGATCACGCAAGATCTGGACGCGATTCCCCTTCCGACGAAGCCGGTCGTGTCGTTCGTACAGACGCCACACGACCGGATCGCGATCGAGATCATGCGCGGGTGCCCGTGGCAGTGCCGGTTCTGCCAGTCCACCGTGATCAAGCGCCCCTTGCGCGTCCGGTCGGTGGAGACAATCGTGCAAGCGGCGCTGGAGAGCTACCGCAACACCGGGATGAACGAGATCAGCCTGTTGTCGCTCTCCAGCAGCGATTACCCGCACTTCGAGGAACTCGTTCGCCGGATGCACGAGGTGTTCGGCCCGCTGGGCGTGAACGTCTCGCTCCCGAGCCTGCGCGTGAACCACCAGCTCCGCAGTGTGCCGCAACTGATGCAGGGCTGGCGCCGGGCCGGGCTGACACTCGCCCCGGAAGTGGCCCGCGACGACATGCGCGTGCAGATCCGTAAGCCAATCAAGAACGACGATCTCATCGAGGGCTGCCGCGAAGCCTTCAAAGCCGGGATGTCGCATGTGAAGCTCTACTTCCTGTGCGGCCTGCCCGGTGAGCGCACCGTGGACCTTGACGGGATCGTGGAACTCGCCGAAGCGATCAGCGAAGTGGGGAAGCAGGCGACCGGGCGCTACAAGGACGTGATCGCGTCGGTGTCGAACTTCATTCCGAAACCGCACACGCCGTACCAGTGGAATGGGATGCAGTCCCGTGACTACTTCCGCTGGGCCGGCGACTACTTGCACCGCCAGAAGCGCAACAAGTTCGTGAAGATCAAGCAGCACGACGTGGAGACGAGTCTCTTGGAAGGCATCCTGACGCGCGGCGACCGCCGCGTATCGCCGGGGTTGTACGAAGCCTGGAAGCGCGGCGCCCGGTTCGACGGGTGGAAGGAGTGCTTCAAGCCGGACCTGTGGTGGCAGGCGTTCAAGGATTGCGGGATCGATGTGGACTTCTATCGCTCGCGTCCGCGCCCGATTACCGAGAAGTTGCCCTGGGACCACGTGAACGTGAAGAAGGGTCGCGCGTACCTGGAGAAGGAGCAGGAGCGGAGCGTGATCCAGCTCCGCGTGATGGCCGACGCGGTCAGCGGCGGGGAAGGGGACAAGCAACCGAGCGGCTGCGGGGGGTGAAATCCGCTACTTCTTCAGCCCCGCGAGCAGGTCCGCGGAGCGCTTGTCGCGCGGGTTCAGCCGCACTGCGTGCTCCAGGTGGCCCCGCGCTTCTTCCCGCTGGCCGTCCTGCAACAGCATCTCACCGAGCTGGGCGTGCGACTGGCTCTGGTTCGGCTGGCAGCGGAGCGCGTCGCGGAACGCCTGCACCGCGGCGGCCCGCTGGCCGTCTTCTTTCAGTGTCACGCCCAGGTTGAAGTACGCGATCGCGTAATCGGGCTTGGCGGCGATCGCGGTGCGGAACCGATTCACCGCCCCCGCGCGGTCGCCCTTCACGTGCGAAATGATCCCCAGGTAGAAGTGCGGGCGCGGTTGCGACCCGTCGAGTTCGATCGCGCGCGTGAGGGCCGTTGTCGCGCCCGCGTTGTCCTTGAGCATCAGGAGCGCGTAGCCGAGCAGCGTCCAGGCGTGCGCCGACGACGGATAATCCGCGCACAGCCGGCGGAGGTCGGCGGCGGCCTCGCCGTACTGCTTCTCGTCAATGAGTCGGTTCGCGTGTCGGATGCGGGCCTTCTCGCCCACTTTCCGCCGCGCCATCGCCTGAGAGAACGGGTCGGGCCACGCCAGATCGGGCGGCGACTCGGCGGCGAGTTCCTGTTCCTTCGCGGCGCCCGCCTCGTCTCCTTTGCGCTGGAGCACTTCGGCCGTGAGCGTGAGGGCCGCTTTGCGGCCGTGTGAACTGTCTCGACAGGCGCTCGCGTGACGGGCGCAGCCGTCGAGGTCGCCCGCGGCCAGCGCGGTGCGGGCCAGCCCCAGGTGCGCTGAGACGTTGTTCGGGTCGGTCCGCAGCACGGCTTCATACCGTTCGCGGGCCTCGGCGGTGCGGCCGGTGGCGAACAGCAGTTCGGCCAGCCGCAGCGCGACCGCGTCCGGTTTGTCCGGCGCCAGTTCGGCCGCGCGGCGGAGCTTCGGCAGCGCGTCTTCAGGCCGATCGGGGAAGTAGATCATCCCCTGGAGGTATGGCCAGCGCGGTTCCTTCGGGTCGAGTGCCTCGGCCTGCGCGTAGCACGTCAGCGCCTCGTCAAAAAAGACGTGCGCGTGAAGCACCTCGCCGAACTCGCCCCACGCCACGGCGGACCGGGGCGCCCGCAGCACCTCCTCGCGGGCCTTCTGCACCGCCTGCGCGACCTCGGCATCGACCCCGTCGAGCGCGACCTCCGGCGGGGCGCGGTCCGGCACGCGATCGCTGGCGAACTGCCACGCGGCGAACGTTCCGGCGCCGAGTACGAGTACCCCCAGCGCCAGGATGGCCAGCAGGCGCCGCGCGCGCGGGGCGCGGGAGGGGACTTGCGTCACGGTTCCCCCTTTCCCGCGCCGCGGGTCAGTGTGACGGGCCGGTCGGCCGGGCCGCCGGGGAACGCCTCGTGCGACCCGTCCGGCCACGTCACACGAACGGAGTCAAAGGCCGTTGATGCACCCAAGCCGAAGTGCACGCGCGGGTCGTTGCTGCACAGGTAACTGTACCCGGGGTTGAGCGCCTGCACCTGTTCGCGTCCGCCGGCCTTCACCACCACGACCGCGCCGTGGGCGTCGCGCTGGAACTTCGGATCGACCGCGCGAACTTGAAGCCAGTGCCCGCGATTCGGCGCGACGTTGCGGAACAACCGCGCCTTGCCCGCGATGCTCGTCACGAGCAGGTCCGGAGCGCCGTCGTTGTCGATGTCGCCCACGGCGAGCCCGCGGCCGACGTTCGGGGTGCCGCAGAACGCCGGGTTCGAGCGCGAGATGTCGCGGAAACTACCGTTCTCGTTCAGGAAAAGCTGGTTTCGCTCGCCGTACACCGACCACGCGAACCCGCCCGCCGCTCCGGCAGACCCGACTGGCGGGGCCACGCCCGGGCGCGACACCCGGCCGTTCACGATCGCCAGGTGCGGGCGGCCGCTGTTGTCGAAGTCGGCGAACACGCACCCGAAGCCGGTGCCGCGCCACTTCGGCCGCGTGAGGCCGGCGTCCGCGGTGGCGTCGGCGAACGTGCCCTTCGGCCCCTGCCGCCAGAGCGTGTGGAACTCCTCGGTGAGGTGCGTCACGAAGAAATCGAGGTGCCCGTCGCCGTTCACGTCGCCGAGCGCGATCCCCATGTTCCCCTGCGGCTGCCCGAGCGCGTTGTACGCAGCTCCGCGGGCGAGCGCTTCATCTTTAAAGGTGCCGTTCTTCTGATTGACCCACAGCCGGTTCGCGTCCGCGTCGTTGGCGACGAAGATGTCGGGCCAGCCGTCGCCGTCGGCGTCGAAGCTGACGACACCCAGCCCCGGGCCGGGCAGTTTCGCCAGCCCGCTGCTGAGCGTGACATCGACGAATCGCCCTTCGGGTGAGCCGAGATTGCGGTAGAGGGTCGTAACGGCATTGGGGAAGTTGCGCGGGTGGCAGTAGTCCGTGTGGCCCTTGTGGCCCGGGCACTGACTGCCCGACTCGTAATCGACGTAGTGGGTCACGACCAGATCGAGCCAGCCGTCGCGGTCGAAGTCGAGAAAGCAGGCGGACGTTCCCCAGAGCGGAGACGCGACACCCGCGGCGGTTGTCACGTCGGCGAACTTACCGTTCCCCTGATTCACGAACAGCCGCGACTCGCGATAGCCGCTGAGGAACACGTCCGGCTTGCCGTCGTTGTTCACGTCTCCCACCGCGCAGCCCATCCAGTACCCCGGCACATCCAGCCCGCTGCCGGCGCTCACATCTTCGAACCGTCCGTCGGGGCGCTGGCGGTACAACGTGTTTCGTGAACTGGACTTCGGGCCGGCGTTCTGGAGCAGGAGGATGTCGAGTTTGCCGTCGCCGTCGAGGTCGAAGAGTGCGGCCCCGGACCCCATGATTTCGGGCAGGAAGTATTTGCCACCGGGGCCGGGGTCATGGGTGAAATCCAGCCCGACTCGCTCGGTCACGTCCTCGAACCACACCGGCCCGGGCGCGTCCTCCGGCTCCGCCGGCGTTGTGGGCGCGTCGCCCCGACACCCGGCGAGCGCGACCAGGCCGAACACGACGAACGCGCACATTCGGCGCGGCCGAAACCGGGGCACGCGAGTCATCGATCGGTCACCAATTGCGAGTCAGCGCTTCCGCGATAGAAGCGGTGATGGATTGTCGCCCAGTTCGGCCGCGGACGCAAGTCTCAGGCGATTGCGTTCGTGCCGGCGCCTTGATAGCATCGTTCTCGCGGCCGGCCAACTCGTCGCTCTGCGACAGGACGATACTGCGTCGTCCGAGCTTTCTGCTTCGCACCCCGCGCGGGGAAGGCTGTTCCAGCACCGCGCCCGCTGCGCCGTGAGCCTTCCGCGACTCAGGTCGGGAAGTGGCCGACCGCGAGAACACATCCTGCGGAGCGAACCGTGGACGCGCAACTGATCGCGATCGATACCGCGGCCATGCCGTGGGAGGAGCGGTTCAACGAGAAGCTGGGCCGGGCGCTGTACCGGAAGAACCTGATGACCGACCCGGACACGGGGATGGAGGTCCGGCTGGTCCGCTACCCGGCCGGGGTTATCAACGTGCGGCACACGCACCCGTGCGCGCACGGGATGTATGTGCTGGAAGGGACACTGGTTACGCACGCCGGGCGGTACGGGCCGGGGTGCTTCGTCTGGTTCCCCGAAGGCACGGTGATGGAGCACGGCGCCGCGGCCGACGGCGCCGTGACGGTGCTGTTCATCACGAACAAGCCGTTCGAAATCCGTTACTTGTGAAGCGGGAAACGACAACAGCCCGCCGAATAATCGGCGGGCTGTTGGGTGGGGTTATCGCGATCAGTCGGGCCGGCGGGATTTGAACCCACGACCTCTTGCACCCCAAGCAAGCGCGCTAGCCAAGCTGCGCTACGGCCCGAATCTCCGACACGAGCGTTGTAACTCTTCCGCCCCAAAACGGCAACCGCGATTACCATCCCCAACGGTCGCGCGGGCCGGCGGGCCCGGTTGTTCGCCGTCCGCCCCCGGCGATCCCTTGCAACCGGCCCCCGGCGCCGTTAGCTTGAACTCAACTCGCAAACGAACTTCGCCCGGCGCCGTTATTCCGTTAGCCCGTCTCCCTTCCACGGTTCGGGGAAACCGATGCGTCTCGCTCGTCTCACAGCCTGGACACTGCTCGTCGCCGGCGGGTTCGCGCTTTTCGCGCCCCCCGCGCCGGCCCAGCAACCGCTCCCCAAGAAGAACAACGACGCCGTGACCGCGGTGACGAACTACCGCGACACGTCCCGCGGCGGGATCCCCAAGGAAGAACTCAAAAAGGCCCGCGAGTCGTTCCGCCTGTTCGCCAAGTACTACGCCGACGTGGTCAAGCACCCGGACGTGTGGAAGGCCGTCCAAGACCCGAAGGTGTTGCCCCCCGGCACGGCCCCGCCGCCGACCCTCGAAGGCCCCGACGGGATCCTCCGCGACATCGACCGGTTCCTGCTCGAGCCGGGTAAGTCCCGTCTCAACCAGGAACCGGCCGATTACATCCGCGAACTGGGATTCGCGTTCGACGCGGCGTTCAAGGAGCTCATCGAACAGGAACCGGATCGGATCGTGAAGGTCAACGCCGCCCGCGTGATCGCCCACGTGGCGCGGACCGGGGCGCCCGCGCACTTCCGGACGGTCACGGAACTGATCGCCAGCGCGAACACCCCGCCCGAAGTGAAGCAGTACCTGTTCCAGGCCGCCGCGGCGCTGCTGGCGACCCCCGACCTGAACGACTTACGGGTGCGCAAGCACGCAGCCGACGCCAAGACCGTCGGCGCGCTCGTGAAAGCCCTGATGGACTGCATCAACAACCCGGGGTTGCTGTTGCCCGGGGCCGACAAGCCGGAAACGCTCACCGAGGACCAGGTGCGCGTGATCGCCTACCTCCGCCGCGAGGCCGTTCGCGCGCTGGCCCAGACCAAGTTCGTCACGGTCCCCGGGGCCGACGGCACCACCCCTCTGTACCCGGCTCACACGCTCGTGCGGATCGCGATGAGCGACCCCAACCTGCTCCCGGCGCCCGGCCCGCTGGAGGCCGCCGAGGCGGCCATCGGGCTGTGCAACATGGCCCCGGTCGCGGAGCAGCTCAAGGGCGGGTTCCGGCCGATCCGGGAGTACAACGCGGACGTGGCCGTCGAGGCGATCACGGCCGCAATGGTCACCTTCGCCAGCCCCCGCGCCGCCCGGGCCGAGGACAATTCGCTCCCGTGGCGCAAGTACGCGGCACTGCTCGCCGAGGCCATGTTCCGGTGGCGCCCGCTGTTCGACCCGGACTTCGACCCGACCATTCCCACCCGGTTCGAGCCGCGCCTGGTCCCGCCGGTCGTCGAGGACATGTTCAAGTTCATCGTGCCCAAGATCCTCGCCCCGATGGACAAGGTCGATTTCATGGGCCGCCCGGACCCGGCCGCGAAGGTCGCCATCGAAGAGTTGCAGGGCCGGCTCCGCGAGATCCGCAACAGGCCCAAGCGGAACACCGAACTGTTCGCCGGCGTGCGCGAGACCAACATCGAGTTCGCGCTGCCGAAGGCCGACCCGCCGAAGGCCGACCCGCCGAAGAAGGATCCGGTGCCCGAGAAGAAGTGATGTAACGCGCCCGCGGTTTCGAGTTGCGGCGCGGCCCCGAACACGGAACAATCGGTATATTCGGGCGTGTGCGCCCGCTCTGGAGGTTCTCATGAGGCGTTTCCTGTACGCGATCGTCGCACTCCTACTCGTGACCGCGTCGCCCGCGTTCGCCGGGTACATCATCATCCGCGTGCTGCTCGAGGGCGGGACCGGCGGCGCCCCGGCCGTCGCGGGCGGGCCGTCGTCGCTGGGCCCGGGGCCCGGCATGTCGGCCGCGGGCGGTCGGCCCAGCGGTCCCACCGGCCCTCCCGGCGGGGGCGGTCGGCCCG
>CAZBXY010000345.1:0-8353 GCA_964495365.1 uncultured Frigoriglobus sp. | reverse complement strand
TCGGCGGTGACACGCCGGCACGCACCGGGGCGTACCTCGCGACCGCGTTCATGGGCGCCGCCGCTGCACTCGGCGTCGCCGGGTTGGTACTGTTCCTCAACGACCACTCGACCGGGGCCGAACACAAGGCCCGGTGGAGTGCCCGCGCCGACTGGGTCCGTCTGGGTCCGCTCGATTCCGCCGACCCGCCGACGTGGGAGAAGCAGCGCGCGGCCGACTCGACCCGCCCGACCCCGCCGACGGCGCTGGCGCTGGAGGTCGGCTACAAGATCGACCACCTCACGGCCGTTGTGTTCGCGATGGTCACAGTGGTCGGCACGCTCATCTTCGTGTTCTCGCTCGGCTACATGCGCGACGAGACAAAGGAGACGGTCGAGGACCACGAGGTCGATAAGCAGAACACCGCACGCCCATCCTCTGCGGAGGATGGGCACTCGCACCACTTCTCGCGCCACGGCCGCTACGGCCGCTTCTTCCTGTACCTGTCGCTGTTCTGCTTCTCGATGCTGAACCTGGTGATCGCAGACAACCTGTTCCAGGTGTTCGTGAGCTGGGAACTGGTCGGCGTGTGTTCGTTCTTCCTGATCGGCTTCTACTACGAGCGCCCCAGTGCCAGCACCGCGGCGAACAAGGCGTTCATCGTCAACCGCGTGGGCGACGCCGGCTTCCTCATCGGCATTCTGATCGCCTGGACGTACCTCGGCACGCTGAACTTCGAGGAGATGAACAACCGCGTGCGGTGCCCGGAACACGATGCGCACCACAAGAAGAACAAGACGGTTCTCGCGAACCAGCTCGTGCGGGTGAACCCGATCGACGAGCGGGACGAGGACGGGCACCCGCAGTACGCGCTGCCGCCGCAGGATCAACTCGGGACCGGCTCGCACCTCGCGCTGTTCCCGATCTCGCACGCTGGGCACTTTGATGCCCTTTACTACGGTGGCCACACTGAGGGGAAAATCTCGGCCCTGCCCACGCCGACTTACATCAGCTATAGCGCAATTCCATACTGGCTGTTCGTGGTGATGGGGATCGGCATCTTCCTCGGCTGCGCCGGCAAAAGCGCGCAAGTGCCGCTCCAGACGTGGCTCCCGGACGCGATGGAAGGGCCGACACCGGTTTCCGCGCTCATTCACGCCGCCACGATGGTTGCTGCCGGCGTGTACCTCGTCGGCCGGTGCCACCCGCTGTTCGCCCCGGAAGTGCTGCTCGTCATCGCCTACATCGGCGCCGCGACACTGTTCATCAGCGCCACAATCGCTCTCGTGCAAACCGACATCAAGCGCGTCCTCGCGTACTCCACGTGCAGTCAGCTTGGGTTCATGATGCTGGCGCTGGGCATCGGCGGCTGGGTCGCGGGGCTGTTGCATCTGCTCACACACGCCTTCTTCAAGGCGCTCTTGTTCCTCTGCTCCGGCAGCGTGATTCACGGCTGCCACCACGAGCAAGATCTGCGGAAGATGGGCGGACTGCGGTCGAAGATGCCGATCACTGCGTTCACGATGCTGGTCGGGGTGCTGGCGATCTCCGGCGCGCCGCTGTTGAGCGGGTGGTACAGCAAGGACATGATCCTCTCCACCGCGCTCACCTACGTCACGGTTCACCCGACACACGTCCTGTTGTTCGTGCTGCCGCTCGTGACTGCGGGGATGACCGCGTACTACATGTTCCGGCTGTGGTTCCTCGCGTTCACCGGGCCGCCGCGCGATCCGCACATTCACGACCACGCGCACGAGTCGCCGGCGACGATGACGCTCCCGCTCATCGTCCTCGCCGTTGCGAGCGTGTGCGTCGCGTGGGGTTGGCCGCTGTACAAGGCGGAGGCGAGCGCGCTGGGTCACGTGCTGGAGAAGGCCGAACCGGCGAGCATCGACGCGACGTTCTACTGGGAGCGCAGGAAGGCCGAGAAGGAACACGAACTCCACCTCTACGCCGGCGTCGCGGCGCTGGCGGTCGCTGCGGCCGGTGCCGGGATCGCGTTCGCCGTGTTCTACCGCAGGCGCCCCGACACCGCCGCGCTCTACGCGCCCGGCCAGGCGTGGTATCGGTTCCTGCTCGGGAAGTGGTACTTCGACGAGGCTTACGACGCGGCGCTCGTGAAGCCGACGGTCGCGCTCGCCCGCGCTTCGGCAGCCGCCGACAAGCGCCCGACTGACGCGACCATCGTCGACCCGGATGAACCCCCGTCGAGGCGCTTCGACTTCTTCACGCTCGACGGCTTCCTGAACGCGATCGGTCAGGCCGCTGGGGCACTCGGCGGGGTGCTTCGCGGCGCGCAGACCGGCCGCATTCGAATGTACGTCGCAGCGCTGGCCTTGACGGCGGTCGTGATGTTGGGGATGCTCGCCGTTCTTGCAAAGTGAAACAGAATTAACCACAGAGGCACAGAGACACAAAGAAAACCAAAGAGAGTTCTTTCAATGAATTCATCTCCTGTCTTCTCTGTGTCTCTGTGCCTCTGTGGTTAATTCTTCTCCGCGCGTTGAGAAGGCTACGGAATGCCCGAATCGGACCTCACCTGGCTGTCGCTGCTCGTGTTCCTGCCGGCGATCTGCGCGGCCGGGTTGCTCGCGTTCCCGCCCAAGTGGCACGAAGCCATGCGCTGGTGGGCGGTCTTCGGCACCGCCGGCACGCTGGCGCTGTCACTGTGCGTCGTCGTCGGGTACTACAACCTGCTCGACAGCCACCTCGACGCCAACGGCAAGCCGGGCTACTCCGTTCACACCCGGCTCGACGCCCGAGCGGACAAGGCCGCCAGCGACGCGGCGCAACCCATTCCGAAGGCACTTCAGTCCAACGACTGGATCGCGCGCCGCAATTGGATCACTCCATTCAGTATTCAGTACGCGCTGGGCGTGGACGGTATCAGCCTACCGCTCGTGGTACTCACCGCGCTCGTCACGCTCTTGGCGGTGGTGGCGAGCTGGCGCATCGACCAGTCCGTTCGCGGCTACCTCGCGATGCTGCTACTGCTCGAAACCGGCGTACTCGGCGCGTTTCTCGCGCTCGACTTCTTCCTCTTCTACATCGGCTACGAACTGATGCTCTTGCCGATGTACGTCCTCATCGGGCTGTGGGGCGGGCAGCGGCGCAAGTACGCGGCGCTGAAGTTCGTCATCTACACGCTGCTCGGCGGCGTGTGTCTCCTCGTCGCAATGCTCGCACTCTACTCCGTGAACGTCCGCGACTTCGTCGATCAGGCCGAGGTCCGCAACCGCGACCTCGACATTCAGAAGCTGAACCCGCAACTGACGCCACACGAGGCCGCGGACCGAGTCGAGGTCCACACCTTCGATTTCGTCACGCTCGCGAAGGTCGGCCGCGCGGTGTCACTCGTCCTCAGCGGGCAGGAAGACCGTCTTCAGGTGAAGTCGAAGGTGAGTGAGGAGCCGAGCAAGGGCGACGACCCGCGGCACGTGAAGCTGTTCGCCCCCGGTGTGGACCGCACCGCGGCCATCGCGCGATTGAAGGCGCAGCCCGTTTGCACCAAGCAGTTTCAGTACATGGTGTTCGCGCTTCTGTTCGTCGGGTTCGCGATCAAGGTGCCGATCGTCCCGCTGCACTCGTGGCTGCCGGACGCGCACGTCGAAGCGCCGACGCCCGTCAGTATGATCCTCGCCGGCGTGCTGCTCAAACTCGGAGGTTACGGCCTCATCCGGGTCGCGTTCCCGGTGTGCCCGTGGGCCGCGGCGGAACTGGCGTGGTGGGTCGGCCTCATTGGCGTCATCGGGATCGTCTACGGCGCGCTCGTCGCGATGGGCCAGACCGACTTCAAGAAGCTGCTCGCGTACTCGTCGGTCAGTCACATGGGCTTCGTGGTACTCGGCCTCGCCAGTTGGGGGTCGTCGGCGAACGCCCGGTACTGGCAGTGGGGCGTGGACGGGGCGATGTTCCAGATGGTCGCCCACGGCATCACCGCGTCGGCGCTGTTCTTCATCGTCGGCGTCGTGTACGACCGCGCCCACCACCGCGACCTGAACCGCTTCGGCGGGCTAAAGGAACCGATGCCGCTGTACGCGGGGATGAGCGCGATCCTGTTCTTCGCCTCGATGGGCCTTCCGGGCCTGTGCGGGTTCGTGGGCGAGTTCTGCGTGTTCATCGCCGCGTGGAACTTCTCGCCCGCACTCGCGATCCCCGCGGTACTCAGTGTCATTCTCACCGCCGGCTATCTTCTCTGGACGTGGCAGCGGGTGTATCTGGGCACGAACCCCGACACGAAGCACTTCCCCGAACTGACCCCGCGTGAGGCCGCCTGCCTCCTGCCCTTCGCGATTCTGGCAATCGCACTCGGCGTGCTGCCGGGCGTGCTGCTGTTCAACTGGATGGACCCGAGCGTGAGCGGGTGGATCGAGAACATGGCCCCGCTGAGGCCGTGAGAGCGGGAAAACACAATCGGTTCAAAGGTTGCCAAAGATTGCCAAAGATTGCCAGTTGGCAATCTTTGATTTTCCCAGGGCTTTTGGCCCATTTTTTCAAAGATTGCCAAAGATTGCCAACTCGCCACCGTGTCGGCCTTTGTGCCGCGAAGAACGTGTTTGTACCCACCTCCGATCGCGGGTATAACTTTGGTCAGTTGAGAAGTCGCGTTTAGCTCGTAGCTTTGCCACAGGACGATGTTGCGTCGTCCGAGCGTTCTGTCAGGCTCTCTGTGCGGGGAAGGCTGTTCCAGCACCGCTTTCGGTCCACCGATATCTCGGGACCGATGGGTCTGGGACAACCTCGCGGATCGCGGTTCCCATCGGTCCCGAGATATCGGTGGACCGGCGGTGCCGTGAGCCTTCCGCGCTCCAGGTCGAGAAGTAGACGCAACCTCAACTCCGAACACCACGGCTTGCGCCGTGGTGTTCGCGCTTCCGCCGAACCCGCGAGCGCCGCGGGTGTCCTTCCGACATGTTGCATTACCCAAAAATCCCTGGTAGTTCGGCCGCGCCACTCGGTCGGTGCGTCGCGTTCGAGAAGCTCGACGACACCAACTTGCACTGGTGCTGGGACCGCGAGTTCGGCTGGCACGCTTTCGGCACGCGGCGCGACGAGTTCAACCTCACCGACGCCGGCGAAGAAGCGTTCGCGGCAGCGCATCCGGGTCTGGAAGAGGCCGCAGCAGTGTTCCGCGCGACGCTCGCGGAACCGCTGGAAGCGATCCTGTGCGCTCACTCGAACTACGCGAACTTCGGCGCGGTGAAGGCGTTCACGGAGTTCGTCGGCCCGAACTCGTTCGCCGGCACGCACCAACCCGGCGACCCCAAGCAAACCGTGCTGTTCGACGTCTGGGCCGAGGACTATGGGTTCGTCTCGCCGCCGCAGTTCGTGGCCGACTTCGGCCACCTGCCGACACCGCGCATCGTTTACACCGGCAAGCTGACCGGGGCGTTCCTCGAAGCGGTACGCGAGGGAAAATACGGCGTCGCGGAGGGCGTCGTGTGCAAGGGCGGGAGCGGAGACGATATGTGGATGGCGAAGGTGAAGACTAACGCCTACCTGGAACGGCTGAAGAAGTCGTTCGGGGCGAAGTGGGCAGATTACTGGGAATGAAACGACAGCGGCCGGGGTCCGTCCCGGCCGGTGCGAGTCGAGCGCTTCGAATATCGGTCAGTTCTTCGCGGCGACCTTCTTCATGCCGGCGGCGCGGTCGCGGGCCTTCGCCTTGTTCGAGCGCTCCACCGCGTTCGTCGCGGGCAGCGCCTCGGCTTCCGTTCGGGCCGCGTCGGCCATCGCGGGGGTGATTTTCGTCGCCTCTTCGGCCCTCGATGTGAGCACGGTCACCACGTTCGACCGCACCTGCACGAACCCGGCCTCCACGAAGTACCGCTTCGCGACGCCGGCGGTTTTCAGGCGCAGTTCGCCCGCACCCAGCCGCCCGATGATCGGCGCGCGGCCCGGCAGCACGCCGAGTTCGCCATCGAACATCGGCAGAATGACCATGTCCGCGGACTCGTCGAGCACGGCGCGTTCCGGCGTGACGACCACGACTTGCACGGTTCTGGAAGCGGTATCGGCCATTGTACCCTCACGGCGAACCCCGCACGCAAGTGCGGGGGTGTTCTTCTCGTCACACCACGACCCGCCACCCCCGCACTTGCGTGCGGGGTTCGCCAATTACGCCCCGGCCTTCTTCGCGGCCTCAGCCGCGGCGGCGGCGACCTCTTCGATCGTGCCGACGTACATGAACGCGCCTTCCGGCACGGTGTCCCACTTGCCGTCACACAGTTCCTCGAAGCTCCGAATCGTGTCTTCGAGCTTCGTGAAGTTGCCGGGCTTACCGGTGAACGGCTCGGCCACGAAGAACGGCTGACTCAGGAACCGCTCGATGCGGCGGGCGCGGGCCACCACCTTCTTGTCCTCTTCCGACAGTTCCTCGACGCCCAGAATCGCGATGATGTCTTGCAGTTCGCGGTACCGCTGGAGAATCCGCTTCACGCGGTCGGCGACCTGGAAGTGCCGCTCTCCGACGAACTGCGGGTCGAGCAGACGCGAGTTCGACGCCAGCGGATCGATCGCGGGGTAGATGCCCTTTTCGGAGATCGACCGCTCCAGGTAGATGAAGGCGTCGAGGTGCTGGAACGTGTTGGCCGGGGCCGGGTCGGTCGGGTCGTCGGCCGGCACGTACACCGCCTGCACGGACGTGATGGCCCCGTCCTTCGTCGTCGTGATGCGTTCTTGCAGTTCGCCCATCTCGGTCGCCAGCGTCGGCTGGTAACCCACGGCGCTCGGCATCCGGCCGAGGAGCGCCGACACTTCCGAACCGGCCTGCGAGAAGCGGAAGATGTTGTCCACGAAGAGAAGCGTTTCGGTGCCGGTCACGTCGCGGAACCACTCGGCCATCGTCAGGGCCGACAGCGCGACTCGCAGCCGGGCGCCCGGCGGCTCGTTCATCTGACCGAAGACCATCGCACAGCTTTCGAGCACGGACTTCGCGTCCGCCGCGGCGCTGGTTTTGGTTTCCTGCATTTCGAGCCAGAGGTCGTTGCCCTCGCGGGTCCGCTCGCCGACGCCGGCGAACACCGAGTAGCCCTTATAGACCTTCGCGATGCGGTTAATCAGTTCGGTGAGAATCACCGTCTTGCCGAGACCGGCACCGCCGAAGAGGCCCGCCTTGCCACCACGCGCCAGCGGCGTGAGCAGGTCGATGACCTTGATGCCCGTGACGAGCACTTCGGACTTCGGCGACAGTTCGTCGAACTTCGGCGGCTCGCGGTGGATCGACCGCTTGCCCTCGGTCTTCACCGGTCCGCCGCCGTCGATCGGCTGGCCGAGCAGGTTGAACACGCGGCCGAGCGTTTCGAGGCCGACCGGCACCGACACCGGCGCCCCGGTGTCCTCGGCGTCCATCCCGCGCACCAGTCCGTCGGTGCTGCCGAGCGCCACGCACCGCACGCGGCTGCCGCCGAGGTGCTGCTGCACCTCGCCGGTGAGGCTGATCTCCGCCCCGCCGGCGGTCTTCTGGTCGATCTTCAGCGCGTTGTAGATCGCCGGGAGGTGTCCCTCCTCGAACTCCACGTCGAACGTGGAGCCGATGATCTGCACGATTTTGCCGGCCTTCGTCGCGGTGGAAACCATCGGTTGCCTCGTGTTGGTCTTCTCTTGAGCCTGATCTTCTCTTCAGCCCGAAGGGCTGGGACAACATAGCCTGGGGCAACGCCCCAGGTATGTGATTGGATTTCTCCTCCAGGCTGAAAGCCTGGGACATCTTCTGTCGCAGCCCTTCAGGCTGCTATTGATTTCGCTTCCCGGACCTGGGGCGTTGCCCCAGGCTACGTTGTCCGAGCCTTTCAGGCTGAAAACCGAGACAGCAATCACAACCCTCTCGACTCTTACGCCTTCGGCACCAGGAAACTCAGGTGGTGTTCGCAGTGCTTCAGTTGCAACTGCAGCGCCTCGTCTTTGGTCATCGCGCCGAACAGCGGCGAGGGGTGAATCGGCCCCGCGTGCGCCTGGAACCGCTCGGCGACTTCCTTCAACTTCGCGACCGCCGCAGCGGCATCGCCACCGGGTTCGGCTACCGTTTGCGGCATCGTCGGCTTGCCGCTGGGCATCCCTTCGGCGGTGTACTTCGCTCGCTTCGCCGGTCCGACCGTGTTCCGAAACAACCAGAACACCGGGCGAAGGAACAGCGGCAACTTCGGGAACCCCTCGACCGGGAACCGCATCCACTCCGTCAGGTGCGAACACACCTGCGCCAAATCCCAGTTGCCCGCCCGGTCGTAACCCTTTTCCAGCAAAGCCTCTGCGTCGCGAACCGCGTCATCGAGGCTCACGAAGGTCAGCTTCCGGCGCTCGATTATCATGGTCGCCTCTTCAGAGTAGTCGGCACACTCCGTGTGCCGTTGCTACTTCTCTGGTCCAGCGACGGCAC
>CAZBXY010000344.1:0-8359 GCA_964495365.1 uncultured Frigoriglobus sp. | reverse complement strand
CGAGGCGAAGACCCGGACCGCCGAGGAGAACTTCGCCGTCGGCGAGGCGGTCGAGCAGCTCAAGGCCGGGCTGAGCGAACTGAAGCCGCTGGACCGGCAGACGCTGGAGGCGTTCTACATCCGGGGCCGGAGCCTCAAGCAGATCGCGAAGGAGTTCGCGGTCCCGACGGGCACCGTCAAGCGGCGGCTGCACGTCGCTCGGCTGCGGCTGAAGGAGGTTCTGGAAGGCATCGACCCGTCGCTGGCGGAGCGGTTCGCCGGCGACGGGGCCGAACTGGCCACGGTGTAAAGTAACCTTCGTGGCACAGGCTTTCCGGCCTGTGCGTCACCACAACGCCGGGGGCGAGTAGCCCTCCGGCGTTTCTCTTTGCGCGGCGGATCGGTCAGGATGAACACCGGAGGACCACCCGATGCCGCTGCGCGACCACTTCCCGCCGCTTTCGGACTTTTGTCCCTGGTCCAGCTTCCACGCCAACTGGAGTGTGAAGATGGTGGACCGCTTGAACACCCAGCACCTGGAACGGGGGCGTTACACGGCCCAGTCCGGGCGGCATTTCGGCGCTCAGATCGAGGCCGACGTGGCCGCTTTGGAGCGGGTTGATCGCGGCTCGCTGTTCGCGGGGATCAACGGCGAGGGAGGCGGTGTTGCGACCGCGGCCCCGGTTCTGCCGCCACCGGCTGCGACCTTCTCGGCCGACATCCGCTTCGACGACCCGGACCCATTTGAAGTCAAGGTCTACCGTGGCGGCGGCGGGTGGCATCTCGTCGCCGCGATTGAACTTGTGAGTGAGGCGAACAAGGATCGCAAGGAGAATCGGCGCGCGTTCGCTGTCAAGTGCGGGAGCTATCTCCAAAAAAGGAATCGCGCTCGTGGTGATCGACACCGTGACGAATTACTCGGCCAATCTTCACGACGAACTGTGCGACCTGATCGAAAGCGGCGAAGGGCTCCGGCGGACCTCTCCCAGTGGGCTGTCGGCCGTTGCATACCGGGCGACGCGCAAAGCGGCCGAATCCGGTCCGCTCCTGGGTTTGGACGTCTGCGCCTATCCGATTGGTCTCGGCCAATAGCTGCCCACGGTCCCGCTGTGGCTGAATCACGATCTCGCGGTTTCGCTGGAGCTGGAACTGACGTACCAACAGGCGTGTGCGTCACTCCAAATCGACTGACTTCAGCCGGACGGCGTCGGTCGGGCACACCAATTCGCACGCGGAGCACGAGACGCAGTCCCGCGGGCGCGGCAGCCACGGGCGAGGGCCGCGCAGCTCTAAGCAGTCGGTCGGGCACACGGCGACGCAGTCCCCACAGCCCGTGCAGCGGGCCGCGTCGAGCACCGGGAGCTCGCCGAAGGGGTTCACTCGTGCAAGTCCTCGTCGGCGAGGTCGATCACCTCTTCTTGTTGCGGCTTTCGCGGCTTGGGTTTTGGTTTCGGCGGGAGCCCCTTCGCCGCCGGCGGGGTAGCGCCGAGTACGCGGCGCACCGCGACCGCCATCAGCCCACTCACCACGTCCTCCAGCACCGGCTTCGTTAGCGGCGGGAACAGGACGTACCGGGCGCCCAGGTCGAACAGCGCCGCGGTCCACGCCACGCGGTCGGCGTCGTTCAGCTTCACGTCGCTCACCGCGACCACCGGCACGTCGGCACACGTGCGCCGGACGTCGGCGATCAGCGCCAGCGGCACGGGTTTGTCATCGCCGGGTTCCACTTGAACAACCAGCACGCACGGCTGGTACTCGCGCACGAGCGCCAGCCCGGCGTCGGCGGTGCGGGTGTCGCGGACCAGCCACGCGCTCTCCGCGGCGAGGTCGCCCAGGTGCCGGGCGATCCACCCGTCGTACTCGACGACCACAACTTGTGGGGTTCGCACGGCTACTCCCCGTTCTTGCGCGGTTTGGGCGGTTGCGGCGGGACCGGGATGCCCAGCGCGGTGAGCCGGCGCCAGAGCCTGGCGCGGAACACCCCCAGTAGCTCGGCCGCTTCCGTCTGGTGGTTGTCCGCCTTCTTCAGGGCCAGTTGCATCAGCCGTTTTTCGACCGCTTCGAGGATTTGGTCCAGGTTCAGCGCTTTCGCCGGCTGCGCGCGCGGGATTTCCGATCGCACGCGCAGGTCGTGCGGCAAGTGTTCGCGCAGGATCGGCCCCGCCGCGCCGACCGCCGCGGCGCCGGTGAGTACGTCCACCAGTTCGCGGAGGTTCGCCGGCCAACCGTGCGCGCGGAGTACCGGAAGTGCGCCGGGGTCGAGCGGGCGGTCCGGCACGATCCGCGCCGCCAACCGCGGCAGGTCGTCGAACCGGTCGCGCAGCGGCGGCACGCGCAGTTCCAACACCGACAGCGCCGTTTGAAACACCGGAACCAGATCGCCGGCCGCGACCGACTCCTGAGCCGTTCGCACCGACCCGCAGACGAGCCGCGTCCCGGGGTGTTCGGCGAAGTGATCCGCGAGCCGCTGCTGTACATCGCGCGGGATCGCGGACGGTTCCTTCAGGTACACGGTGCCGACGCGGTCGGACGTGCCCAGCCCGCCGTGACCGAAGAGAACACTGTCGATCAGGTACGGCTGAAGCCCGGGGCAGTCGATCGCGACGAACGCGCGGTCGCGGACCGCGCCCGTGTGGTGAACGACGCGGGCCACCGTCTCCTTACCGCTTCCCGGCTCGCCGACGATCCACACCGGCACGCTCAGCTGCGCTGCGAGGCGCGCCTGAGCAACCAGCCTGGTCGCCGCAAGTGACTCGCCAGAAATGAGATCGGGCGAAAAGTGATTCGCGTGCTGGTCGCGGAGCGCCGCGACGCTTGCGGGGATCTTCCGCGCCGCGGCCGGGACCGGTTCGCCCACCACCGCGACCACTCCGACGACCCCGTACAACCCGTCCGCGCCGGATAGCGGTGTGAACGTCACGTCCCACCACGGCGGCCCGCTGCGGTTGGGTGGGGCCGGGCGCCGGGCGCGGTCGGCGCGCCCCGCGAGCGCTTCGGGCGTCGGCGCGAGCGCGGATTGCAGCGGCGTGTTGGTCCGGCGCGCCGAACACACCATCCCGAGCGCCTCGTCGAGCTTCACCCCGGTGAGCTTCTCCCACGCGGGGTTGGCGTACCGCAACCGCCGGCTCTTGCCGAGTACGAACACCGGGGTGGTGCTGTGTTGAAAGAACGCGCGCCACCCGAACCCGCCCGACCCGGGCGGGCGTCCCTTTCCCGGCGGCGGCTTGGGGTTTGGCATGTGAAGACGACCGAGACCGGGGCGAGGACACCGACGTACTTCCACTCTATCGCGAGTTTTGTCACACCCCGCCGGCGAAGACGTTACGGCTTCACCTTCACCACGCTCGGCGGCAAACACAGCCCCTCCTTGCACGCGATCACCTTCACCCGCACTTCCACCTCGCCCTCGGTCGCGGGGAAGCTGCCGCTCACCTTCACCGTGCCCTCGTACACCAGGTACTTCGCGCCGGTCGAGTCCTTGTAGTCCTTCCCCTTCGGATATTCGACCTTCGCATCCACCTTCTTGCCGCCGACGTAAACACTCACCTCGGTTTGCGATTCCGCGAGCGAATCCAGACCGACCGGGTTCGCGTACAGGTGCCACGGGTCAGTGACCGTGAGCGTCAGCGCGAACACCTGCTTGCCGTCCTTCGCCTTCTCCAGCGCCAGTTTCGCCTCGACTGCGTCGGCCGACGATTTCGGGTTCTTCGCGTCCGGCTTGGGCATCGGTACGGGCCGGGCCGGTTCGCCGGCGAGGTCGAGCAGCTCGTCCAGCGCCCGGAGCATCGCGGGCATACTCGTCGGGTTCGTGCGCAGCGCCAGCGAGAACGCCTTCACCGTGCGGATGCCGCGGTCGCGGTACGAGTCGTCCTTCGTCTTCTGGCCGAGTTTCAAGAGGTTGCGGGCCATCTGCGAGTTGCCCGACGGCTGCACCCCGTCGTAGCTGTCCTTGGCGCGGGCGAACAGTTTCTCCGAGTCGCTCGCGGTGAAGTAGAACCCGCCGCTCTGGCCGTCGCCGTGCCACTTCACCACGAGGTCGGTGAGTTCTTTCGCCGCGGTAAGCCACTTTTTCTCGTTCGTTGCGTCGTGCAAACACAGTAGGCCGTGAATCAGGTATGCGTAGTCGTCGAGGAACGCGGCGCCGGTCGCGCGCGGCTTCTCGCCGGGCGCTGCGGCGTAGAGCCTGGATAGTCGCCCGTCCTTGCCGCGCATCCTGGTCAGGATGAAGTCCGCCGCGGTCGTCGCGGCGGCGATGTAGGTCTTGTCCTTGAAGACGCGCCCGGCGGTCGCGTAGCCGGCGATCATCTGCCCGTTCCACGCCACGATGATTTTGGTATCGAGGAACGGCCGCTCCCGCTTCGCCCGGTACTCGAACAGCTTCTTTTTCAGCGGTTCGAGCCGCGCGAGTAGTTGCGCCTCGGTCAGCTTTTCGTCCTTCGCCACTTCCGCGAGCGACTTCGGCAGCCGCAGGATGTGGAACTGAGTCTCGAAGTTCGGCGCGGTCACGCCGTAAACGGTTTTAATCAAGTTGAAGTCCGCGTCGTTCCCCAGGACTTTCTTCAACTCGTCACTCGTCCAGACGTAGAACTCACCCTCCCTTTCGTTGCTGTCGGCGTCGATCGCGGAGTAGAAAGCGCCGTCGGGCGAGGTCATCTCGCGCTTGATGAACGCGAGCGTCTCGACCACCACCCGTTTATACTCCGGGCGCGGGTCGAGCGCGAACGCTTCGCTGTACAACTCCACGAGCTGCGCGTTGTCGTAGAGCATCTTCTCGAAGTGCGGGACGGTCCAGGTGCGCTCGGTGCTGTAGCGGTGGAACCCGCCGCCGAGGTGGTCATAAATGCCGCCCTCGAGCATCTTCGCGAGCGTCAGCGCGACCCGCTTCTTGAGGTCCGCGTTATCGGGCTTCTGCGCTTGCGCGAGCAGGAACCCCCACACCGGCGGGCGCGGGAACTTCGTTCCGCGAAACGTCCGCGCCCGCACGCCGGTCCCGCCGTGCTCCGGGTCGATCTCGAACGAATCCAGCGCGTCCGTGACCAGTTTGCGGTCGAGCGGCACCAGCACCGCGGCGCGGGTGTTTGACTCCAGTGCCTCGACCGTGCGCTCCGCGATCCGGTCGGCCTGCTTCGCGAGGTCTTCGCGGTCCTTGTCGAACTCGATCACCTTGTTGAGGACCGTCTTGAAGCCCGGAATCACGTCGTCGCCAACCTTCTTGTCTTCCGGCGGGAAGTACGTCGCGCCGAAGATGGGTTTCCCTTCGGGCGTGAGGAACATCGACAGCGGCCACCCGCCGCTCTCCCCGGTCACCTGCAGCGCGGTCATGTAGATGTCGTCGATGTCGGGGCGCTCCTCGCGATCGACTTTGATGCACACGAAGTTCGCGTTCATGATCTTGGCGATTTCGGCGTTGGAGAACGACTCGCGCTCCATGACGTGGCACCAGTGGCACGCGGAGTAACCGATCGACAGGAAGATGAGCTTCTTCTCCTTCTTGGCCTTCTCGAGCGCCTCCGGCCCCCACGGGTACCACTCGACCGGGTTGTAGGCGTGCTGGAGCAGGTACGGGCTGCTCGACTTCGCGAGCTTGTTCGGTTTGCCCTTCTCGTTCTCCTTCTCCTTGCCCTTCGGCTCGTCGGCCGCCGGCGTATGCAACCCGACAACCGCGAGGAGTGCGAGCGCGAGCACGAGTGAACGCATGGCGTGGCTCCGTGAGTGGCAAGGACATGATACGCCCGACGCAGGGTGAGCGTCACGATTGCCGAAGAGGTTCACGCAGCGGCGATGCCCAGTAGCCGTCCCACTGGCCTTTCTCGCTGCAGAACAGGGCGCGGAGGTGGCATCCGACCCTCCGCCGCCGTTGCGTTAGCCCTGAGGTTCCCCAAGTTTGGTGGACACGAAGGACTTGTTGGGCGAATGCCTCGGGATCCTTGGGGTTCGCGTTCAGCCAGTACCGAATCCGGTGCGGCCGGAGTTCGGCACTTTAAAAAACGCCCGACGTGACGCGCGGAGATCGAGGGGACGATCCGGCGTGCCACCACCTCCTCGGCCAACTCGGTCGCCGTCCAGTGCGTCACGGGGCGGCCCGAATCCTCGGGCGGCTCACAGGCGACCGCGATGATCCGGGCGATCTGGTCGGGAGCAAACGTCCCCGGACACCCGGACCGGGGGTTATCACTCAGGACATCTTCGATTGCCGTCTCCAGGGCCGAGAGACCTTCGAGACATTCGATGCGGACCAAGGTGTCGAAGGCGTCGGCCCAACGCCGTCGCCAGATCCCGACGGCGTGCCGCTCGCACCCGAGGTGGTTGGCGATCAGTCCGTTCGGCAGGCGGTCGAAGGCGAGCAGGATGATCTCGGCTTGTTGTGCCAACCCCTTCGGGCAGGAGCGAGACCCAACCCACCGTTGGAGGATCTCTTGCTGTCGCTGGGTAATGACCACCTTGGCGGCCTTCCCTGGCATGGCCGACTTCGCACGGGTATCAATCTGGGACAGCCCGAGAACATGCCGACACTGCGCCCATAGTGGAAGGCTGATTCAGCCAGCCTGATCTAGCCACTGACACGAACCACTATTCGTCCACGTCGAACTGCACGAGCTGCCCGCGGGCGGTGCCGCACACGCCGGCGGTGCCGTCAGCGGTGAACGCCAGGCTCGTCAGCGGGCCGGCGCCCCAGTCGTACTCGCACACCACCTGCCACGAGTGCGGGTCCCACATCTTCAACACGCCCGTCTCCTCGACCGTGGCGAACAGGCGCCCGGACCCGGTGAACGCGGCGTCGCGGAACCGCGCCTCGACGCGGCGCGAGTACCGCGACGTGCCGGTCGAGATGTCCAGAACGTAGAACTCGTCCCGCCACCCGAACGCGCAGGTGCCGCTGTCGTGGGAGAAGCTGACGAACCCGCCGCGATCGAACGCGCGGCCCCCGCTCGGCCGGTGCCGCGCGTCTAGCCCGCCGGACGCGGCGAACCGCAGCTCGAACTCGGCTGGGTCGGACCGCAGCGTGCGTGCCACCCCGGGCCAGATCCCGGCGATGTAGACCCCGTTGGGGCTGAACGCCAGCCGCCGGAACGGCGACCAGTGTTCGAACCCCACTTGCCGACGGAACCCGGGCAGCGCCCACTTGTCGAGTTGTGCGTGGTTCGGCGGCCCGGCCCGTGACGCGGCGAGCGCCCGCCCGTCCGGCGACACCGCGACCCCGCCGGCGAAGTTCCCGCCCACCTCTTCCGGCCTGGGGATCGGTTCGAGCCGGTCGAGGCGCAGCGTGGTGTGGTGGACGTAGGCGAGCCAGCCGTCGGGGCCGAACGCGAACTGGTCGCAGGTGACACCCAGTGACAGCCGGCGCACCGGGTCGCCGCTGGCCCAGTCCAATACCGTCAGCCACCCGCCGGCGCCGGACGCGGCGAGGAACCGTCCGTCGGGCGACACCGCTACGGTTCGTACCTCGCTCGCGTCCAGGTCGATGAGTCGCATGACCCGATTGTAACGCGAACCGTCACGCTCGGGCGAGCGGCGCGCTACAAACACGAACACCCGCGCAAATGCGCGGGTGTTCGGTGCGAGTCGGGTTAATCTCACCTCACGTGATGTCCTTCGTGAACGGCTTGGGCTTCTCGACCATCTGGATCGGCCGGCCGGTCGCGGTCTCGTTCTTCTTCGTGTGGTCGATGCCCATCAGCTCGCACACGGTGCCGAGGAAGTCCTGGGCGCTCGTCGGCCGTTCGACCACGCTGGCGCCTTCCTTGTCTGTCTTGCCGACGGTCCGGCCGCCAGCGATGCCGCCGCCGAACATGGCGAGGCTCCACGCCCGCGGGAAGTGGTCGCGGCCCGGTTGCGCGCCGCGGGCGTTGATGTTCGGCGTCCGCCCGAACTCGCCCATCCACACGATCAGCGTGCTGTCGAGCAGCCCCTTGTCCTTCAACTCGGTGACCAGCGCCGACAGCGCCGCGTCCACCTGCTCGGAGAGCGCCTTGACGCGGGTGAAGTTGTTCTGGTGCGTGTCCCACCCGCCCAGGGCCACTTCCACGAACGGCACCCCGACTTCCACGAGCCGGCGGGCCATCACCACGCCCTCCGCGAACTTGCCGGTGCCGTACTTCGACTTGTTCGCGTCGTTGGCGATGTCGAACGCGCGGGCTTCGGCCGATTGCATCAGCTTGACAGCGCGTTCGTAAGTCGTTTTGTGGTCGGTGATGGCGTCGGCCCCGTACTCGCGGTGGAACGCCTTCTCCATCTGCTCCAGGAGGCCGATGCGGTTATCGAACTGCGAGTTGGAGACGGTCGCCTTGAGGTCCTCCAGACCGCGGGCCGCGTCGGTGATGAGCAGCGGTTGGTGTTTCGGTCCGAGGAACCCGGAGCCGTAGCTGCGGCCGCCGATGGC